>CACWWI010000089.1 GCA_902764575.1 uncultured Coriobacteriaceae bacterium
ACGCCTCGTTGGCTAACGGGGCACCGTAGAACCTGCCTTCTCCGCCGACGTAGTTCGGGCAGACCTCCAAGCACAGTCCGCACTTCAGGCACTTGGCAACCGTGTATTGCTGCCCGGCTTCGCGCGGGTTGGCGGGGCGCTTGCTCCCGAGGAACATCAGGGCGTCCTTCTGGTGCTCCAAGATGCAGGCCCTGTCGACGACCAAATCCACCACCACGGGAAATTTGGACAGCGGCTCCACCGTGAGGACGTCAGCCGCGTCGGCGTCGATGAACGCCAGGCAAGCAAGGCTCGGCTTCCCGTTTATCACCATCGCGCAGGAGCCGCACACTCCTTGCATGCAGCTGCATTCCCAGCGGATGGGACGGGCCGGCTCTCCGCTCGTGTCGAGCAGCTCCTCGCGCCGGTTCAGCTCGTCGAGCATCCCTGCCACCGTCATGACGCCCCGTGCATCGTAGTCGAAGCTCTGCCAATAGCCCGTAGTTTCATGGGCGCCTTGACGCCTAATCCTTACGATCATCGGAGCTCACCGCCCATCGCGCTGGGACGTTCGGCCGAGCCGGCCTCATCGACGTACGAAACGGTGATGCTCCCGTTTTCGCACCGTGCAACCGAGCAGAGCCGCAAGGCCTCGTTGGTTTCGGGGAAGTCGACGCGCTGGTGCGCGCCGCGCGATTCTTCGCGATGCAGGGCGCTGAGCAGGATGGCCCGTGCGATAAGCAGGAGGGACGGCGCACGGTAATCCCCGCACCAGGGCTCGTTCGCCCCAGGCAACGCGGCCGCTGCGCCATCGAGGCCGCCGAGCGCTTCCATCCCTTGCTCAAGATGCTCCCTATCGCGCAGGATCCCCACGCTGTCGTGCAAGATGCGGGAGAGCGGCTGCAAGACCTCGGACATCGCGAGCAGGCTACCGGGCTCCAACGTGGCGAGCTCGACGCGCGCCTGGGATATCTGGGCATCGAACGAGGGACGGCGTCCGGATGCGACCGAGGGAGCAGCCTCGGAGATCGCCCGCGCAGCGACCCTTCCGGAATATACAGCCGCCAGCAGCGAATTGCCGCCGAGCCGGTTGGCACCGTGGTACTTGGAGGCGCATTCCCCTATTGCGTACAGGTTCTCGACGTTGGTGCGGTGGTCGTCGTCAACGCGAATCCCGCCCATGAAGAAGTGCACCGTCGGACCAACCGGGATGCTTTCCTCGGTGACGTCGAGCTTGAGGTAATCGAGGCACAGGTCGTAGACTTCCTGCAGGCGCTCGTGGATGAGCTCGGCGCCGAGGAAGCTGATGTCGAGGTACACCTGCGAAGGGCATGTGGCGATGCACTTCGCAACGACGTTGCGCGGCATGAGGTTGCCGCGCTCCCCGTACAGGTCCTCCATGAAGTAGACGCGCCTGCCCTCGCTCAGGTAGTACAAGCGTCCCCCTTCGCCGCGGGCAGCCTCGGTCATGAGCATGTGCTTGTAGGGAGTCTCGATCGCGGTGGGGTGGAACTGGATGAACTCCAAGTTGCGCATCTCCACGCCCTGGCCCAGCAACTGCCCCGCAGCGTAGCCGTCGCACAGCCTCGAGCCCGTTGCCTTTCTGAAAAGCCCGCTCATGCCCCCGACCGCGAAGACGGTTGCATCCGCCTCGATGCTTGCGATGCCGTTGTCCGCCACGTCGGCGAAAACCGCACCATAGCACACGCCGTCCTCGATGAGCGCCGAGTGGAACGTGAGCCCGAGGCGCCGCTCGACGGTGCCGGCTATTTCGAGCTCTCGGCATTTCTGGACGAGCGCGGTTACTATCTGCTTGCCCGTCGAGGCGCCGGCATAGGCGGTGCGACGCTTGCTTTGCCCGCCAAAATCGCGCTGCGCAATCTCGCCATCACTCCGACGGCTGAACACGACGCCGATGCTCTCGAGCCAGCGGACGATATCGGGCGCCTCTGAGCAGAACGCCTCGATCGTCGCGGGGTTTTCAAGGAAGCACCCTCCCGCGAGCGTCTCCCGCACATGCAGTGCAATCGAATCGTTCTCGCCCATGGTGTCGAGCGCGGCGTTGATGCCGCCGGCAGCCATGACCGATTGGGCACGCTCCGATGCGTAGGGCGAAACTAAGACGACGTGCAATCCCCGCTCGGCGGCGCAGATTGCCGCGGACAACCCGGCGATGCCGCTGCCTACGACCAGGACTTTTCGGGATGCCTCGCCCATCACGTCATCCAAGTTAGGACGAAGCGCACGAGCGCAAAGCAGGGAACGACGAAGAGAACCGCGCATACGATTTCGGCGATGAGGTTGACGCGCCGTTCGGTGGACTCTTCGCGGATGAGCCCCCAAGTGATGAGCGACTTCGAAAACGACGTTGCCAGATGCGTGCAGATTGCCGCGAAGAACAGCACTTCGGTGACGATGATGAACGCCTTCGTTGGAGCGTCGAGCGGTTCCCCGGCGGTTATGAACCCGAACGAGTGCACGTGCGCGACAAGCAGCACCAGGATCGCGATTCCTGATGCGCGCTGGAGGATGGTGCGCTTGTTGAGGCCCGCATTGCCGCCCAGATTTGCACCGTCGTGCAAGAACATCACGACTATCAGGGCGAACACCACATGACCGCCAACCGTGATGGCGGTTGCGTAGGCAAGCGCCTTGCAGATGGCGAAGTCGTACCAGCCGGTGAGAAGAGAATAGGACATGGTTGCCAGATGCCCCAGAAGGGCGATGATGGACAGCCATCCCCACACTGCGTTGATCTTCTTCATCGATGCATCCATAGCGACCTCTTCCGTATCGCCGGACTATCAGGGCCCCACGCTTCGCACCACGATTACAAAAAAGTGAATATTGACTCATTCCGAGAGCACAAAAGGAGCACCCCTGCTAAGGGGCCCCTTTGGCCATGTACGTATTGTAGTTGGCGAACCGGCGCCGCAAACGCGGCGCCGGTTCGGCTCCTTTAGAGGATCTTGACGTTCTTGGCGGGATCGACATTCCCCGGTTCATTCTTGGGATCGCCCGGGATGGGCTTTCCACAGTGCGGGCAAGTGCCGGACGTGATGCCGACGCTCGCCGCCACGGGCTGCCCGCAGCTTGGGCATTTGCCCATTTGGACCTGGGGCTCGTTCCCTGCTACTGCACTTGGTCTGAAGCACATGGTAAACCTCCACTCTTCCTGCCGGGCACATGCGCCCGGCTATTCACGGCCGACCCTCCGTCGGCCTAGCCACCGTGTCGCCGCGAAACCCGCGGCGTTTCACGCCACTACCAGGTGCTCCCGCACTTGCCGCACCTCGACTTGCCCGTGCCCGGGCAGTACATGGTGCCCGTGTGCCCGCAAGTGGGGCAGCAATCGTTCTTCCACTCGCCGCCGCCGGCGATGCCGTCCAGCTCCTCGTCGGAGAGCTCGTAGCCCTCTTCCTTCGCTGCTTCGAGAATCTGCTCGGGGGTCAGTTTCTTGCCGTACTCCTCCATGCCTGATCCTTCCTCTCGTCTCAGTGCCGCCCGATGGCGATGCCGCTGTTTTGCTTGCCTATAACCTTATACGCGGGAACGGCGAACCCGTCTCATCATTTTTCATCTTCTTCGCCAGACCCGGCAATCTCTCAATTTCCCCCAGTTTTCGGGGGCCTGAGCACACTGGCGAAGCCGTTGCACATTATACCGCCGAACCGTACCCAAACCACTGCCGCCAATGGTGACGAATTCCCCACAAAACGGAAGCCGGCCGTTTCTCCGTGCGCGCGAGTCGACGGCGCGGCGCAGGAAATTTGTTGAGACGGAATGGGGATCGCTTTCGTATATATTGGTAGCAGAACTACGAAACGTGGTAACAGCGCTGGCAGAGTGCCGGCAAGAGCCAGAAGACAAAACAAGCAGAAGGAGGCAAGAAGATGAACGCCAAGGACATTTCGCCAGAGTTGAAGGAGAAGGCACGTGCATGCCGCACCCCCGAGGAGCTGCTGGAACTCGCCAAGGAGGAGGGCATGGAGATTCCCGACGAGGAGCTCGACGGCATCGCCGGCGGTTGGTGCTCGGAGCACGAGTGGGGCTGCCCTGCTGACAAATGCGGCGTTTATGGTGTAGGCCGCTAGCAAGATAGAAGATGGCCGCCCTCCCGATTGACAGGGCTGCCGATAATTAACCAGAGCAAGAACTTGAGCGCCCCGAGCCGCGTTTCCTGGCTCGGGGCGCTTTGACTGCAATATGCACCGGAGCGGCTTTATTCCTTTATTCGGCTTTCATAGCGGGCAAAGGCCTCGTTCCATGAGCGGTAAGCCTCATCCTGCTTGTGGCTGGGAAGGCTGTAGGCGTCACTCAGGTACTTCCCGATGAACGACGACACCTTCATCGCGCCCGACAGGTTCATGTGATCGCCCGCATCGCGCGTGTCGGCCTGCCAATCGATGGCCACTTTGGTCGGTTCCACGTTCAGGTCGATGTAATCCACACCCACGCCCTCCGCAAACGCTGCAATACCGTTGTGCCGCGCAGTGTTCCAGCACACGGTGCTGCCCCCTGTAACCTACTACTGCGCCGACGTCTCGGCGTCGTCGGCCGAGGAGGTCGCGACGCTGGCCTACGTCGTCCACGAGAAGTGCATGAGCGAGGGGTACCGCCTGCTCGGCAGCGAGCCCGGCGCGGCGTTAGCCGACGATTGGCGGGCGTGGTCGCAGTCCCCTTCGCTGGCTCACCACGTAACCCTCTGCTTCCCCGTCGTGCCCGGGCCGGATGCAGACGCGGACCCCAACCTGCGGTTCTTCCCGGAGACCGATGCCCTTTCCATACTCGGTTTCGGCGACTACTCCGTCATACCGGAGCTCTGGGAGCAACTGTACGAGGGGCTAGACAGGTCGGGACTTGAGCCCACCGGCCCCGCAAGGCTCATCGCGCTCGTCGCGCCGTACGTCGGCGCTCACATACAGCCCGACGAGTTCTGCTACGAGTGCATCATCCCGATTGACGCGTAGCCTCATCGCATCCATCACGCAATTCATGCGCCCTCGTTTACGCAGAGCGCGCGACATTCGTCGCGCGCTCATCCTCAAAATCTATGAATTCGGCTGGTGCAGATGAGGCTCGAAGCCCGTCACTACTGCCGCATCCCCCGTTCACGGGCTTCTCGCAACTGGGATTGGGATCTCATATCCCTTACTATCATCCGCAAACCAAATTCCACGGTCAAGCAGCCCCGTGCTTGCCGCGCCGTTTTGGCTGCGTCGCGAGGAAAGGGTCGCCGGCGCAGCCCGTTTCGCGAGCTTGCTGCTAGTGGCTCGCCTTGTAAGTCGCGATGCGCTTGGCCACGTTGTCCTTGATGTTGTTGTAGAAGAACGTGTAGTCGCCGTTGTGGAAGCTCGCCGGGCCGAAGAACTCGGCCAAAGCGATGGGATCGGACTTGGCGTTCGTCACGACCACGCCGCGCTCGACGTTCACCTGCGCATCCGCGCCAATGTCGCCGATGCTAGCCGTGCCGGCTCTCTCGTCTATCACGAGCGACCCCTTGTTCTCACTGGCAGGCGCGTACGTGTCGTCGAGCTTCCAGTTCAGCGGGTTGATGCTGATAGCGCCAGGCATCACCACTACGTTCGTTGCGTTCTGCTCTACGTTTTGGATGCCCTCGGTGTTCCAGCTGACGATGACGCCCGCGTCGTCTTCGCCAGTCGCGCACTTCAGGTGCGGGTTATCAGCAAGCCAATCCTTCGTGATGGAGAATCCGATCATGTACGACGCCACCATGCGCTCGTAGTAATCGGGATGCTCCTTGAAGTAGCCCTTAAGCACCAGGCTGTTGATGGCCGAACCCTGACTGTGGCTCGCGATGATGAACGGGCGGCCGTCGTTGTAGTTCTCGAAGTAGTAGTCGAGAGCGGCGGTTATGTCCTCGTAGGGGGTTTTGGCGAGCACCGTGCGCACGTCCCCGGTCTTGTCGTAGGCGCTCTTCATGGCCTTCGCGCCGGCCTGGCGGTAGTACGGCATGAACAGGTTGGTGGACTCCTCGAACGCGCTCGCCATGATCCTGTGGTCGTTCGCTGCGCCCTCCACCATATCGGGATTGTCGAGCGCGGCGTAATCGGGATCGCCCTCGTTTGTGCCCAGGTACTCTGTCGGGTAGATGAAGAACGCGTCGACGTCCTTGGTGATTTCCGGAACCCGGTACCAGCTGGCCCTCTGGGAGTAGTCGGGTGCCTTATCCGCGCTCACTGCCGCCGCGCTGGACGACGAAGCCGCCGCGAGCGATACAACACGCCGTTTCCCTTTCATGTCGGATGCCCTCCTTCGTGATTAGTTCCAGCGCGCATAAGTTTACCCCATTGCCATCGCGGGGAAATTGCAAGTTGCCGCACTGCCGCTGCCGTCGGAATTGCTCCTCAAGCCTGGGCTTAAGGTTGATTGTCGACCCCAGCGTTTTTGCCCAATTGGTGAATACCGAGTTTTGAAACATGTCGTAGGGTGCCGCGTGCGCCTTTTCGGACTCATGTTTTTAGCATTGTGTTAGATTATTTGCGTATGCCCACTGGATTTTCTGTAATTCAGTCTGTATGTGATAGGAGCTGAACATGTCATTTGAAAACGCGTTCACGAACCTGACCAGCGAGCAGAAAGCAAAGGCGAAAGCATCTACGTCCATGGGCGAGATTGCGCAGCTTTCCGAAAGCGCGGGAGCCGAGTTTTGCAACGGTATGCTGGACGCCGCCCCAAGCAGCCATAGCGGATTTCACTGCATGAGCATCAAAAACATCCCATTCTAAGAAAACACCTCGAACGGTATAAATACAAAGCTCTGAGCAAGATTCTCCTGACTGGCGTGCGCGGCAACTTCGGAAGTGCCTGTGCGTCGCAACTGCTTGAGCTGTGCCCGCCCGAAAACCTGGTGTTCACGTCCTCGTCCGCCGAAGGGCTTGATGCCTACACCAGGACGGGCGTCGAAACGCGTATCGCCGACTTCAACGATCCCGATGGCCTTTTGCATGCCTTTTCGGGCGCCGACACGGCAATTCTGATTTCGGTGCCCTTCGTGGGGCCGCGGCGCAGGGCCGCCCACAAGGCCGCTGTCGATGCCGCCGTAAGCGCAGGCGTGGACAAAATCGTCTACACGTCCTCCGCAGGGGCCGGCTCGGAAGGGCTATCCGCCAAGGCCAGATGAGCGATTTCACCAACGATTTCGAACAGCTCACAGGAAGGCGACCGCTCACCGTGCGCCAGGTCTTCGAGGACATCGAGCATCACGGAATTGGGACGCGCACCGTAACGGAATAACAAGACGATCGGGATGGCGGCAGAATAGCCCTTGGTGAAGCGTTCGCCTGCGCCAACATCTTGACAGCATCTTGACGCCCCCGAAAGCTATCGGCCCCGCCGAAGCTGGGACGGACGCCGCGCTGGGTGCGTATAATTAAAAGTGCGGCCAAGGAGGCCGCCGAGACGAAAAGAGGCGCCATGACACACGAGAATTCATATGACAGCCTGTCCGAAGGCGTTAAGGCGAAGCTGCAGGGCTGCGAGACACCCGAGGAGGTGCTTGCACTCGCCCAGGAGGAGGGCTACGAGCTCACCGACGAGCAGCTCGAGGGCGTCTCCGGCGGCTGGGGCGGTAAGTGCGAGAACCAAAACTACTGTTTCGACGACGGGCGAAACATAGGCGAGTAACAAGCCAGCCGACGAAGCGCCTTCTCCACACCAAACAGCATGAGCAGGGAAATCAGGCTCTTCTGGTCCGGAGGCTGGGACTCGACGTTCCGCCTGCTCCAGCTCTCCCAGGTAGAGGGCCTAGTCATTCGTCCCCTCTACATCCGCGACCATGCCAGGCTCGGCATGCCCTACGAGCTTGCCGCCATGCGCGACATCTTGCCGCAGGTACGGAGCATCGCGCGTGCCCGCGTGCTGGACGTGGACCTGTATGACCGGGGCGTGATATACCGCGACTTCCCGAACGAGCGGGTATCCGAAGCCTATGGCAGGCTCGCGGAGGAATTCGGCTTGGGCTATCAGTACGAGATATTCGCGCTTTTGTGCGAGGGCCTTGGCATGCGGGCTGAATGCGCAGTAGAGGATTCGCCGAGGAGCAAGGCGAAAAGGGCGATCGACGCCCAATGCCTGCTCGCGCCGTGCGGCGAGAAGCCTTGCGGACGCGAGCGCTTCCGCGTCGTCTCCAAGGATGGGAGTTCAGATGCGGAGATAGTGTTCGGCCGGCTCGATTTCGGGATGCTGGACGTGAGCAAGGCCGAGGCGAAACGCGTGGCGCAGGAATCGGGCTGGATGCCCATCATGCACAGGACCTGGTTCTGCCATGCGCCGGTGAATGGCAAGCCGTGCGGGACCTGCAACCCGTGCAAGGACGCGATGGCCGACTGCGCTACCGGGCGCGGCTCATGCGCTCGGCCATCGCCACTAAGCTGTAGGAGCCAGGCCTCAGGGGATGCGGCGGATTACCTCGAAACGCCCGAGGACGTCGCCCATTTCACCAACGCCGAGCAAACATCTCTGCCCAGTCGCGTAGCTGGCGAAGGCGCCGACTAGGCCAATTGGAAGAAGCGTGCGTTAAACTCTCTTGGCCTCGTCGATGCATGCCTTTGACATCATCTGCACGTTTTCCAGTTTTGCATTCACGGGGATGTCGCAACCGGAGCACAAGATGAATCCAGTAGGGCCGATATCGCGAATGAGCGAAACGCAGTAGTCGTAGACCTTTTCGGCAGAGCTGAAAGCGAGCATCTCGGCGGGGACATCGCCCATGATGCAGATTCTGTCGCCTACGACCTCCTTGGCGTGGCGGATATTGGTCTTCCCGTCTAGGCACATAACCAGCTTCTTTTCGGGGAATTGCAGAAAATGCTCCATGCCTTTGTCCCAGTTGGAGTCCAAGTGCGCCATAGGAACGACGTCGTATTGGATGCACAAGTCGACCATTTCGGCGAAGTACGGCCAGGCGAATGTGTCGAACATCTCGGGGTTCAGGATGCCTGGGCCGCCGCGCCAGCCGCCCACCCACACGCCGAACGGTCGTGTCTCGGGGTTCGCGAATCGTTTCTCATAGCGATTCAGGTTGTATTCCTGCACCACGGCGAACACCTCGAGCAGCTTGTCGGGAATCTCCATGATGTCGTCCATGAGGAATGCTTCGAGCGAGCGGCCGCCGCACAGCATCTCGAACGGAGTCAGGAGCGAGCCGTCCTTGACCACGGGAAAGCCCGCCTCTTCGAATCTCTGGACCGCCGTCGAGCCGTACGCGGCGAACGGCGCTAGCCGCTTCATGGGGTCGTTCAGCTTGTTCTTCATATAATCCTGGTACCAGGACTCGAAGCCGCTTTCCAAAATGACGTCGTAGTCATCCTGGCTCATGAGCTCCGCCTCGGCCACCTGCCACAACTCGTCATCGGGCAGATCCTCACCGGGGACTTTGATGTTGGAGAGCCAGATAACCGGCAGTCCGAACGGGATGGACGTTGGAGCCTGAATGCCGTCGACCTCCCCCATCATCTTCGCGCATTCGATATTGCAGTCCACGTTCTTCACCGGATCGGAAATGAAATCGCTGATAAGCGTGTTGGTGAAAGTTGCGGCGACGGCCGCCGCCCCGGAAACGAGGGGCGTCTTGTCCACTGGCTCGAGCGCGATCGCGCCTTTAACACGTTCCCATCTTTCCTCTAGAACTCCCATGTCATGACACCTTTCATCTACTGGCTTGCACATATTGGCGGTGATTACGATTGAGGTCGGTGCTAACTCGCTTCTGGTTCCATTGCCTCCGCGTCGCATTTGCGAGAATTGGTGGATGCCTGCTTGCGACAGTATAGTATTTCTGGTAGCTCCGACCGGATTCGAAAGCGACCTCCGCCTTGAGAGGACGCTCGAAACGTAAAACGCTGCATAACACTTCGGAACGTTTTCGCTGGTCAGAGATCTTTTCCTACTTACACTCCCTAACAGTCCGAAACGCTCCTTTTGGAACAATGCTTGACTGGATTCTTGACCAATTCTTGACTTCCGAAAACCGAAAGTGCTGCCAATTACAGAGTTGATTACGTGGCAGATGCGGGGAGAAGCGCACCAGGCGGACACAGCGCCTACCGAGGTATTCTCTTGCCCAGAAATGAAGTCTGGCAAGTTATCCCGAAACGTAGAATACGCAGCGCAATAGGGTTGGAAGCGTTGACGCGAAGGACCTTGTATGATTGATGATAAAGTACTACAATATTGTAGTAGTAAATTAGCAAGCGAAGAAACGATGGGTGAGCTGACAATCCATCCCAGAGTACTCGAGAGGCACCCACAGCTGACGGAAGAGGATGTAAGGGTCGCCTGGGAGAATACCTACTACGAGGCGCTTCGCCCAGACAGCCCGAATTTCCCCGAGTACCTATGGATCGGGGTCGACTCGAACGGTAGAGAAATCGAGATGGTGGGAGTTCCCACCGTGGACGGATGGCTCGTCTACCATGCGAACACGCCGCTTTCCAAGCGGACACGCAACGAAGTCGAGGACGCGAGGAGACGATGACTATGACCGAATACAAGCTTGCAAACGGATACGTCCTGACCGACGAGGAGATCGAAGCGAGAGCGAAAGAATGGGAGGACGGTACTTGGAAGGGCCAGCTCGTCGAGCTGCGCGCCGGCAGGCCCAGACTCTCGAACGAACCCAACGCGAACCTCTCCTTCAAGTGCCCCCAATCCGGAGCCAAGATGATCGAGAAGGCTGCCGAAATTTCGGGAGTGAAGAAATCCACCTTCATGCGCGAGGCCGCGTTGGAAAAAGCCGCCCGCGTTCTTTCCACCGCCGGATAAGTGCATCTCAGCTCCTCGCACAACGATGACGGAGATACTATGGACAATTTCCTAGCAGCCAGCGAATATATCGACTTCGACGCCGATAATATCCAAGCGCTAGCCTCCGAGTTGCTTTCGGACGGCATGAGCGATATTGAAAAAGCCAGGGTTGCCTTCGAATTCGTACGCGACGAGATACCCCATTCCTTCGACTGCGGCGCTACAGTGATTACAGCAAGGGCCTCCGACGTCCTTAAGCACAGGACGGGCATCTGCCACGCCAAGGCAAACCTCCTCGCCGCGCTGCTGCGCTCGCAGGGCGTCCCGGCAGGCTTCTGCTTCCAACGCATCACACTCGCCGACGACGATTCCATGGGGTATTGCGTTCACGCATTCAATGCTGTTTATGTTGGCGGCAAATGGATAAAGCTCGATGCGAGGGGGAATAAACCGGGTGTTCATACCCGCTTCTCCACGGAAGAGCCCTCCCTCGCATTCGAGTGCCGTCCCGAATACGAGGAGCATTTCTGGAAAGGAATCTATGCGGAACCCCACCTGGCAACCATGACGGCGCTCGAGGAATCGCGATGCTTGCAAGATGTCATCGATAAACTGCCAGACGAAATCGACGCAACGCCCGATATCAATGGATAACGGAATGAAATTTGGAGGAATTGCCAGCGAGTAAAAGCGTTACTGTCGGAACAAAGCCGGGAACGATTCTTGACCGGCACCTCCAGTCAAGAAAAAAGGTCAGAAGCACGAAGCTCTGACCTGGGTATTTGGTAGCTCCGACCGGATTCGAACCGGCGACCTCCGCCTTGAGAGGGCGGCGTCCTAAACCGCTAGACGACGGAGCCAC
>CACWWI010000090.1 GCA_902764575.1 uncultured Coriobacteriaceae bacterium
GATTTCATCCCGTTCGGTTAGGGCAACACACAAAAAATAGGCCCGTCACCAATCGGCAACGGGCCACCAAAAAACTCAAAACCGTGTTAATATGGGTATGGATAATCACTTACAAACGGGCGGGCGTATCTCGATATGTGCCCGCGCTCGCGCTCGTACTGATATGCAAAATGCATGTTGCTATAATATACGCCGTTTTTCTCTATGTACTGCCCGTACAATTTGATTCTTCCGCCGTTATCAATAAACGCAAATTTGCTACTGCCTATTATTGCTTGTATTGCGGGTATTGCGCCCTCGTGTCCGTACTTGCTTGCAATCGGCTCGTAAATGTCGCGCAAAAACGTCTCCGAGTCCGTCATGTTGTTGCGGGCTGTTATATCCAAAATGCCGTTATGAAAAAACGCATATTTGCCCTTTAAGCATGTCCAACCGTGACAGTTTGAGAGAATTTTTGTCCCGTGTGTTGCTATACGTGCGTGGAATACAAACCCGCACTCGTCTAGTTTGCTGATATGGTTTTTATAATAATCTAGCATCTCGCCACGGTCCAAGGTCTTATAAACTACTAAACGCCCGCGGTCACTCCATGCAATCGAAAAACCGTCCCTATTTGCGTCCATTGCGGCGCTAAGCAGAACGCTGTTCAGGCGCCCCGGCAGAACGCACAGACCCAGGGCGCCCCCGCGCCGCAACAGGCGGCCTATGCCCCTGTGCAGCAACCGAGAAAATCATCGAAGGCTCCCCTCGTCATCATCGTTGCCTCCGTGGTCATCATCGTCGCTTGCGTGGTCATCGCGGGCATCTACACCAATTGGTTCGGCTTGGCCTCCCCCGCATCGAGCGCGTCGTCGAGCAGTACGGCTACGGCCTCGAAGAGTTCGGCCGACGCGAGCTCCGAAAGCGCGGCGGCCAGCTCGGCGAGCGACACGAGCTCCGCTAGCGCTGCCAGCTCTGCAAGCGCCCAATCCTCGACCGCAGGGGCCACTCCCCCGAAGTTCGCCAGCACCACGGCATCGTCTGTATGCAAGTCCGACGACGTCGACTCCTACGTTCCGGGTCAAGCGGTCGACGGGAACACGCGCACGGCATGGGTCACGGACGGTGAAGCGTCACACGATGCGTCCGGCCAGTGGATCGAGCTCTCAGCCTCGGATGCCCAGCACGTGACCGGCGTAAAGATCATGCCCGGCTTCTGCAAGAGCGAGGAAGTGTTCACGAAGAACCGTTGCCCGAAGGACATCACGTTCACGTTCTCGGACGGCTCGACGTACAAGACCACGCTAACGAGGAAGTACAACGACTACCAGACGGTCAACTTCCCCAGCGCCGTCAATACGTCGAGCATACGCATTACCATCAACTCGTCGTATGCCCCGACGTATGACGGGAAGCGCTACGACGATTGCGGCATATCCGAGATCCAGGCGTTCTAGCGGCTGGGGCTTCTTCATCCAGGACATGCTTGTGCTTCAAAAACGAAACGGCGCGCCCTCTCGGACGCGCCGTTTTCTCGCTATTAAATTGTTCTAGGCTATTCCGGCTTCACGGATGCGTAGAAAACTGCCTGGTCGAAAAGCTGGTTGATCGATTTTCCAGCCTCGCCGAACGGAAGGTCGAGGAACTCGGAGAGCGTCGGGACGAGCTCGCTGCAGTCCACGTAATGGTTCTTCTCGTTCATCTTTGAGGTGTCCTGAACGCGCCAATAACGGTCGTTCACGTCAGTCAGGTAGTAGCTCGCGCCGTCGACGTCCATGTACACGGAATGATTCTTGTGCAGGTACGTCTTCAGCTCATCGATGGAAATCTCGAGCTTCTCCTCTGCCTTTGCCCCCATGTAGACCCCCTTCGGTCGGATGTACAGGTACGGTTCCACTATAGCAATTCACAGCGCGCATGGACGCGAGAATCGCCCTGAATCCTGAGCAACCCGAAACGATTCGCCACCGACGGTCGACGAAACATTACAAATTGCTGTCGAAGTGATAGAAAGCCCCAGATAAAGGTCTTGACGGGAACCCTGAAAGCTATAATGACATCTTACGAATTCACTGTGGAGGTGTATGCGCACATGAGGCTATTTGCACGTTTCATCGCACCTGCAGCGCTGGCTGCAGCGGTTGCGTCGTGCATGTTCGCGCTCCCCGCGTACGCCGTCGACCTCGACGACCTGAACGAGCAGTACCAGATCGCCGTCACCAACTACGAGTACGTCCTGAACGAACAGGGCCGCAACGACCACGAGATCATGCAGACCGTGCACCAGATCTCGCAGGTGAAGGAAGAGCTGAAGGCCGCGCAGAAGATGTCCGACGAGGCCGCGATCGCCCTGTACAAGAACATGGACGGCAAGACCGAGCTCATCGACATGCTGCTCGAGAGCAACAGCCTCAACGACGCCATCAACCGCTACGAGAGCTACAGGCGGATCGAGGAGCACTACCTGGCGACGGTCCGCAAGGCCAACGCTAAGCAGTCGGAGCTCGACGCGCTGCAGAAGAACCTCGAGGAACGCAAGGCCTCCATCCAGCAGGAGCTCGAGGAGGCGCGCCAGTCGGTCGAGAAAGCCGAGCAGGCCATCAAGGATGCCGACCACTCAGACGGCGCCAAGTTCCACCAGGTGCAGGGTAACGGCAGCAACTGCGGCGCGACCTCGTTCATCGTGGGCGTCAACGTCCTGCTGCACGAGGACCGCTTCACCGACAACGTGGCGGTTTGGGAAGGTCCCGGCTTCAACGGCACCTCGACGCTCGCCATCGGCTACAAGGGCACGAAATGGCTCGAGCACAACGACCTCGGCGACGTGATCGGCATTGAGGACGTCGTGGGCGACATCAAGACCGCCGACGAGCTGCGCGAGGAGCTGCAGAAGGGGCATGTGGTCGTGATTTCCTCCGGCCCCGGCTCGGAGTGGCAGCGCGCCGACGGCAAGGCCGCGCCGCTGGGCACGTTCCCCGACGGCCACTTCATCGTGTTCTACTATTACAACGACGGCGTGTTCTACGCGAACGACAGCAGCGTGAAGGCCGAGCAGGGCGCGGGCGTGCCCTACACCGAAGAGCAGATGGAGCAGTGGATGAACGGCCGCTCGACGCATTTCGCGGCCGTCATGTACAGGAAGTAGCCTTGCGGCTGCGCTTCCCTTTTTCGCTCGCTATACGCGTTTCCTAAGGTAATCGCCGGGCTTCACGGGCCTTTGCGCACGGAAGACGTAGCGCTCCTTCGAGCGGTTCGCCACCGGCGCGGGGACCTCCACCGATTGGGCGCGCGCCTCTTCGAGGGTCATGGGCGGGCGCTCGACGAACGGCTTGCCGCCGTCGGCGGGGGCCAGCCAGCGGATCTCGCCGACCTCGATGTCGCTCGGTGCCTCGAAGGGGCTCACGACGCCCAGCACATCGCCGCGCTCGAAGCGGTTGTGGCAGAACGCGGTCACGCGCCATTCACCGTCGCCTGCCTGTTCGCAATCCTCGACCGTCGCCACGTGCAGGCACTCCTTCACGTAGCCGTCGCGCTCGGGCGTCTGGTTCGCCCGGCCGTAGTAGAAGCCGGTTCCGTAGGGGCGGTGCGAGATCGTGAGCAGCTCGCGCTCGGCCGACGCGGGGTCTCCCCCGTCGAGGACGCTGCGGTACGCGCCGACCACGGTGGCGACGTAGAACGCCTGCTTGTTGCGCCCTTCGATCTTGAACGAGTCGACGCCCGCTTGGGCAAGCTCGTCGAGGTGCGACACCATGTTGAGGTCCTGCGCGTTGAGGATGAACGTGCCGCGCACGTCCTCCTCGATCTCGAAGTACTCGCCCGGGCGCTGCTCCTCGACCAGCGCATAGCTCCAGCGGCACGATTGCGCGCACGCCCCCTTGTTGGCGGTGCGGCCGGTCATGGCCGCGCTCAGAAGGCAGCGCCCCGAGTACGCGACGCACATCGCGCCGTGCACGAACGCCTCGATCTGGAGGTCGGCAGGTGTTTTCGCACGCATCTCGGCAATGTCCGCGACGCTCATCTCGCGGGCGCATACGATGCGTTTCGCACCGAGGTCGTGCAACATGCGCGCGGATTCGCTGTTCATCACGCTCGCCTGCGTGCTCACGTGCAGGTCGACGTCGGGGGCATGCGTGCGTGCGAGCGAGAAGGCGCCCATGTCGCCGATGATGAACGCATCCACGCCGGCGTCGCCGAGCGCGCGCAGGTAATCCGACAGCGGTGCGAGGTCCGACTCTCCCATGAGCGTGTTGAGCGTCACATGCACCTTCACGTCGTTCGCGTGGGCGAATTCCACGACGTCGGGCATTTCCTCAAGTGCGAAGTTGTCCGCCCGTGCGCGCATGCCGAACTTGTCGCATGCGAGGTAGACGGCGTCGGCGCCGAAGCGCACCGCGGCCTTGAGCTGCGGCCATCCGCCTGCGGGCGCCAGGAGCTCCGGTGAGCCAGCCATTAGATGCGCTCGACCTGCGGGCCCTGCGGGGTGTCCTTCACGACGTAGCCCAGCTCGGCGAGCTTGTCGCGGGCCTCGTCGGCACGGGGCCAGTCCTTGTTGGCGCGCGCCTCCGCGCGAGCGGCCACGAGCTCCTCCACCTCCGGCGGCAGGCCCTCGTCAGCACCGAGCTCGGCCTCGAGGTCGATGCCGAAGACGCCCATGAGCTCGACGATCAGGTCGCGCATGGCCTGCGCGGACTGCGCGTCGGAAGCGGAGAGCTGCTTGCCGGTTACGAGCGCGTTCGCCTCGGTGACGAAGTCGAACACGATGCCGAGGCCCTTCGGGCTGTTCATGTCGTCGTCCATCGCGATGATGAAATCGCGGCGCGTTCCCCTCACGAGCTCCTCGACTGCGTCGGCGTCGAGCACGTTCGAATCGCCCTCCGCATGCTGGATGGCCCAATCGAGGCCCTTCACGGCGTTCTTGATGCGCTCGAACGCGACGCCCGCCTCGTCCACGCGCTCGTCGGAGAAGTCGAGCGGGCTGCGGTAGTGCGTCTGCAGCATGAGGAAGCGGAGCACGGCGGGGTCGACCGTCTTCAGGATGTCTCGCAGCAGGAAGAAGTTGTCGAGCGACTTCGACATCTTCTCGCCGTTGATCTGCAGCATGCCGCCGTGCATCCAATGGTTGGCGAACGTCTTGCCCGTGGCCGCCTCTGATTGGGCGCGCTCGTTCTCGTGATGCGGGAAGATGAGGTCGGAGCCGCCGCCGTGGATGTCGAAGGGCAGGCCCAGGTACTTCTTGGACATGCACGAGCACTCGATGTGCCAGCCGGGACGTCCCATGCCCCAGGGTGATTCCCACGCGGGCTCGCCGGATTTCGCGGCCTTCCACAGCGCGAAGTCGAGCGGGTCGTTCTTGCGCTCCTCGATGCCCTCGGTGCGCAGGTCGCGGTGGCCGGCCTCCATCTCGTCGATGTTGCGGCCCGAAAGCGAGCCGTAGCTCGGGAACGACCGCACGCTGAAGTACACGTCGCCGTCGTCGGTGGCGTAGGCATGGCCGGTGTTGATGAGGTCCTGCACGAGGTCGATCATCGTGTCGATCTCCTGCGTGGCCTTCGGGCGCACGGTCGGGTCCTTCACGTTCACGGCATGCATGTCCTCGATGAACGCCTTCGTGTACTCCTCGGCCACCTCGGCGGCGCTGCGGCCCTCCTCGTTGGCCTTGTTGATGATCTTGTCGTCGACGTCCGTGACGTTCTGCACGAAGATCACCTCGAACTTGCGCCACTCGAGGTAGCGGCGGATCATGTCGAAGCTGATGAAGGTGCGCGCGTTGCCGATGTGGATGTAGTTGTACACCGTGGGGCCGCACACGTACATCTTCACCTTGCCGTGCTCGAGCGTCTCGAGGTCCACCTTCTTGTGCATGCGTGTGTCGTAAATGCGAATCATGTGTTGGGTCCTTTCGGGAGGATAAGCCGTTCACCTGGGGCTTTAACGCTCATCCGACATGCCGTTCCCCAGAAGGCGGCACGTCAGGGCGCTAGTTGCTACATCGCGCTAGAAGGCAGGTCGCCGTGGCCGAGATGCCCTCTTCGCGGCCCTCGAAGCCGAGCCACTCGGTGGTGGTGGCCTTCACCCCCACGTTCTCGACAGGCACGCCCATGGCGCGGGCGATGTTCTGTCGCATCGCATCGCGGTGAGGCGAGAGCTTGGGCGCCTGCGCGGCTATGACCGAATCGACGTCGATGATCTCGAAGCCGAGTTCGCGCACGTAGTCCGCCACGTGGGCGAGCAGCTTTATGGAATCGGCGTCCTTGTAGGCGGGGTCGTCGGGCGGGAAGAGCTTGCCGATGTCGCCGCCGCGTGCCGCGCCGAGCAGCGCATCCATGATGGCGTGCGTGAGCACGTCAGCATCGGAATGGCCGTCGAGCCCGCGAGTGTGCGGGATGTCGACGCCGCCGATGATGAGCTTGCGCCCCTCTACGAGCGCGTGCACGTCCATGCCCTGCCCGATGCGCAGGGCCCTTGGATCGACAGAAGCGTTCTCCCCCATTATTCGGCTCCCTTGCAGTGGAGCTTGCGCACCGCGGACTCGAGCATCTTGTAGTCCTCGGGCACGGTGAGCTTGATGTTGTCGCGCGGGCCCTCTACGACGAGCACGCGGCCGCCGAGGCGCTCGATGAGCGACGAGTCGTCGGTGCCCACGAAGCCGTCAGAGAGCGCGGACGCATGGGCGCGGCGGTAGATGCCCGCCCGGAACACCTGCGGCGTCTGCGCGTTCCAGAACACGTTGCGGTCGGGCGTGCCCTGCACCACGCCGTTCTCGACCACCTTGAGGGTGTCGATGGCGGGGAACGCGACGATTGCGCCGTCGCAGTCGAAGTTGCCCTTCACGATGGCGATGGTGTGCTCCACCAGCTCGGGCGTGATGAGCGGGCGGGCGCCGTCGTGAATGATGACGAACTCGTAGTCCTCGGGAACGTACTCGAGGCCCGAGAACGCCGATTCCTGGCGCGTGGGGCCTGCCGGTGCCACGGCGACGGGCGTGACGAACGGGAACGGGTCGATGGCGCGCTTGAGGTATTCCTCCTGGCGCTCCTCGGGGCACACGATGACGATGAGGCCCACGTCGCCCACCGCGTCGAACGTTTCCGCCGACCAGGTGAGCACAGGGCGCCCGGCGATTTCTACGAGCTGCTTGCCGCCCTCGCGGCCGAAGCGGTCGCCCGTGCCGCCAGCGAGTATGATCACCGCGGTCTTGGGATTCTTGTCGAGCTTGCCCTCGAGCCCACAGAGCGAGGCGCTCAGGGCATCGAAGTCGATACTGCCCTGTTCAAGCCTCGGTGCATCGGCAATCGTATCGACTTGCTCGGCGTCGATCAGCGAATCGCCCCTCGTGACGTCAGCATCGGTCCGCATGCTGCCTGTCCCAGATTCCATCAAGCACTCCTTCTCAGTTTCCTGGTAGGCCATTATACAAGGGAAACCGCCCCACACGAATGACCCGCATGAATACTCCCTCGTATAAAAGGTGGAAGGTGCCTATCGAGCAAAATATAAAGGCCCGCTTGCGCGGGCCCTCATGTTGGTGCTCTAGTCGCTTGCTCCGCCGCTGGCTAGGCCGCCGGAAGGGATGCTGGCGTGGCCGAGGTCGTAATCGCGCAGCAGCAGCTCGGCTTCCTGGGCGATGGTGTCGCGCTTGCGCGGCTCGGGGATGTCGCCGGAGCCCTGCTCGAACACGAGCTCGCCGTCCTTGGCGTCCACTTCCACAATCATGCCGCTCGTCCACCGGCCCTCGAGAATCTGCTCGGAGAGCGGGTCCTCGATGAGGCGCTGGATGGCACGGCGCAGCGGGCGGGCGCCGAACGTCGTGTCGGTGCCTTCCTTCGCCACCAGCTTGCACGCCTCGTCGGTGAGGTTGATCGACATGTTCTGCTCGATCATGCGCTCGCGCAGGTCGCCGATCATCAGGCGAACGATATCGACGATCTGCTCCTCGGTGAGGCTCTTGAACACGATGATCTCGTCGATGCGGTTGAGGAACTCGGGGCGGAACATCTTCTTGAGCTCCGACATCACGCGGCTCTGGATCTCCTTGTCGGACAGGCCCTTGTTAGGCTCCGACGAGAAGCCGAGCGTCTGCGTCTGCGCGATGTCGCGCGCGCCCACGTTCGACGTCATGATGATGACCGTGTTGCGGAAGTCGACCGTGCGGCCCTGGCCGTCGGTGAGGCGCCCCTCTTCCAAGATCTGCAGCAGGATGTTGAACACGTCCGGGTGCGCCTTCTCGATCTCGTCGAAGAGCACGACCGAGTACGGGCGCTGGCGCACGGCCTTGGTGAGCTGGCCGCCCTCGTCGAAGCCGACGTAGCCCGGAGGCGAGCCCACGAGAGCTGATGAGCGCGTCCTCGGAATTGAACAGGAACTCGGCGAGCGCCTTGGAGAGCTCGGTCTTGCCGACGCCCGACGGGCCCAGGAAGATGAACGAGCCGGCGGGGCGCTTGGGGTCCTTCAGGCCCGAACGCGAGCGGCGGATTGCCTTCGAGAGCGCCGTGACGGCCTCTTCCTGGCCGATGATGCGCTGGTGCAGCACGTCTTCCATACGCAGGAGCTTCTCGGTCTCGGCCTCGGTGAGGTTGGACACGGGAACGCCCGTGGTCATGGACACGACATCGGCGATGTCCTTGAGCGTGATTTCCTGGACGGCCGATTGCGACTGCTCCTCCCATTCCTTCACGGCTTCCTCGCGGCGCTCCTTGAGCGTGTTCTCCTCGTCGCGCAGCGCGGCGGCGCGCTCGAAGTCCTGCGAGGCGATGGCCTCTTCCTTCTCGGACTTGCAGCGGCGCAGCTCGTCGTCGATCTCGCGGACGGACGGCGGCAGCGTCATGTTGCGGATGCGCATGCGCGCACCGGCCTCGTCGAGCACGTCGACGGCCTTGTCGGGCAGGAAGCGGTCCTGGATGTAGCGGTTGGAAAGCTGGACGGCGGCCTGGAGCGCCTCGTCGGTGAAGTGCACCTTGTGATGCTCCTCGTAGCGGTCGCGCAGGCCCTCCATGATGCGCACGGCCTGCTCCTCGTTGGGCTCGCCGATGGTGATGGGCTGGAAGCGGCGCTCGAGCGCGCTGTCCTTCTCGAGGTGCTTGCGGAACTCCTCGGTGGTCGTGGCGCCGATCACCTGGATGTCGCCGCGCGACAGCGGCGGCTTGAGGATGGCCGCGGCATCGATGGAGCCCTCGGCCGAACCCGCGCCGATGATCGTGTGGATCTCGTCGATGAACAGGATGATGTCGCCCGCGTCCATGACCTCCTTGATGCACTTCTTCATGCGCTCCTCGAACTCGCCGCGGTATTTCGAGCCCGCTACCAGGGCGGAAACGTCCAGAGTCACGATGCGCTTACCGTGCAGGATGTCGGGC
>CACWWI010000091.1 GCA_902764575.1 uncultured Coriobacteriaceae bacterium
ATCACTTCTGGACGCTCCTCTGTGATCAGCGCAATGCGGTCTGCTGTGCAGGCTGCTGTTCAGGTGCCGTTTGCTGTGGCTGCTGCGATGACTGTGGCTGCTGTTCTTGCTGGGCCTGCTGCGCTCTCACATATTGCACGTACTTTTGATACTGCTCCTTTGCCAGTCGCACGGATTCCTCGGGGGTCTCGCCCGGAAAGGCAAACATGGTCCCGCATTTGTAGCAAAACCTATACCCATCGGGAAGCTGTGCATCGCATTTCGGGCACTTCATCTCGTCTCCTTAGAACCATGCGAATTCAGGTTGTAACCGTTTTAATCATAGCATCGCAAACCCCAATGGAGCAGGCATTGGGCACGCCAGATACAGCCTGAAGTGATTTGCCCCGCTCAGACAACCTCAGTTGATACAATCATGTCTCACAAATCAGCTGCTTTATCATTTCTGAGCCCGTTTTGCGAAAACGGTTCATTGCATGGCTCAAGCCCTGGAGCTTACCCCGTTCTATAATGTCCCCATGACTCAACAGCCAGACCATATCAGCGTGCGCGGGGCGCGCGTGCACAACCTGAAAGACGTCGACGTCGACATTCCCCTGGGCGAGCACAACCTGAAAGACGTCGACGTCGACATTCCCCTGGGCGAGTTCGTGGGCATCGCGGGCGTGTCGGGCAGCGGGAAATCGTCGCTGGCGCTGGGCGTTCTGTACGCGGAGGGCTCGCGGCGCTACCTGGACGCGCTCTCCACCTACACGCGCCGGCGCATCTCGCAGACGACGCGCGCTGCCGTCGACCTCGTCGAACACGTGCCCGCGGCCCTGGCGCTTCGGCAGCGGCCGGGCATTCCCGACGTGCGCTCGACGTTCGGCACCTCCACCGAGCTGCTGAACTACCTGCGCCTGGCGTTCTCGCGCCTGGGAAGCCACGTGTGCCCCAACGGGCACCCCACCCCGCCCACCATGAACGTGGCGCTCGAGCGCGAGATCGAATGCCCCGAGTGCGGAGAGCGCTTCTACGGGCCCGGCGCCGAGGAGATGGCCTTCAACAGCGCGGGGGCCTGCCCCACGTGCGCGGGAACGGGCGTCGTGCGCACCGTCGACCCGGCCACGCTCGTGCCCGACGAGTCCAAGACCATCGACGAGGGCGCCGTGGTCGTGTGGGGCAGCCTCATGTGGTCGCTCATGAAGGACATCTGCCGCGAGATGGGCGTGCGCACCGACGTGCCGTTCTGCGAGCTGACGCCCGAGGAACGCGACATCGTGTACCACGGCCCCGCCGAGAAGAAGCACCTGCTGTACCACAACGAGAAGACCGGCATCGCCGGCGAGATGGACTTCACGTACTTCAACGCCATCTACACGGTGGAGAACGCGCTGTCGAAGGTCAAGGACGAGAAGGGCCTCAAGCGCGTGGCGAAGTTCCTGAAGGAAGCGCCCTGCGCCGATTGCGCGGGCACGAGGCTCTCCGACAAGGTGCGCTCGACCACGCTCTGCGGCATCAACCTGGCGCAGGCCACCGCCTTCACGCTCGACGAGCTTGCCGAGTGGATCCCGACTGTCGCGCCCTCGCTGCCTAAGGAGATGCGGCCCATGGCCGAGAGCATCCTTGCCGGCATGGCCGAGCCCGTCGCGCGCTTGCAGCAGCTGGGCCTGGGCTACCTCTCGCTCGACCGCGCCTCGTCGACGCTCTCGACTGGCGAGCTGCAGCGCGTGCAGCTGACGCGCGCGGTGCGCAACCGCACGACCGGCGTGCTGTACGTGCTCGACGAGCCTTCGATCGGCCTGCACCCCTCTAACGTCGACGGGCTGCTCGGCGTGGTGGACGACCTCATCGCCGACGGCAACTCCGTGCTCATCGTCGACCACGACGTGCGCGTGCTTCGCCAGTGCGACCACCTGATCGAGATCGGCCCCGAATCGGGCGCGAAAGGCGGCACCGTCATAGCGCAGGGCAGCGTCGAGGAGGTTGCGGCACACCCCGATTCGCGCATCGCCGGCTTCCTGACGGGCGAGCTGCGCGTGCGCCGCAACAAGCCCGACTCGCAGACCGACCTGTTCGCCCAAGGTGGGATCTACCTGCGCACCGGGGCCATCCACACGGTGAAGCCGCTCGAGGTGCACTTCCCACGTGGCCGGCTGACCGCCGTGACAGGCGTGTCGGGTTCGGGCAAGACCACGCTCGTGCTCGAGAGCCTCATCCCCGGGCTGCAGGCCGCCATCGGCGGCACCAGGCTGCCGTCACACGTCCTCGACGTCGATGCGGGCGACCTGAAGCGCGTGAACCTCATCGACGCGACGCCCATCGGGGTGAACGTGCGCTCGACCGTGGCCACGTACTCCGGCGTGCTCGACAACCTACGGCGCGCCTACGGCACGTCGCCTGCCGCCAAGGAACGCGGGCTGAAGGCGGGAGACTTCTCGTACAACACGGGCTCGCTGCGCTGCCCGACGTGCGATGGCACGGGCCAGGTGTCGCTCGACGTGCAGTTCCTGCCCGACGTGGACATCGAATGCCCCGACTGCCGCGGGTCGCGCTACGGCGACGAAGCATGGAAACTCACGAAACCCTTGAAGGGACCCGCCGGGGTCTCCGACATGTCGTTGCCCGCGCTCATGGCCATGACGGTCGACGAGGCGCTGGCGATCTGCGGCAGCATGAAGAAGGCGGCGGGCAAGCTGCAGATACTGCACGACCTGGGGCTCGGCTACCTGACGCTCGGCGAGGCCACGCCGGCGCTCTCCGGTGGCGAGGCGCAGCGCCTGAAGCTCGCGAGCGAGATCGGCCGCGACCAGAGCCAGGCGCTCTTCGTGTTCGACGAGCCCACGATCGGCCTGCATCCGCTCGACGTTGAGGTGCTGCTCGGCGTGCTGCAGGACCTCATCGACCACGGCGCCACGGTCGTCGTCATCGAGCACGACCTCGACATGATCGCCAACGCCGACTACATCATCGACCTCGGCCCCGGCGGCGGCGAGGCCGGCGGCCGCATCGTTGCCTGCGGCACCCCCGCCCAGGTGAAGGCGAACCCCGACAGCATCACCGCACGGTATCTCTAACGGCGCGAAGAGCGGCGCACTAGCCCCCTAGCGTGAAAAGGCCGTTACACAACGGCGACCTTGTGGCGCAAGCCCTCCCGTACGCTAAGATACGTGCAACGGAAAACGAACGGCGATCCAATTTGGAACATCGACTCCAAACGAAGGGAAGGCACACCATGGGACTGGGCACAACATGCATCCGCGGAGGGTACGCGCCGGGCAACGGCGAGCCGAGGCAGATCCCCATCATCCAGTCGACGACGTTCCGCTACGAGACGTCCGAGGACATGGGCAAGCTGTTCGACCTGGAGGCCGAGGGCTACTTCTACTCGCGGCTGCAGAACCCCACGTGCGACTACGTGGCGGCCAAGATCGCCGAGCTGGAGGGCGGAACGGCGGCCATGCTCACCTCGAGCGGCCAGGCGGCAAACTTCTTCGCGGTGTTCAACATCGCCACGGCGGGCGACCACGTGGTGGCGAGCAACTCCATCTACGGCGGCACGTACAACCTGTTCGCCGTGACCATGGCCAAGATGGGCATCGAGTTCACGTTCGTGAGCCCCGACTGCACGCCCGCCGAGCTCGACGCCGCTTTCCAGCCCAACACCAAGGCCGTGTTCGGCGAGACCATCGCCAACCCCGCGCTCACGGTGCTCGACATCGAGAAGTTCGCAGGGGCCGCGCACGCGCACGGCGTGCCGCTGATCGTGGACAACACCTTCCCTACCCCCATCAACTGCAGGCCGTTCGAGTGGGGCGCCGACATCGTCACGCACTCCACCACCAAGTACATGGAAGGGCATTCCGCCGCTCTCGGCGGATGCGTCGTGGATTCGGGGAAGTTCGACTGGATGGCGCACGCCGAGAAGTTCCCCGGGCTGTGCGCGCCCGACGACAGCTACCACGGCATCACGTACGCGGAGCGATTCGGGCGCGAGGGCGCGTTCATCACGAAGGCGACCGCGCAGCTCATGCGCGATTTCGGCTGCGTGGAATCGCCGCAGAACGCATACCTGCTCAACCTGGGGCTCGAGAGCCTGCACGTGCGCGTGAAGCGGCACTGCGAGAACGCGCAGGCCATCGCCGAGCACCTGGAAGCGCACCCGAGCGTCGCCTGGGTCGAGTATCCAGGCCTGCCCTCGAACCGCTACCACGAGCTGGCTCAAAAATACATGCCCGGCGGCACATGCGGCGTCGTGAGCTTCGGCGTGAAGGGTGGCCGCGAGGCGGCAGAGAAGTTCATGAAAGGCCTGAAGGTTGCGCACATCGCCACACACGTCGCCGACGCCGCGACCTGCTGCCTGCATCCCGCATCGTCGACGCACCGGCAGATGAACGACGAGGAGCTCGCCGCCGCGGGCGTGCCCGCCGACATGGTGCGCTTCTCCTGCGGCCTCGAGGACGCCTCCGACCTCATAGCCGACATCGACCAAGCCTTGGCATAGCGAATCGTTCCAAAATCAAAGAACGCCTAGTAAAAAGGAAGCCGCCCGGAGGCGGCTTCCTTTTGGACCGTTATCACGGGCTACTTCCGTTTCTTCTTGCCCTTCTTGGGGTTGCGCACAGTTTGCTGGTAAAGAGGCTTGCCGTCGGGGCCGAGGGCGTTGGAGTTGGACTGCCCGATCGTGACAGTACCGTTGTCCAGGTCTAGAACGACATCATCCGCTGAACTGTCGGTCGCGGCGGCTGCCATGGCGGCCTGGGCGTTCGCGGCCTGCACGCGCTGGGTCTTCAGGCGGGCGGCCTTGGAGTTGCCGAGCGTACCCGCCATGCCGGCGCCCGAGCGCTCGAATTCGAACGCGCCGATGCGCGGGCCGAACTTCTTCTCGAGCTTCGCGTAGCGTTCCTCGCGCACCTTCCAGATGGAGTACAGCGGGGTGGCCACGGCGATGGACGAGTAGCAGCCGATGAACAGGCCGATGGTCATGGCGAACGCGAAGTCCTTGAGCGTCTCGCCGCCGAAGATCAGCATGCCGATGACCGGAATGAGCGAGGTGAGCGTCGTGTTGATGGAGCGGATGAACACCTGGTTGAGCGAGTGGTTGGCCATGGTCATGAACGAGCAGCGGATGTTCAGGTCGCGCACGTTGTCGTTGATGCGGTGGAACACGACCACGGTGTCGTAGAGCGAGTAACCGAGGATCGTGAGCAGCGCCGCCACAGCGTTCGGCGAGAACTCGCGCCCGACGAGCGCGTACACACCCACGACGATGATGAGGTCGTGCAGCAGCGTGACAACCGCCACGATGCCCATCTTGTAGTCGCGGAACCGGATGGCGATGTAGATGATGATGAGGACGAGCGACACGATGAACGCGATGAGCGATTGCTGGATGACGCTCGCGCCCCAGTCGGGACCGATGGTGCTGACCTCGACGTTGTTGAGGTCCACGCCGAACTGGGTGGCAACTTGATCGGCAATGTTGGCCGCCTCGGCGGCATCGGACACCGTGAGGCGAACGATGAAGCCGTTGCTGCCGTCGGAAGCCGTCGTTGTCTGGATCGTCGCCTCGCCCTGGCCCTGCTCGGCAAATGCCGCGCGGAGCTCGTCGGTCGTGGTGTCACCGGTGTCGTTGAGCGTGATGGACGTGCCGCCCACGAACTCGATGCTGAGGTCCATGCCCTTCAGGCCGATAACGGCGATAGAGGCGACCACCAGGCAGGCAGAGATGATGAGCAGCACCTTTCGGTGCCCGACGAAGTTGATGTCGTGCTTGATGAAGCGGCCCTTGAGGTTGTGCACGACCTCGGCCACCTTCAGGCCCTCTTCGCCGCCGCGCTCCTGCGCCACGCGGTCGGTCTCGTTGCGGTCCATGGCCTCGCCGATCTCGGCCTCGCTGGCCGACACGCCCTCGACGGCGCCCAGCGCGGCGAACTTCTCGGCGGCCACCTGGCCGTCCTTGATGTTCCAGAAGCTGGGATGCTTCGCGATGGCACGCGGCGCGAGCAAGCGCACGAGCGGCGCCTTGAACATCAGCATCATGACGATGTCGCACAAGATGCCCAGGGCGAGCGTAACGCCGAAGCCCCTAACGGATGCAGAAGCGAGGAACGCCAACGACAGGGCCGACACGAGCGATACGAGGTCGGCGTCGATGGAGGTCTGGATGGCATGGCGCACGCCGGTGATGGACGCGGCGCGCACGCTCTTGCCCATGCGGATTTCCTCGCGGAAGCGCTCTACGGTTAGGACCGATGAGTCGGCCGCCATACCGATGGTGAGCACGATGCCCGCGATGCCCGGCAGCGACAGGGCGAACAGTCCGAGCGCCGAGAGGCCCGCCAGGATGCCCAGGTACAGTATGGCGAATACGATGACGGCGCCCGCGGTGATGGTGCCCAGGCCCTTGTAGAAGAACAGCAGGTAGATCATGACGAGCGCGATGCCGAGCAGCGCCACGATCAGGCCGGCGAACAGCGCGTCCTGGCCGAGCGTCGGGCCGACAACGGTGCTCGTGGAGGGCTCGAAGGCCACCGGCAGCGAGCCGCTGTCGAGCACGATCTTGAGCGCGTTGGCCTCGTCGAGCGAGTAGTTGCCCGTGATGGACACCTGCCCGTTGGGAATCTCGGACTGCACGGAAGGAGCCGACTGCACCTCGCCGTCGAGCAGGATGACGATCTGACCGTGGTCAGCCACCAAATCGCGCGAGGCCTGCGCGAACGCCTCGGCGCCCTCGGCGTCGAGGTTGATGTCCACCTCGTAGTAGAAGGAGGCCTCGCCGGCGCGGTCGACGCGCACGGCCGTGATGTTGTCACCGGTCACGATGGGGGTATAGGTGCCGGGCTCCACGTTAAGGTGCTGCGCGACGCCCGTCGAGAACGTGTTGCCGTACTTGTCCTGGACCGTGCCCTCATTGCTGTAGCTGCCGCTCTTGATCTTGTTCACGACCGTCTCGTCGGTGAACGAATCGAGGCGGGCAAACTCGAGCTTGCCGGTCGATCCGATCATCTCGATAGCATCGGCAGCGTCGGTCAGGCCGGGAATCTGGATGAGGATCTCATCGTTGCCCTGCACCTGCACGACCGTCTCGTTCGCGCCGAGCGCGTTCACGCGGTTCTCGATGATGGCGCGGGCGGTTTCCATGTCCTCGGCTGAGATGGTGTCGCCTTCGGTAGACGACGCCTTCTCGACCACCTGCAGGCCGCCCTGGATGTCGAGGGCTTGGTTGATCTTCTCGTTCGGAGGCATGAACAGAATGAACGAAGCGATGAGCAGCACTGTCATGGCTATGAGCAGCCATATGTTCCGACGATCGTTGCTCAACGAGCTCTTCTTGCGGTCAGAGCTTTGCGAAGCCATGCGCGGTCCTTCTTTCCTATCAGCATATGCGCACAATGCACCACATTAGTACAACTAGCCTATTGTGCCACAACCGAGCATGAGTTGTTAGGATTTTTCGCCTATTCCACCTAGTAATCCTTGGCGGCAGGGCTCGCCATCCAGTCGGCGAGGAACTCGTCGTAGGCGCCCGCTAGCGCGGCGGCGCGTGCGCGGCGCATGAGATCGATGAGGAAGTGCAGGTTGTGCATCGAGAGCAGGATGCTCCCCAGCATCTCGTCCTGCTTCACCAGGTGCCGGATGTAGGCGCGCGTGTGCTGCGTGCAGGTGGCGCACGTGCACTGCGGGTCGAGCGGCCC
Source organism: uncultured Coriobacteriaceae bacterium (assembly GCA_902764575.1). Taxonomy (GTDB): domain Bacteria; phylum Actinomycetota; class Coriobacteriia; order Coriobacteriales; family Eggerthellaceae; genus UBA9715. Next base: position 7,677 of record CACWWI010000091.1, read on the forward strand.
GAAGTCGTGCGTGTACTTGGCGTTGCGCATGTTCATGCGGCCCTGGCTGGAGAACGCCGTGCCCATGCGGCCGGTGCGCGTGGGCAGCACGCAGTCGAACATGTCCACGCCGACGCCCACGGCGCGCACGAGCGTGGTCGGATTGCCGACGCCCATGAGGTAGCGCGGCCGATCGGCTGGCAGCGCGGCGCACACGTCGCCGAGCGTCTGGAACATCACCTCGTGGTCCTCGCCCACCGAGTAGCCGCCGATGCCGAAGCCGTCGAAACGGCGCCCGCCCGCGGCGACGCTGCGCTCCTCGATGTCGAGCAGGCGCCGCACGCTCTCGAGCCGCAGGTCCAGGTGCATGCCGCCTTGCACGATGCCGAACAGCGCCTGGTCGGGGCGCTTGTGTGCGGCCAGGCAGCGCTCGGCCCATTCCCACGAGAGCTTGGTGGACGCCTCCACGTCGGCGCGCTCGGCGGGGTAGCCCACGCACTGGTCGAGCTGCATCACGATGTCGGCGCCGATGCGCTCCTGGATCTCCATGTTGATCTCGGGCGTCCAGAAGTGCTTGCTGCCGTCGTAGTCGTCGGCGCGGAACCTCACGCCGTCGTCGCCCGGCTTCATCATATGCGCCAGGCTGAACAGCTGGAACCCGCCCGAATCGGTGAGCATGGGCCCGTCGTAGGCCATGAAGCGATGCACGCCGCCGGCCTCTTCCACCACGTCGACGCCGGGGCGCATGTACAGGTGGTACGTGTTGGCCAGCACCACCTGCGCGCCCAGCTCGTGCAGGCCGCCGATGGTGACGCCCTTCACCGTGGCATGCGTGCCCACCGGCATGAACATGGGGGTGGTGAAGTCGCCGTGCGCGGTCTCGTAGCGCGCCGCCCGCGCCGCGCCCGACTGCGCCTGTATTTCATAATCGAATAACGCCATGGGTGGTAGTATACCCGCTTCGTTCGCGCTGTTGTCGTACTCCTCCGGATCCCGCGGTCGGCGTGCTAGACTAGCCCCATGAGATTACTTGTACATGCTTGCTGCGGGCCCTGCTCGATCATGCCGACACGCCTCCTTCTGGAGGAAGGGCACGACATTGCCGTGTTCTA
>CACWWI010000092.1 GCA_902764575.1 uncultured Coriobacteriaceae bacterium
GCCGACTACAACGGAAGCTGGGTCGAGCCGATCGTCATCGCCAAGCGACAGGTGGCCAAGCCCACGCCTGCCGAGCTCACGTTCGTGTGCGCGGACTGGAACACCGGCGAGGGGCTCGAACAGGAGGCATTCCCCGGACTCGACGAGGCCAACATCGAGTTCGTCCCGGACGCGGAGACCGACGATGGTTCCCCGAGCCTGAAGTCCGCAAAGGATGCTGGCGAATACATGGCGTGCTTCAAGCTGAAGAGCCCCGAGATTTACGAGTGGGCCGACGGGACCGAGGGAGAGCTCGCCTGGGTGCCGTGGTCCATCAAGCTGCAGGAGTTCGACCCCAACGACGTGGCGTACTGGGGCACGGCCCACGACAATGAGACGACCACCGTGGACTACACCGGCGAGCCCATCTGGGTGCGCCCGTGGTACACGTACACGAAGAGCGTCGACGGCGAGTTCCCCAATTGGTACACCCACTGGGGAAGCACCAACCGTCCGACAGCCGCGCGGAACTCAGCCGCGGTCCTGTACGTTCAGGGCGAGGACGACGAGCAGGGCCTGGTGGGCTACCACACCAACGAGGACGGCACCTTCGAGCCCGTCACGGGCGCGCAGGTCTACGCGTGGGCCAACGGCGTGGACGTGGACGGTAGGCACATCGACCTGGAGAGCGGCGAGAAGGTCTGGTACAGAACCGGCGCGGACGGCTGGTGGGAGCCTCTGGCCGTGCAGGACGAGGAGCCCGAGGGCGCAGACGGCTTCGTCGTGGCCCGCGACTGGGCCTACGTAGACCGCCTCGGCGTGATGGAGCCGGGCACCTACCAGGCATACGCGCTGTTCGACGAGGGCGCGGGCTTCGCGCCCACCGCGCTCGCGGAGGCCACGGTCGAGGTGAGGGCGGCGGATGCCGCGCCGACGAAACCCGCGCCGGCCAAGGCTTCGTCCTCCCCCAAGACCGGGGATCTCTCCCCGCTTGCGATCGGCGGCCTCGCGCTCGCCGCCTTGCTCGGGGCAGGCGCCCTGGCGCTGTCTCTCGCGCGTCGTCGCGCCTAAAAATGTGCAAAAGGGACTGTCCCATATTTACCACTCGGATTATGGCTGAATCACATTTGCAACGGTGCGGGCAGATTGCTTGCTTCTTGTCTCGGGCCGCCCCCCCTGCACCCTTCCAGTAAAGAAAAAGTCAAGAATTGTGCCCGCGCCAATCCCGCAACACTCTGCATGCAGGCGCGTTGAAAGGCGGCGCCGTGATTGTTTTCTCTGCGCAGCGCATGCTCGAGAAGTGCTACAACCAAAACGCGAAGAATTCAGGTCGGTACTCAATTTGGAGCAGGACTTGCTGTTGGGCGTCTATTTGCGGTGTACCTTCGCACACTATGGAATCGCTGCCTGCAACAGCGCCTCCACGGAGTCGAGCACGTCTTGCCAGCTCGCGTCTCCGGCATAGTAAGCCTGCCGCTTGAACCGGCCCCACCGCAGGGTCGCGTCGTCGGAGCGACGGAGCCCCTCGATCGCGTCGAGTACGCCCGGCAGCCGGTCGAGCGTCCCGTCGTGTTCCACTTCCGCCGTCAGGGCCTCGCCCAGCAGCGCGGCGTCGAGACGCGCGCCTGCCACCTTCGAGACAGCGTGGATGTCGTAGAGGTGCTTGGCCCTCGAGAGCTCACCCCTCGTCACCACGTGGCCGAGCTTCTTCGCGAGGGCCGTCTCGAGGCTGCACGACAGGAGGGGCGCCGTCCCTCCGGCAAACGCCAGCCGGCACGCGCGTTCTTTCGGCCCCGGTACCATGACGGCGTCCTCCACCGCGTCCACGGTGACGGTGGCCCCGAGCGTGCCCCGCCTCGCCACGACGTACAGTCGGTGGCCGATCCGTCGGCGCCCCGCGTCCCGCCCGGATTTGTCCGGCCCTGCGCCGAACCAGAGCTCCTCGTGGTCTTGCAGCTTGTAGCAGACGCCGTCACCTTCGTCGAGGGACAGTACCTCCCCTAGGGCTTGCACCACGTGCCCGGGACCGAGTCCGCAGACGATGAGGTCGACGTCGTGGAAGGACGTCCGTTCCGGGCCGATGACGGAGGCGATGAGCGCGCTGCCGTAAAGGGCCAGATTGCGCCGGTAGTCCGATGAGGAGATGCGCTGCAGGATGCCTTCGAGGAAGAAGCAGCGCATGAGCTCTTGCGCGTGCCCGGCCTCGCATTCGGCAGGCAGGCCGTCTGAAGCGTCCCCGATCCTCTCGAGGACCGTGAGCCCGTCCGCCCCCCGCGCGCACGGTAGCAGCTTCTGAAGCTCGGGCACGCATTGTGGCTCCTCACAGACGTCAACACGGACGCCCGTATTCCTGTGCGCGTGGTATTCCTCCAGGCACCAGCCCCTCTCCGCCATTTGGCGCGCGGCATTCTCGCCCACGTAGCGGAATAGGGGCGGCTTGGCGCCGACGCCGGTGAGATGCATCTTCTCGTTGGGGTAGCGCAAGACGAAGCCGTACTGGGCGCCGTGCTCCTGAACCCATAAGACCAAGGGCGCCGCCTCGCTTGAGACGAGAGATGAAACCGAAAACGTCAGGCCGGCCTCGCTGTCGCAGCAACCCGGCTTCTCGGTGGGATGTCCCGCGCCTTCGGCGAGCAGATGCGCCTGCAGGTCGCGGGAGTGCCAAGCGTCCGTCACGATCGCGCTCGTGAAGCCCGCTCGGTCGGCGGCGGCGAGGAGGTCGTTTGCCGCATACGCGGCCCATCGCACGAGCCGCATTTCCCGCGGGGGAGAGAGGGGCAGGTAGAACGAGCGCGCCTTCAGGTCGTACAGGTCGACCATATCCTCGGGCTGCCAGGCGTCCGGCAGCGGGTTGAGCGCGTTCACCAGCAGGGTGTAATCGGTCATGCCCCCGACCTCCGTTACGTGGCGTCCACGTCTTCAGGCACGAGCAGCAGTTCGATCCCGTGCTCCTCGGCATAGGTCATAACGTCGCAGATCCTGGTCGCGTACGCGAGCAGGTCAAAGGAATACGCAGGCTCTACGTACTGCCTCGTGCATACGACGATCCTATCCGGCATGATGCGTTGCAGCTCGTCCAACGTGGGAGCGGTGCGCACAACGAAGACCTCACCTACGAAGCGCCTCGCCTGCTCGAGGAAGGGCGGCAGGAGCGCGTTCGCTACGCCGCGCGACGGCTCGTGGTCCTCTTCGTGCGGTGCGGCCAGTCGCAGCGCCGCCGCTATGGCGTCAAGGTCGTAGGCGATCCCGCAGCTCAGGTGCTCCCGCACGTATTGGCTCTTTCCGGTGCCCGGCCTGCCTACAACCAGCGTGAGCATTGCTATTCCTCCCGGGTACGGCTCTCGTCGAGCAGCGAGAGCATGAACGCCGCCAGATCGCCGATATCGGACCTTTGCAACCGGATGTCGCCGAGGAGACCCACGAGGTCTTCCCGGCGCTCCTGCATCCGCGCCACGAAGCGCACGAGCTGTTCGGTGCCGTAGTGCGGCGCAAGCAGTGCCAGCGCGAGCATCCGCGCGGCATGGCCGTTACCGTCGCGGAACGGGTGGATGCGCAGAAACAAGAAGTATGAGGCGAACGCCACCCACTCGGACGGGAGGTCCCCTCGGCCGACGAAGCGCAGGAGCGCGTCGACGTCGCGGGGGATATCGTCCCCCGCATCGGTCTCGCACTCGGGCGGCGCCGGCCTTCGGTCGAACAGGCCTGCCCGGGTGAAGGGCATCGGGTCCTCTGCTGTGCGGAATCGCGCGGGGACCGTCTCGCAGTAGTGGGGCTCGAGGCGGTTGGCCTCCTCGTAGAAGGAAAGGAGCTCTTCTGCATTTGCGGGCGGTTTCGGCTCGCCGGACAGGAAGAGCCAGGCTCGCGCCCGCTCCCGGGCGTTGCGACGAAGGGGACCCTCGACGAGGGGGCCGCCCCGCAGCGCGAGGCACCGCTCGCAAAGCTCCTCGTCGGAAACACGCGTGTCGCAGGCGACCTCCGAGAGCTGCGAGACGTCCCCCGCGACCAGCTGGCGCAACGCCAGGTTGCTCGACGGCCCGAGAACTGCCGCCCGGGCCCTCGCCGCCTCCGTATCGAAGAGCAGCTCGTCGGTCCATGAGAGCTGCCACTGTCCCACGCCGGTGTGGATAACGCCCATGTCAATCGTCTCCTGAAAAGCGCAGCAGCGCTTGAATGGGTATATGCCGCCTCACGCGCGCCAAGCCTCGCGAGCCCGTCGAGCGCTTGGGGGCAGCCCAATGCATCTAGCGGCCCGCAACGCGTGCGAGCCGCCTTCGGAGTTCGTGCGTGACGGCTTAGCTGGCGAGCGTGTTATAGGGATCGCAATCGTCCCAGAAGCCGCCCGAGATGCCCTCGAGCTCGTCGTCGGTGAGCTCGTAGCCATCTTCCTTGGCGAGCGCCAGCAGCTCTTCGGCCGACTTGCACTGCTTTGCCCTGGCGCGTTGCTCGGGGGTGAGGGCTTTAATCCTGTCTTCCAGTGCCATGTTGGTCCTCTTTCTCTGTCAGCTTCAATCGTTGCCTATTATACGTTCCGAGACCCGACTCCGTCCTCGCCATCCGGGAATCAGGCGTAGCACCAAACGATACACCAAATGAAAAGCTTCCACTCGCCGCCATCTCCTCGTCCTGCTTGGGCTCTTCCCACTTGGTCTCGTTCTGCATGGCGTTCCTTTCCTAACATCTCGCATCGGGTCCCTCAGAGGGGTCTTGGCGGTAAAGAATTCCGTCAAGAAGAATCCACCAAGGAGCGTTTTATGCGGTGCGGAGTGTTGTGGGAAATGCCATCTGACCTGCGATTTTCGTTGTAGGGTGGATTAGAGTGTTTTCCTAGCAGCTAGGAGACAGTCCCTTTTGCACATTTTCCAGCCTCCCGCCCGGCATCATCGGGCGGGAGGTTTTTTATGACTTGCCTATGCTGCTTGGGCAAGGCCCGCGTCGGGGATGCCGTTGTGAGAATGGTAGCCGTCGTAAACATCCAGCTGCCCGTAGTCGAGCTTCAAGACATTGTCGGGATCGTCTGCAACGCGGCTGACGGCGAACCGATCAAACGCCTCTTTGGTGGTAAGCCCGTTTTCCTCGAGGTACTGCAGGAGCTTCTCGTTGTCTTCGTTGGCAAAGAGCTGCTCCTGCGTCTCGCCGAGATGCACGGTCTGGTTGCTGGGACGCAGGCTCCTCTTGCCGTTTTCGTCTCTGCCTTGCAGCAGGTAGAGCGTATCGCCTGCGGCATCGGCGCTCGCGAAGTCGTAGTGCAGGTCGTCCTGCTGATAGACCGCAACGACAGCCACGAGCCCCGCGCCATCGGTGATCTTGCGCGTCAGGTTGTAGCAGATGACCATCTTCATCGAGTCGAACTCCGTGCAGAAGTTGAAATCCCCGCCAGAGTCCATGAACCCGGCGATCGGGCCCGTGCCGTAACGGGGCACGAGCGCGTTCTCTATGGCGACGACCTTGCCTTCCCGCCCAGGCAAAGCCCGTATGGCATGCTCGGATTTCTCCCATGCGCCGCCGCCCTTGTTGACCCACGCATAGCCCGTCTCGTAGTCGTATGCGGGAACATAGACGCCGCCCTCGAGCTTCTGCGTCATGCCGATGACGCCGTCCACGTAGTCGCCCAGCCCGAACGCGTCGACGGCCGCGCGGACTCCATCGGCATGCGAGCCCGAGCAAATCCAAACGTCGATGCCGTTCGCGTCGTACGCCTCGAGCATGGCGCGCACATCGTCGGTAACCGAAACCCCAAGGACGATATCGCAGCTGACAACTCCTATCTTCGACTCGATGCCTTCGGGCGATGTCCAGGTCACCATCTCCGTTTCTTTGCCTGCATAGGTCTCGCATGAGCGTTTGAACAGGTCGTATACCTCGGTCTCGGTCATGCCGGAGAAAAGGTTGAGCGTCCATTTGCAGCCCGCGTCGTAGTCGAGCGTGTCCTCGACATGCAGGCTGAACAGCTGAAGTTTCGTGGCGAACTCTGCCCACTGGGGGTCTTGCTGCAGCTTGGCTTGCGCGGCTTCGTCAAGACCGGCTGCGCTGAAGGGGCCATAGGTCTTGTAGAGCTGGCGATACGCAGCGTCGATATCGTCGACCCACGCCGCGTTATCGTCGGCATTCAAGTCGACATAGGTCGAAATGGCAGCGCGCAGCCCGTCGGGGTCGAGCGCGAAGGACATCGTTTGCAGCTGGTAGATACCGCATTGGTAGGTGATGTCGGAAATCGAGGTGGTGTCGTCGAAATCGCTTACCACGTAAGCATTCTGCCGATAGGCAGGCGCGTCTTTGCCGTACGCCGCGATGAAGTCGTTGATGGCCTGTTCGGTTCGGGGAGAAAACGAGGTGTTGGAAAGATACGGCGCCGTCGAAGAGACCTTCGGGGCGTCGGCCGTCGAAGAGGCCTTCGGGCCGCCGGGTGCCGCAGGCGAACAAGCGACGAGCGCGGCTGCGAGGACAACAATGCATGCAGCCGTGATGAGAGCATGGAGATACTTGCGCATGATGCTTTCCTTTCTGGCGTCGACGTTATGCCGCGCCATCTTAGCACAAGGACAGCTCCATGCTTTGTGCTCTGGCCCGTCAGGGCAGGTGCAGCTTAGGGCTGCTAGTTCAGCTCGACCGAATCCCAGCCGTAGCCCTCGAGCTTGCTGACATCGATGCCGTTTTTGAGGTCAACGCATCAAGATGCAGGCAGCGGTTCTTCAATTCGTGGTTCGCGCCGCATAGTCGGTTTTCTAAAAACTGTTGCAAGCCTCCTCGAGCATCGCGAAAAGGTGAGATAAAAACCTCGACGTTACGTACGCCGCTCCGCAATGCCACGCCTGCTTTACCGGCGCTTTACGCTGGCGTTCGAACCCTCTGGGTTATGAGGAATGTTGGGGCACATTACCTGATGTGGTGGGGAATGCTTTTGGGAACGCTTTTGGAAGCACTTTTTCCACCAACAAATAGCCGATCAATCCGGCAACGATACCAATTATCATTCCTGCCAGCACGTCGCTCGGGTAATGAACGCAACGGATGATTCTTGTGAATCCCACAATGACCGGGATAAGCATCAGGAGAACCCATGCCCAGTTTTTCTTTTCCTTAATAAGGACAGCGACGAGAGCCGTGAACGTCGCAAAATTCAACGATGTATGGCCAGACGGGAAAGACAGGTCATCCTCAAGATGCGAGCCGGCATTTACCCAGTGGGCCTGATAGGTTTCCCAAAATGGAGTGTCCTGCAGTGTAATATAGGGCCTCAGCCTTCCCACACCTGGTTTAATCAGGACGTTCACCAGAAGGAAGGCCACCAAAAAGGCAACCACCATCGCCACTCCGTATTTTCTGGTCCTCTTCGGAAAACAAAGGATCAGCGAAATCACAAGATAAATGATGTAGGCTGTCGTATCTCCCAAGTGCTGGCATACATCAGCCAACCCGATAGTCGCCGAATTCTGAAGCTGCCAGACAAATGTGTAGACCGCGGTATCGAATCCGTAAAATAGCTGATCCATTGCTGTACTTCCTTTCCATGGGTTCACCCCCGACTATCATACACTCCCTTGAAGCTCTCTCCTCATCCTTTTGAGGTTTTCTATCGCCCTCTTTGCATTCAGCGGTCACCAGCAGTCACCCGCCGAGCGCTGCATCCATGCGTCCATCGAGCGCAGTTAAGCCATCGCGCCAGAGCTCGATGGGGTCTTCCACGTCAAGCATGCGGACTGCATCTTCCGCCGTCGTGGCCGGTATGCCCAGCACGTATGCAACCGACATCGCGAGCTCCTGGGCTTCATAGCCGGAAATCGAGGACGACCCACCCATACAGTAGAGGCTTGCGACGTGTGTCATCAGGCGGACGAAGTTCTCCTGCGCCCGTTTCGGGCCCAAAGTCGATGCGCTAATCGTCCCAGTCATCGGACCACCATTCTCCATTCCAGCCGTCCGCGATACGCCGACGGGCATTCCATGCTCGAGCGATAGGGAGAGCGCGCTCCAGAACGTCGCGGCCTCTCGATTGCATGGGACGAAAATCGTCAATCGTTCGTATAATCGATTTGACATGGGATTGCGGGGCCTCCCACGCTCCGATCCCCTGGGAGGAAGGAAGCGAAATGGATTACAAGGACCTCAGCCCCGAGCTGCGCGAGAAGGCGAAGGCGTGCAAGACCCCCGAGGAGCTGCTGGCGCTGGCCAAGAAGGAGGGCTACAAGCTCTCCGATGAAGAGCGGGAGGCAAGAGCTGGTCGTGCACCCACTGCGCGCTTCTTATTGACTAGCCCCCATTTAACAGATAGGCCGGCCGGACGTGGGCAATGTTCGCCGCGTCCTCCGCTTTATGCGCGCCCCCATGTTCAGCACGCCATATTACGCAGATGGATTGAATCGCTGATTACCACATGACGATGCGCGCTTCGGGCGCGAGATACATCCCGTCGCCTTCCTTCACGTCGTAGGTCTCGTAGAACTCCTCGAACATCTGCGCCGGGCCATTGACGTCGAGGTATGCGGACGGGTGCTTGTCTGCGCCCAAAGATGCGTCAAGGCTTTCTGTTTTCGTCGAAGGACGGGGCCTTCAGCTTTGCGGACGAAGTGCCCGGCATGCTGAAAAACGCGAAGCATGCAGCAGGGTTTGTGCAGATAACGCCGGTCAAACCCAACCACCGAACGAGAATCGAAGCATATTGCTGCGAGAGCTGCAGGCTGATCCAGTTCCAGTACTAACTCCTGCGCGGGCTTCCATTACGCGCCTCCAGCAACACAGCCCCCTGCCAGCTGAGAAGCTCCCGGAGAGCTGGAAGGGCTAATCGTCCCAGACGTGTGTTTTCCCATCTAGCTCGCCGGGTGTTTCTTTGCCGAGCTTCTCGTACATCTGTTATCGGCTCCGGATAAACGGCCTTCCTGCGATTTCGCCCATTTTGCAGGCTATGTTGGCAAAAAATCCTGTTTTCCGACGATTTTCGAAACCGTGCGACATCGGCGCGAAATGCTGCATCCCTCTGACCTGCACATACAACTTGAGCGGTCCGCTACTCCAGACCACCACATGCGAAGAATCGTCGGAAATCCGAAATTTTTGCCAAATCGGCTAGATGATGCCCAAGGGAATGAGCACCACCAGCAGAATCGCGACGAGGCCCCAAACCCCCACCAGGAAGCGCGTGCGCTTCTTCGGCTCCCAGTCGGGCACGTAGTTGGCCGCCAGGAAAAACGGGATGTAGGTGGTCACGAAGACGGGAAGCACGCCCCACCACTCGTAAACCCATATGAACGAATGGTTGCTCGTCCCCGCGAGGAAGCTCTCTACCAAGGCGAACAGCAGGGCCATGCTCAGCGCCCCCACGAGCTTGGCGCTTATGCCCTTGCGGCCATCTTTGGCGAAGTAGCGCGCCTTCGGATCGGCCGGGAGCATCTTGTAGGAGATCATGCCCGCAATCGAGAACATCATAGACAGCTCCCAGCACACACCGATGAGCAGAATGAACGTCGTGGATTCGTTGCTCACGGCCCAAAGCGGATAGCCTGCGAAATGGGCGATGACGGCGTTGGCGATCTCATAGAGCCAATGCACCCCGTACAAGGCCAGCCCGGCGAAAACCACCTTGTACTCCTTCTTGTGTATCTCGCTCCAGTACACGTAGAAGACCACGGCCAGGATGAAGATGAACGTCCAGTTGAAATTCTCGGTGCTTCGCACCACGATGGCGTCGACGAGGTCCTTCGCAAATTGAGAGCCATCGCCCCAGAAAACGAACATGCCGCCTCCTTGCGTCTGCGCGTCGATTGATGCGCTTGTACTCGACGCTGCCATTTTACATCTGTCCACGGCCCGCGCCCTAGCCCATTCCCGACCATGCGACGTGTATCGACAATTTGGCTCTCCGCCTTGTTAGAACAATGGATGCGACGCACGAAGCTGCAATTATGGGGAGAGGTGCATGAAACGAAGATCCTAAGCGTAGTAACGGCTTTTGCGATGGAATTCGTATTCGTGCCGATGGCGCCTGTGGGCGCGATGGCAGACGGGAAGGGGTATCCCGACGGCCTGGCGGGTGAGGAGATCCCCCTCGAAGCCCGCATCATCTGCGTGGCGGATTGCTACGACGCCATGACGTCGGACAGGGTCTATCGCGATCACTTGCCGCAAGACGTGGTGCGCCAGGAAATCGTAAAGGGCATGGGCGCCCAGTTCGACCCCACTGTGGCAGAGGCGATGCTGGACATCATCGACGAGGACGAGGACTATCTGCTGCGCGAGTAAGCCGAACCGAGCGGACGCCCATCCGGCTGCTACGCGTTGTTTGTGGCTCCTTACACTCAACGATTATTATCGGCAGTAAAGTGGTCGCTTGTACGTACAATTGAAAGCGGAAAAGGCATGGCCGAGGGAGGCGAGGCTCGTAGATGAAGAAGCCCAGCCAGATGGAAGCGTTCGACGCCCTGTACGCCATCGCGGCCCGAGACGGGCGTGGAGAAGCCCTGTTCGGCAACAGCATCGAGCTGGCGCGGCCCGTGTACGAGCGCACGCTCATTGGCAACGGGTACCCGATTGCCCACCTCGAATTTCCGCTG
>CACWWI010000093.1 GCA_902764575.1 uncultured Coriobacteriaceae bacterium
GCGCCTGCGCTTCCTCGTGGACGTCGGGCTCGACTACCTCACGCTCGAGCGCGCGACGGCCACGCTCTCCGGCGGCGAGGCCCAGCGCATCCGCCTGGCAACGCAGATCGGCGCCGGCCTCATGGGCGTGCTCTACATCCTCGACGAGCCGTCCATCGGCCTGCACCAGCGCGACAACGAACGGCTCATCGCCACGCTCAAGCGCTTGCGCGACCTCGGAAACACCGTCATCGTCGTCGAGCACGACGAAGACACCATACGTTCCGCCGACTACGTGGTCGACATGGGACCAGGAGCCGGCGAGCACGGCGGTTACGTCGTCGCGCAGGGCACTCCCGCCAAGGTCGCGCGCACGAAGGGTTCCATCACGGCCGACTACCTGTCGGGGCGGAAGAAGATCGACGTGCCCACAGAGCGCCGCAACCCCGGGCGCGGCTGCGTGAAACTGCTCGGCGCCCGCGAGAACAATCTCAAGAACCTCAACGTCGAGATAGAGATCGGCACGTTCACCGTTGTCACCGGCGTCAGCGGTTCGGGCAAGTCGTCGCTCGTAACCGACACGCTCGCGCCGCTCTTGGCCAACCGCGTGAACCACGCGCGCAGGCGCACGGGCGCGTTCCGCAAGATCGAGGGCGTTGCCGCGCTCGACAAGACGATCAACATCGACCAGAGCCCGCCGCGATCCAACCCTGCTACCTACATCGGCCTCTGGGACGACATCCGGGCGCTGTTCGCCTCGACCCAGGAGTCGAAGGCGCGCGGCTACTCCCCTGGCCGCTTCTCCTTCAACGTGAAGGGCGGGCGCTGCGAGGCCTGCAAGGGCGACGGGCAGATCAAGATCGAGATGCACTTCCTTCCCGACATCTACGTTCCCTGCGAGGTGTGCAACGGCGACCGCTACAACCGCGAGACGTTGCAGGTCACCTACCGCGGCAAGAACATCGCCCAGGTGCTCGACATGACCGTCGACGAGGCGCTCGAGTTCTTCAAGAACATCCCCGGCATCAAGCGCAAGCTCGCCACGTTGCACGATGTGGGGTTGGGCTACATCAAGCTCGGCCAGCCCGCCACCACGCTTTCCGGCGGCGAGGCCCAGCGCGTCAAGCTCTCGAGCGAGCTGCAGAAGCGCCAGACCGGCAAGACCTTCTACATCCTCGACGAGCCCACGACGGGCCTGCACTTCGAGGACGTGCGCCAGCTCCTCGTCGTCCTCCAGCGCCTGGTCGACGCGGGCAACACCGTGCTCGTCATCGAGCACAACCTCGACGTCATCAAGTCCGCCGACCGCATCATCGACCTCGGGCCCGAGGGAGGCGACCGCGGCGGCACCATCGTGGCAACGGGCACGCCCGAGGAAGTCGCAAAGGTTAAGGAGAGCTACACCGGCCAGTTCCTCTCGCGCATTCTTTAATAAAGGTTTCGGGATGGACCGTAGGGGCGCTCACCGAGCGCCCGCCGCGCGAGAGCGCGGCATTCCAAAACCACCGCACATGTCGCCGCGGACGCGGCAAAGATTGGTGTCGCGCTTCGCGCTCTTGATGTATGCGCGCTTGCGCGCGCGGGCGCTCGGTGAGCGCCCCTACGGTCATCCTGCGACGTGCGCGCTTGCGCGCGCTGCGAGTCGGTTATCCCGCTATACTTGCCTTGTTGCTATGGATAGGAGAGCTGGTGTTCGACCGGAACCTGCTGAAACTCGAGGGGATGAAGGGCGTGCTCGCGGCGCTCGTCATCCTCGCGCTTCTGCAGGCGACGGCAACGATTGGCCAGGCATGGACGTTGGCGAGCGCCATCACGGGCCTCTGGAACGGCGGAGCCCTCCCCGAGGGGGCGCCATTCGTCATCGGGTTCTTCGCATGCTTCGCGCTGGGCAGGCTGCTCGTGTACACGCAGGAGACCATGCTCGACCGTTTTTCGCTCAAGGAGGCGAAGCGGCTGAGGGGCGATCTGCTTGCGACGGTCTTCGACGGGAGGTCGAACGCCGTCGATTCAGAGGGAAGCGCGGCTTTCACCACGACCGCCACCCAGGGCATCGACGACGTTCAACGCTACCTTCGCCTTATTCCCCTCAAGGTTATCGGGATGGCTGCCATCTCGCTCCCGATCCTCGTGCTCGTATTCTTCGTCGACTGGCCGAGCGGAATCATACTCGGAGTCGCGTTCCCCGTCATCATCTTCTTCATGGTGCTCCTGGGCCGCCAGGCACGCGAGCGCGCCAACCGCCAGTACGCAAGCTACAACCGCCTCTCGAACCATTTCCTCGACACGTTGCGCGGCATAGACGTCATCGTTGCAGCGGGTGCGGTGAACCGCACGGACGCCGACGTGTTCGAGTCGAGCGAGAAGCTGCGCAAGGCAACCGTCCGCACGCTCTCGACCGCAACCCTCTCGAGCGCGGTGCTCGACCTCTGCACGGTATTCGGCGTGGCAGCAATCGCGATCATGCTCGCCTTCAGGCTCATGGACGGATCGATCGGCCTGCAAACGGGCCTCGTCGCGCTCATCCTCGCACCCGAGTTCTTCTCCCCCATCCGCTCGTTCGCAAGCGATTACCACGCCTCACTCGACGGCAAGAACGCGCTCGCCGCAGTGCTTTCGCTGCTCAAGCATGACAGCTCTCCCACTGAGGAGCCCCCGCGCAAGGGAGGCGACTCCTCGCCGCTTTCGTTCGTCGACGTTTCGTACACCTACCCGAACGCAACCGTTGCCTCGCTCCACGGCATAGCCTTCTCCCTCGCGCCATGCGAGCACGTTGCGCTCGTCGGGGAGAGCGGCTCGGGGAAGAGCACAATCGCGCTGCTCGCCGCCGGGCTCCTCCGGCCTTCGGAAGGCTGCGTCGTCGCCGAGGGCATCCGCCTCATCCCCCAGCAGCCGCATATGTTCAGCGATACGCTCGAGAACAACCTCAAGCTCTACAACCCGTCCGCCAGCCCCGAGGACGTGGAAGAGGTGCTCGCCGCCGTAGGGCTCGATGCCCTCGCGAAGTCGCTCCCGGACGGCCTGAAAACGCTCATCGGCGAGGGCAACGTAGGCTTATCGGGCGGCCAAGCCCATCGCGTGGCGCTCGCGCGCGTCCTGCTCGACGACTCCGCCCGCGTCCTCGTGTTCGACGAGCCGACGGCGCACCTCGACATCGAGACCGAGCTCGATCTTAAAGAATGCATACTCCCGCTCTTGGAAGGCCGCACGGTTCTCTTCGCCACCCATCGATTGCATTGGCTTGCCAACATGGACCGCGTTATAGCGCTGTCCGAGGGCGAGATCGCTTTCAGCGGCGATGCGCAGGAGTTCCTGACCACCTGCAAGCCCTCCCCGTTTGACGGCGGAGGTGATGCCCGATGAGCTCGCGATTCACATGGCTCCGAAACTTCCTCTCGTCGTACCGCAGACCGTTCGTGGTAGCGCTCGTGCTCGGCCTCATCGCTTCCGGTTTCTCCGCACTGCTCATGTTCACGTCGGGATACCTCATCAGCGCGACCGCACAGGAGGGCGTCACGCTCTTCTCGATCATGCTGCCCGTCGCATTCGTTCAGATCTTCGGCCTGGGGCGGCCTCTCGCGCGCTACCTCGAGCGGCTCGTGAGCCATAGCTGGGTCCTGAGGGTGACGTCGGACCTTCGGCGCATGCTCTACCGGCATGTGGCGGGCAATGCATCGGACCCGGCTCGGGCACGGGCGGCAGGCGAATACCTCTCCGTCCTCTCCGACGACATAGCCCACCTGCAGAACCTCTATCTGCGCGTGGTGTTTCCCGCTGTCATCGCGTTGCTGCTCTCGTACTGCGCCGCGATTGCATTCGGCCTGTTCTCCCCCGCTTTCGCATGCATCATGCTCGTCATCTTCCTCGGAACGGTCGTCGGCCTGCCCCTGTGCACGCTCGCGGCAACGCGCCTGCGCTCACAGCGCGTGAAGGAGATGCGCTCCGAATGCATCTCCCAGCTCGCTGACGACGTGCTCGGCAGGAACGATTGGCTGCTCTCCGGCCGTGCTCGCGAAGAACTCGCGCGCCTGGCCGACGCCGATGCCGTGCAACGCGAGCTTGATTGCCGCGTCCGCTCGCTGGACCGCACTATCGAGCTCGTGAGCTTCCTCGTTCTCGCGCTTGCCGTATGCGCCGTCATCGCCTGGTCGGGATCATCGTTCGGCGGCGACCCCTCAACTGCCAACTGGATCGCCGCCTTCACGCTCGGGTTCTTCCCCCTTATCGAGAGCTTCGCCGTGCTCCCTGCGGTGATCTCCACTTCAACCGAGCACATGCAGTCCGTCGATCGCCTCATGGAAGTGTCGGGCGAAGTGGTGGAAGCCGGCTTCCAAGAGCCCTTCCCCGTTTCCGAGGACGCCTCTATCAAGATCGAGGGTGTCACCTACTCCTACCCGGACGCGCCCGCGCCCGCCATCTCGGCGCTCGACCTCGCCATACCAGCGGGCCAGAACGTAGCCGTTCTCGGCCGCAGCGGATCGGGCAAGACCACGCTCGCCTCCCTCGTGCGCGGCATGCTCGAACCGCAATCGGGACGGATCGCCGTCGGCGGCAACGAGATGCTCGCCCGCGCCTATGATGTCTCGGGCACCATCGGCTACCTCTCCCAAGAGCCGTACCTCTTCAACAAGACGCTCCGAGCCAACCTCGCGCTCGCACGGCCCGATGTCGGCGACGACGAGCTGGTTTCCATTCTGCGCAAGGTAGGGCTCGGCCATCGCTTCGACGCGCTCCCGGATGGCCTTAACACCGTCATCGGCGAGACGGGAACAGGCTTTTCAGGCGGAGAGGCTCACCGCATCGCCTTGGCACGGGCGCTTGTCGCCGACGTGCGCATCCTCATCGTCGACGAACCCTTCTCGGCACTCGATCCGACCACCGAATCCCAGCTCATCGACACACTGTTCGAAACGTGCAGGGACCGCACGCTCATCGTGATCACGCATCACCTCGCGCACGTCAACCGCTTCGACCGCGTGATCTTCCTCGAGGACGGCAACGTCGCGCTCGACGGCTCCCCCGCCGAGCTCGCGCAAACGAGCCCCCGTTTCCTAAACCTCATCGAATTCGACCGCGACTTCCAACTTGCGTGATTACAGGGAGATAGCAGTGAAAATAAAAGATCGCCCGCCAGCTTGATCTGGCGGGCGATCTTGATGCTGCATGAGTGCCGCTACTTGATGCCCGCGTGGACTTCCTGCAGCGACTTCACCTTGTTGGAGCCGATCTCCTTGACGGTCTTGATGCCGATGGCGGCGGCTTTTCCGGCTGCCATGGTGGTCATGTAGGCCGTATGGCTCTTGATGGCCGCGCGGCGCATGGCGCTCCCGTCGTCCGCGGACTTGGTCGTGGTGGAAGGCGTGTTGATGACCAGGTCCGCATCGCCGTTCAGGATGAGGTCGATCACGTTCGGGCGCCCTTCTGAAGCCTTGAGTGTGAGCGTTGCAGGCACGCCCGCCTCGACGAGCGCATCGCGCGTGCCCTTCGTCGCGACGATCTCGAAGCCGGCGTCGATGAGCGCCTTGCCCAGGTCGACGAGCTCGTCCTTGTCGCGATCGGAGATGCTGAGCAGCGCCGTGCCGCCGAGCGGCAAGACGGTCTGCGTGGCCTCCTGCGACTTGTAGAACGCCTCGCCGAACGTGCCGGCCAAGCCCAGGACCTCGCCCGTCGAGCGCATCTCCGGTCCGAGGATCGGGTCGACCTCCGGGAACATGTTGAACGGGAACACGGCTTCCTTCACGCCGTAGTGGTTGTACGTGACGTCCTTGAGCGCGGGGACGGGCGACGTGCGGCCCGTCAGCGGCATGGTTATGACGTCCGTAGCGATCTGCACCATCTGGATTCCGCAGACCTTCGAGACGAGCGGCACCGTGCGCGATGCGCGCGGATTGGCCTCGAGCACGTACACCTTGTCGCCCTCGATGGCGTATTGGATGTTCATGAGGCCGCGCACGTGCATGGCCTCGGCGATGAGACGCGTGTACTCCTTGATGGTTGCCAGATGCGCGTCGGAGATCGTGACGGAAGGCAGGATAGCCGCGGAGTCGCCGGAATGCACGCCCGCGAGCTCGACGTGCTCCATGACGGCAGGTACGTAGGCCAGCGTACCGTCGCAGATGGCGTCCGCCTCGCACTCGAGCGCATGGTTGAGGAAACGGTCGATAAGGATGGGGCGGTCGGGCGTGACGCCCACGGCGGCCGCCATGTACGAGCGCAGGTTCTCGTCGTCGTACACGACCTCCATGCCGCGCCCGCCGAGCACGTAGCTCGGTCGCACCATCACCGGATAGCCAATCTCATGTGCGATGTCGAGCGCTTCGGACACGTCGACGGCCATACCTGCCTCGGGCATCGGGATGCCGAGGCGGTCCATGACCTCGCGGAACCGGTCGCGATCCTCAGCGAGGTCGATAATCTCGGGGCTCGTACCCAGGATGTTCACGCCGGCTTCCTCGAGCTCGCTCGCCAGGTTGAGCGGCGTCTGGCCGCCGAACTGGGCGATGACGCCGAGGGGCTTCTCCTTCTCGTAGATCGACAGCACGTCCTCGGCCGTCAGCGGCTCGAAGTACAACTTGTCGGACGTGTCGTAGTCGGTCGATACCGTCTCGGGGTTGCAGTTGACGATGATCGTCTCGAAGCCGAGCTTCTTGAGGGACTTGGCCGCATGCACGCAGCAGTAGTCGAACTCGATGCCCTGGCCGATGCGGTTGGGGCCGCCACCTAGGATCATGACCTTGCGGCCATCGCTCACGGTGCTGGCATCGGGAGCGTTGTACGTGGAGTAGTAGTACGCGGAGTCCTGCGTGCTTGACACGTGCACGCCCTCCCAGGCTTCGGTGCATCCGAGCTCGATGCGGTGCTCGCGGATTCGCTTCTCGGGGATGTCGAGCAGCTGGGCCAGGTACTTGTCGGCGAAACCGTCCTTCTTCGCGCGCACGAGGTCCTCGTCCGGGAGCATCTGCGTGGGATGCCCCGCCGCAAAGGCACGGATCTGCTCTTCCTCGGCCACGAGCTCCGCCATCTGCTCGATGAAGTACTTCTTGATCTTGGTGAGTTCGAAGAGCTCGTCGACCGTCGCTCCCGCGCGCAGCGCCTCGTACATGACGAACTGGCGCTCCGACGTTGGGGTAACGAGCATCGCGAGCAGCTCGTCCTTGGATTTGCCGTAGAAGTCCTTGGCGAACCCGAGGCCGTATCGGCCCTTCTCGAGCGAGCGGATGGCCTTCTGGAAGGCCTCCTTGTAGGTCTTGCCGATGCTCATGACCTCGCCGACAGCGCGCATCTGCGTGCCGAGCTTGTCCTCGACGCCCTTGAACTTCTCGAACGCCCAGCGCGCGAACTTGATGACGACGTAGTCGCCGTCGGGATAGTACTTGTCGAGCGTGCCGTACTTGCCGCACGGTATCTCGTCGAGCGTCAGCCCGCTGGCCAGCATCGAAGAGATGAGTGCGATGGGGAAACCGGTCGCCTTCGACGCGAGCGCCGACGAACGCGACGTGCGGGGGTTGATCTCGATGATGATGTCGCGGTCGGTGTCGGGGTCGTGCGCCCACTGCACGTTGGTGCCACCGATGACCTTCACGGCGTCCACGATCTGGTAGGACTTCTCCTGCAAGCGGTCGATGACGGCCTGGTCGATGGTCTGCATGGGCGCCGCGCAGAACGAGTCGCCCGTGTGCACGCCCATTGGATCGATGTTCTCGATGGTGCAGACCGTGATCATCTGGCCCTTCGCATCGCGCACGACCTCGAACTCGAGCTCTTCCCAGCCGAGCACGCTCTCCTCGACGAGCACCTCGGTAACGGGGCTGGCCGCCAGGCCGCGCGCCACGACCGTACGCAGTTCCTCGACGTTGTACACGAGGCCGCCGCCCGTGCCGCCCATGGTGTAGGCGGGGCGCAGCACGCAGGGGTATCCCAGCTCCTCTGCGATGGCCACGGCTTCCTCTACCGTGTGCGAGACCTTCGAGCGCGCCATCTCGATGCCGAGCTCGGCCATGGTCTGCTTGAATACGTCGCGGTCCTCGCCGCGCTCGATTGCGTCGATGGGCGTGCCGATAACCTCCACACCGTACTTTTCAAGCACGCCTTCTGCCGCCAGCGCGCTCGAGAGGTTGAGGCCCGACTGTCCACCCAGGTTGGGCAGCAGCGCGTCGGGGCGCTCCTTCTCGATGATCTCGGTCAGCCTCTCCACGTTCAGCGGCTCGATGTAAACGCAGTCCGCCGTCTCCGGGTCGGTCATGATGGTCGCAGGATTGCTGTTGACGAGCACGATCTCGTAACCGAGCGCCCTGAGCGCCTTGCACGCCTGCGTGCCCGAGTAGTCGAACTCGCATGCTTGGCCGATGATGATGGGGCCGCTACCGATGATGAGGACTTTCTTGATGTCGTTGCGCTTGGGCATGACCGATCTTCCCTTCGACGTGCTGAAAAAATGCTTCGACTATTGTAAAACAGTCTATCGATTTATCCTGTAGGATAGGATGATGAAATCGGCGGGAAACGTGATAAAGAAAGTCGCGTAACGACCGTGCTCGTCCGCCCTTGTCGCTGGTCGGGCGGGCTCCGTTCGACGCGTCGTCGC
>CACWWI010000094.1 GCA_902764575.1 uncultured Coriobacteriaceae bacterium
GCGAGCATCATGCTGTCTGTTCGATAGCTGCCGTCCAGGTCGTTGTCATCCTCGCGCTGCTGCGACTTGTCGGTACCGAGCAGCAGCACGTAGAAGGGCTCCTTGGCCATGTCGGTTTGCACGAGCGCAGCACGGGCGCTGTCGTCAACGCCCTTGTTCATCTTGCCGATGATGCCGTTGAAGTATGCGAACGCCACGCCCGCGCCCACGAGCAAGACAGCGAGGATCACGCCGATGACGATGCCGACGGTGCGCTTCGTATTCTTTCCGCCCGACGGACTCTTCGCGACGTACGACGAGGTCGATCGGCTATACCGCGATTTCATATCGGGCTCTTGAGGCTCCTCCGACCTGCCTTCGTAAGCGGCATCTTGTGCCATGGGCGCAGCCTCGCGCCTGGAGGAGCGGGGGGTCGATTCGCGCTCGGCAATGCGCGCGGCAGCCTCCGCGCGCAAGCGTGCGCGGTCAGCGGGGCGACGATCTTCGGCGGGAAGCTGCTCCTCGGGCTCCTCGGCGAACTGATCCTCTTCTAGACGGTCTGCCTGCGAATCGCGGCGCGCGAACGCACGCCACGGGGCATCTTCAAGATTGCCGCGGTCCAACTGCCCTTCGTCATCAGCCCGCTCGCGGCGCTGCCTGCGCGGGGATTCCCTGACGTAGGAATCGCGGCTGTACGGCGAGGGGTCGTTATCGACCTTGCGGTACCCACCGGCCGCATCGGATGAGCGCATTCCGCTGCCGGAATAGCGACCATAGCCGTAATCGTCGGGCGAATGCGAGTCCCCATATCCCGAGGAGTCGTACCTGGAACCCATGCTGCCTCCGTTTTACTGCTTCGTTTTAATAGCGCAATTACTTGGGTTAACTTCGTTATTATATGCAATATGTTGCGGTAATGCCAGTTTCCCTATTTCAGCGTTGCGTAAATGACCGCCTTGATGGAGTGCATGCGGTTCTCGGCTTCGTCGAACACGCGCGACTGCGGCGACTCGAACACCTCGTCGGTCACCTCGAGCTCCTCGATGCCGAACTTCTCGGCTATCTCCGCCCCGACGGTCGTCTTCGTGTCGTGATACGACGGCAGGCAGTGCATGAAGATGGCGTCTTCCTTCGCCAGCGCCATCACCTCGCTCGTCACGCGGTACGGCTCCAGCAGGCGGATGCGCTCGGCCCACAGCTCGGCAGGCTCACCCATCGACACCCAGATGTCGGTGTACACCACATCGGAGCCCGCGACACCTTCGGCCACATCGTCGGTGAGTAGGATCTCGCACCCGTTCTCCGCGGCTATCGCGCGGCATGTCGCCACCAGGTCGTCGGCGGGCATCTGCTCCTTGGGCCCGCACGCACAGAAGTTCATGCCGAGCTTCGCGCACACCACCATGAGCGAGTTGGCCACGTTGTTGCCTGCATCGCCCATGAACGTGAGCTTGCGCCCCTTCGGCGAACCGAACTCCTCGCGGATCGTCAGCATGTCCGCGATCATCTGCGTCGGATGGAACTCCGTAGTGAGGCCGTTCCACACCGGCACGCCCGCATTGGCCGCCAGCTCCTCGACGATTTCCTGTCCGTATCCCCGATACTCTATTCCGTCGAACATGCGCCCGAGCACGCGTGCAGTGTCCTCGATCGACTCCTTCTTGCCCATCTGCGAGCTCTTCGGGTCGAGGTACGTCACGCCCATGCCCAAATCGTGGCCGGCAACCTCGAACGAGCAGCGCGTACGCGTCGAGGTCTTCTCGAACAGCAGCACGATGTTCTTGCCCTCCAGGTACCTATGCGGCGTGCCCTCGCGCTTCAGTCGCTTGAGCTCTTCCGACAAGTCGACGAGGTACGTAATCTCCTCCGGAGTGAAATCCAGCAGTTTCAGGAAGTGCCTGCCGCTCAAATTGACGCTCATACCGTTCCTTTCCGAAAAGACAACGCCCGTATTATAAGTGAAGGGGCCCTCCGAAGAGGGCCCTCGTGCGTTCTTGCCTGCGTCTCGCGCGCTATGCCTTGCGCACGGAATCGACGTAGCGGGTGAGGTCGAGCATCTTGTTGGAGAAGCCCCACTCGTTGTCGTACCAGGCCATCAGCTTCACGAACTTGTCGTTGAGGGCCTTGCCGGCACCCTTGTCGAAGATGGACGTGCGGGGGTCGCTGCGGAAGTCCTGCGAAACCACCTCGTCCTCGGTGTAGCCCAAGATGCCCTTCAACTCGCCTTCCGCGGCTTTCTTGATGGCCGCGCAGATCTCGTCGTAGCTCGCGGGCTTCTCCAGGCGGATGGTGAGGTCGGCCATCGACACATCGGCGCCGGGAATGCGGATGGAAACGCCGGTCATCTTGCCGTTGAGGTCGGGAATGACCCTGCCCACGGCATCGGCTGCGCCCGTGGTGGTGGGGACGATGTTGCCGAACACCGAACGGCCCAGGCGCCAGTTCTTCTTGGGGAAGCCGTCGACCGGCGATTGGGAGGCGGTAGTCGCATGGATGGTCGTCATGAAGCCCTCGACGATGCCGAAGTTCTCGTGCACGACCTTGGCCAACGGCGCAACGCAGTTGGTGGTGCACGACGCGTTGGACACGATGTTCATGTCGGGCTCGTACTCGTGCAGGTTGGCGCCGCACACGAACATGGGAACGTCCATCTTCGTGGGGCCGGAGATCACGACGACCTCGGCGCCGGCGTCGATGTGCTTCTGTGCATCGACGCGCGCGCGGTACTTGCCCGTGCATTCCATGACGTATTCCACGCCGAGCTCTCCCCAGGGGATGAGCGCCGCATCGCGGTACTTCACGTCGTGGAGAACCTTGATCTCCTTGCCGTCGACGATCAGGACGCCCGCTTCGTCATCAAACGAAACCTCGCCGTCGAAGCGCCCGTGCACGGTGTCGTACTGCACGGCATAGGCAACCTGAGAGGCGGGATGGTTCGGCGCATTGATGGCAACGACCTCGATGTCGTCGGACTTCACCGCTGCACGGAAAACGAGCGAGCCGATGCGGCCGAAACCGTTGATTCCAATCTTGATCATGATGCCACCTTTCGAACGAGCTAACCCAGACCCTTGCGCGCATGCGCCCTAAAGGCGTGCACAGCGTATGAAAAGAATCTAACGCAAATGAGCGGGTATATGCAATACCAGATGAAGGTACTCGGCCAACGGAAGCTCCGTTTGTCCTGACCAACAGGAAGCCACGTCGGAAGAGACCGCTATGTACGGGGGATCTCGGTCCAGCTGGCCCCCGGTTCGAAGCTGTTCGAGGTCCCGATGACGTCGCCTGCCTGGTTCTCGAAAGCCCGGTCGGCATGCACCGACACCTCCACCTCGCGGCCATCGGACGTGGTGTACGTGTTCACGCCGCGGATGGCCTCCGAGAAATCGGGAGCATGGTGGTCAAACTGCGCCTGCGAACTCGACATGAACTGCCGGTGCTGGGCGTCGCGCGCGTCCGAGATAGACTGGTTGTAGGAGTCGAATGCCGCCTGCTGCTGGCGATGTGCCGCCTGCTGCGCATCGAACGCCGCCTGGTTCCGGGCGAGCTGTCCCTGCGTAGCCATCTGAACGCGCCCGGCTTCCTCTTGCACTACCTGGATGGTGAGCCTATCGACGTCGGGATGCACCTCGAGCGAGCTCACGAAAGGAAGGAACGATTTCTCCAGCTCGCCGTCGAAACGGTCTGCCGGCGCCAGGAACGTCGCGATGAACGTTACGCTCCAGGCGATGGTCCCCGAGCCCGTGTATGCCTGAAAGTCGGGAATGCACCACGAAGCGCCTTGCGAGGGGGCCTTCTGGGGCTGCGGTTGCATGGGCATCTGGCCCATGGGGGCAGCCTGCCCCATCTGCTGGATCGGTTGCTGGTACGACTGCGCTTGACGGTCGCGCTGCATCTTGCCCACCAGACCGCCACCCCGTAAGAAGCCCATCATCCCTTGCGGCTGTTCCTGCTGCTGCGGCGCCCCGTATGGCGCGGCTTGCTTCCCACCGCCGAACAGGTTGCCGATCGACCCCATTAGGCCACCGAGGCCGTCCATGAGCCCCGTGCCGAAGCCCTCGCCCAGGCCCGAAGCGTCCTTCGCGGCACCGAGCTCCACGAACACCGCCATCTTCCAAGACTGGCCGGACATCTCGAGCTCGTAGACGCGAAGGACGACACCCACGAAGGGGTTGGCAAACGAGGCGCCCTCGGCTTGCGCCAACCGCTGGAGGCGCGTGTACTCGTTCTGGCGGCATTGCTCCATGTTCGGAGACGACAGCTGCCTCAAGAAGAGGAATCGCGACGCCCCCACGCTCGCCGCCGAGCTCTGCGCAATCGCGTCGGCAAGGTTGAGCGGGTTAGGGACTTCGGCGTAGTTGGCGGTCGATACGCCGGCCAGGTGGCCGCCGTACATCGACAGGAGCGCATTCATCCCCGCACTGTTGCGTATGCCGGCCTCGCCCATCTGCAAAGTCACCGAACCACCAGCGTCATCGGCAAATTGTACCTGTGGTACATATGGGCGCGAGACCGACCCCCTACGTTCTAGGGAGGCGCCCGTAACGCGCCATCCGGGCTGTGCCTTCACGCGGAACAGCCCGTATCCGGTGCTGCTGTCGCGCACCGTGCCGTCCTGCTCGATACCCGTCTCCTTGCGCCGGTACGAAACGTGCACCGTGCTCCCGCAGAACTTGCAGGTGGCGATGTCCGCGCCATCGGGCAAGTCGAGCGGACCATTGCACGACGGGCACTTAATCTCGTTGATTGCGAATCCGCTGGGATCCTGGTTTGCACCTGGCACCATAGCAGCCGCCTCTCATGAACTCTTCAACCGCTTGGAACGACCCCCTGCGGCTATTCCCGACCAGTCGCTGCGTCAATCGCCTTCAGGTTAACCTCCACGAACTCGGGCTTCACGCAGGCTTCGATGGCGGCCCGCAGATCGTCGAGCGTCAGCGGGATGCGACCCGTGTCTATCGCGCTCGCCAGGAGCACGACGTTGAGCGCCTTGCGGTTGCCGACGTGCTTGAGGATGGCTTCGTCCGGAACGATGGTGAGCCGCCCCGAAGCAGCGTCGAACGCTCCGTACAGCCGCTCGATCACGCGCGCGCCTCGGTACGGGTCGCTGCTCAGCGCCGCGGTGACGGGCTGAATCGCCGTGGTCGCGCTCACCAGCGCACCCTCCGGCGACAGGTAAGGCAGCATCCGCGCGCCCTCTGCGGGCTCGAATGCGATGATGATGTCCGCAGTGCCCTTTGCGATGAGCGGCGAGTGCACTTCCTCGCCCTGGTCGCCCATGCGCACATGGGACACGACCGAGCCTCCGCGCTGGGCCATCCCGATGGTCTCGGCGGTGCGCACGTGCCAGCCCTTTTCCAACGCAGCCTGGGCCAGCACCTTGGCGGCGAGCACGGTCCCCTGCCCGCCCACGCCCGTGAGCATGATGTTAAGCATCCTGGCCCCCTTCCTCCGCAGGCGATTCCGCAGCATCGCCCTGCTGCTCCTCGGCGTTGGTCGCGGGGAACGCGATAGCGCCGAAGGGGCAAATCTGCGTGCACAGGTCGCAGCCGTTGCAGAGCGCGGGGTCGATGAAGGACTGTCCGCGCGAACCGCTGCGAGGGCCCTCGATAGCGGGATTGAAACCTATGGCGGGGCAGCCGATCTCGGTGATGCACTTCTTGCAGCCCGTACATGCCTCCGTGTCGATGACCACCGGCTCGTCGGGCTTGATCAGCTGGACGCACGGCGACTCGAAGATGACGGCAGACGGACCCTCGAACGCCACAGCGGCCTTCACCGCGACGATCGATGCATCCTTGTCGAGCGGGTTCGCGTGGTACACATGGCGGAAACCGTTGGCAACGAGCACGGCCTCTATGTCGAGCGGTGGACGCTGCACTCCCATCAACGTAAAGCCCGTACCGGGGTGTGGCTGACTGCCCGTCATGGCGGTCGTCGCGTTGTCGAGCACCATCACGGTGATGTCGTGCCCGTTGTAGGCGGCGTTTGCCAAGCCGGTCATCCCGCTCGCGAAGAAAGTCGAGTCGCCCACGAACGCGACCGCCTTCTTGCCGGGGTCCGCCACCGCCAAACCTTGCGCCATCGTGATGCCCGCGCCCATGCACAGGCACGTGTCGACGGCGTCGAGCGGCTTGGCGTTGCCGAGCGTGTAGCAGCCGATGTCGCCGCAGAGCACCGCGGGAGTGCCCCGCAACGCCTGTTTGACGGCGTAGAACGAGCCCCTATGGGGACATCCGGGGCAAAGCACCGGGGGCCGCACCGGCAGCTCTTCTGCGGGAACGGCAGGTGCCGCAACGGTAGCGTCCTGCGCTTCGGCGCGCCTCCTAAGGCGCAACCTGCCCGACAGGCCGAGGAACCTCTCAATGCGCGAAGCAATGTCGTCAACGTCGTTCTCGCCGCGGTCGCGCGCCTCGCCCGTAAGCTTCCCATGGACGGAAAGCGATGCATGCGTACGGCCCGCCCATCGGGCGAGCTCGTCTTCTATCACGTAGTCGAGCTCTTCGATCACGAGCACGTCGCTTAGCCCCTGCGCGAACGTCGCGAACGGCTCCTCGGGGAAGGGGTACGGCGTTCCGATCTGCATGAAGCGAAACGCCGGGAGCTCGAGGTCGGCCGCTGCCGCACGTTTCGCTACGATGCGGAGCGCCTCGCGCGCGTAAGCCGCGGAAATCCCGCACGCCACGATGCCGAACGAAGCGGCTGTATCGATTCCGGCGATGCCGTCGACGCCGCACGGGTTGAACGACGCGAACGGTTCCTCGGTTGCGTATACGCGCGCTATCTCGGGCAGGCGCTCGTTGATCTCGCCGTGAGCCTCGTAGGCGCGGCGGGGGAAGATGACCCATTTCGAGACATCTCGCTCGAAGCCTTCCTCGGGCACGGGCCGGGCGCGGGTCACGGTCGGCAGCTCGAAGAACGCCGACGCGTGGTCGACGCGTGTCGTGGGCCGCACGATGACGGGCGTGTGGAAGCGCTCGGAAAGCTCGAACGCCGCCTTCACCATGTCGTATGCCTGCTCGGGCGTCGCTGGATCGAGCACGGGCACCTTTGCGAACGCCGCGAACCGGCGCGTGTCCTGCTCGGTCTGCGACGAGATCGGGCCCGGGTCATCGGCGACCACGAGCACGAGCCCGCCGCGTACGCTCACGTAGTTCAGGCTCATGAGCGCGTCGCTTGCCACGTTGAGCCCCATCTGCTTGCAGGTGAACAGCCCACGTGCGCCGGCGAGCGAAGCCCCGAAGAGCACCTCGAGCGCCGCCTTCTCGTTCGTGGACCACTCGACGTGAACACCCCGGGCCGTGCCCGAGGAGCGCAAGCGCGCGACGGTCTCGACGATCTCCGACGACGGAGTGCCGGGATATCCCGCGACCACACGCACACCCGCCTCGAGCGCCGCGAAGGCCATCGCCTCGTTTCCCATCAGCAGTTTCTTGGTCATATGCCTCACCTCTCGATGCGGCGCGAAAGCTGGTGCGGATATGCCTGCCGCACCCTTGAGGCGCGCCTCCCTTTCGAAGGCGCTACGCCTCCGCCATCTCGCGCTTGAAGTCGATGATCTGCTGGCGGGCGGCCTCGTCACCCGTGCCGAGCATCTGCACGGCCAGGATGGCCGCGTTCTTGGCGCCGTTGATGGCCACGCAGGCCACGGGCACGCCGCTCGGCATCTGCACCATGGAGAGCAACGAGTCCAAGCCGCCCAGGTCGCTCGTCTTCATGGGCACGCAGATGACGGGGCACGGGGTGTAGGCGGCCACGACGCCGCCCAGGTGCGCCGCCTTGCCGGCGGCGGCAATGATCACGCGCATACCGCGCTCGTGGGCCTTCGACGCCCACTCGTGCACCTCGGCCGGCTTGCGGTGGGCACTTGCCACCTTCACCTCGTACGGCACGCCGAACTCGTCGAGCTGCGCCATGCAGGCCTCCATCGTCGGCATGTCCGACGTGGATCCCATGATGATTCCCACTACTGGATTGGTCTCTGCCATGCTTCCGGAAGATGAATCGCAACAATTATAGTTCAGCCAAATAGAGAAAGCCCTCGATCTGACGACCGAGGGCCCTGTTGCATGGTGACAGTTCGGAAAGCGCCTATGCGACGCCCTTCGCAACCTGCGCCTTGAGAACGCCCAGCAGCTCCTCGCGGCCATCGAACGGGATCGGGTCATCGTCGGGATGCCCGGCCACGGCAACCTCGCCGCGCCAGTCGAGCTCCTCCTCCTTGCCGTTCTCCTCGTCGGCCTCCTGCTTCATCTTGAACACG
>CACWWI010000095.1 GCA_902764575.1 uncultured Coriobacteriaceae bacterium
CTTGCGTCGGCCTGCATCTATGATGACAGACGAATGGCACGACTCGACTATGATGTCGTCGTTGCCGAGGGTCTGCCCAATGAGGCCAGTCGTAAACTTTGCATTGTTGACAATATGTCCTAAGGTGTGCAGGTTCGCAATGTGGGCACCAATCACATAGCGGAAAGGTGCTGCGTATTCCACATTGATGGTGTCCTTGGGGTTGAATATCAGCGCGTGGCCGTTGCCGTTGAAGGTTCCTCGGTATGGGTTGTCAGTAGTACCTACCATCGCGAGAGCCTCTGTGCCGAGGTCAATGTCGCCCGCCATTATGGCATTCAACGAACTTTGCCCCTCGTTGACCTTTTGTGCAAAAGCCTTCCAGTCCTCTGCGTTGCGCAGTATCATGTAGCCATCCTCGTCCTGAGCGGGGCCGCCGATGGCAAAATTCAGCGTAACTGGGTGGAATGTCTCCTGCCATGTGCGGCTTCGCTGTGCCGTGAACTCCGTCACTTTTTGCAAGGCAAGTGTGGCTGGCAGCATGGTCTGAGCATATCCGCACTCCATTCTCCATCCCCATATTGATGTTATGGTACGGCGCACCCTATAATAGACTGGTTTCTGCTCATAACTCTGCAGCAGCGTTTCGTCAGTAAACGTGAAGCGTTCCTGCTTGGGGTTGTATTCTATTTGCCCAATGTTCGCCCACCCCGTGTCATCGGCATCGCCGTGGATAATGAGCACGGGGATATCCACCGAGTTGATGCCGTCGACGGCCGTGCGGTTGGCGTCGGCGCCGAAGGCGATCTTGTTGAGGATCCAGCCCATTGTCTCCCGCGCGCGCATGTACTGTTCGATGTAATCGCCGAATGTTATCGAGTGCGCTCTTTCCTCCTTGCGTTGAGCAAGGTTTTGAACGACCTCTCGATCTGACATGCCCATGCTTATTTATGATGTCGACGTCCAGGCCATACGATTCGAGCTCTTCGAAGTCCAGTCCGAGCTTTCTAAGCTCGTCAATGCGTTCGTAGCGGACTCTCAGCTCCTCGACGCGTAATTCCGCTTGTCGTTTGGTTCCAAGGAAACGTTCTACATGGCGGCGATACGCACCGGTGTCGGGGTCCTTTCCGTATGAGAACGTTATCTTGTATTTCTTTCCTGCGATAAGCTCTACTATCGTGCCTTTTCCGTACAGCTTAGCCAAGTTGCCCCCCTGTTATCGAAGATCTAACGGTCGATTGCCCATCCCCTTAGCGCTTCTTGAGCGACGTCCTGAGGCCCCGAACTTCCCCCGGATGTCTCCTTGCCCAGGACCGGCACTTCTCACCGCAGTATTCGCGTGGCGTGCCGCGTTCTCCGGTGACGAATATCGGGCGTCCGCAGCCTTTGCAGAACGCAATCCGAGCTCCGCTGAAGCGGTTGCAATACGATAACCAGAGCGCCGATATCCCCCAAGACGCTTCCTGATGTGGAATTCCGTATCTCCCGGAACATGTCTTGACGTGCATCAGATGGATGTCGATGAGCTGCATGAGCGCTATCTCGACAAGCGAGTCAAAACACCCGGCCTCTTCTTCTTCGGTGCCTTGCCACCAGGAGGGCAGGCGTAGTACAAGCACGTCGCTTTCATCTTCGCGCTCTTCAACAAAATGCATCGAATCCGTGTTGTCCAGGCAATTCAGGTAGTCGATGTACGTTTCTCCCTTTATGGGAATCGAGCAAGTCGCCCATTCATACGAGAGATGCGACAATTTCCGTTGCTCGATGTAATCTGCTTCGCGTTCGATCAGGTAATGTGGCAACAGACGCGACGAGCGCGTCGATGGCGCCGCGCCGCGCGCCCCTCGTGAGGGCGCCCACGGCCCTCGGGTCGGCGTCGGCTATCTGCCACGGGCCCCCGACCTTCGCGAGCAGGTTGACCTGCCGCTCGTCCGAGAGGTCCACCAGCGACTCGAACTCCGGGCAGCTCTCGAGCAGGATCGCGCGGAGCCGGTTCTTGTCGTGGGTGGAGTCGGCGATGACGAAGTCGCGCTGCGAGGCGAGGCGCCTGGCGGCCGAGACGAGCTCGGAGCCGCCCGGGACGGGCCTGAGCGCGTCGGGTATGCCCAGCGCCGTCTTGGCGATCACCTCGGCGTCGCGGGCATCGGTCTTGGCGTCGCCGGCGAACAGCTTCGCCGCGTTGTGCTCGGCGAGGCCGGGCAGGTACGCGACGTCGAGCCCGGCGAGCCTGGCCCGCGATATGGCGAGCGCCCCGATGTCGCGGACCTGGTCGACGACGACCAGGGTGCCGGGCTCGACGGAGGCGAAGAAGGAGTCGAGCGCGCCCTCCCTGTTCTCCACCGGGAAGTCGGCGGTCACCTCGCCGGCCGCGCCGATGCCGTAGGCCCAGTGCGAGAACTTCCCCACGTCGAGCCCCACTACCGCCTCGGGTTTGGCGATGATGCTCCTGGTCCTGCCCATGTGGTATCCTCCAATCGGTAGGCCGGCCGGGGCCATCCCGCTGCGACACCCACATTACATGGCCGTGACAATCGTCCGGCAGGTTCCTAGCAGTGCTACAAGATGGCGACCGCTCCCGCTGGCAACACCCCCCGGGCCCTCGGGCGGGCAGGGGCAGACGGCCATGCGGGGCGGCCGGTCGGCGGCCCCTCGGGGCTGCATCCGATGCTAGCCCCTTCGGGGCGGAGCATCAAACGAAATCCGATTAAGGCCGATTAGAACTGTAATGGGCTGGAACCACGCGCTGTGCGGTAGTCTGGAAATGTACGAATCGCAACAGCAGGTGCCGCCTTGGGCTTCGTCTCTGGACGAATCGGAACTGCCAAGCGTCTTCTCGGTCGTGCGGGCCGGCAACATCGAGGACGTTGCAACCTGCCGGGGGGGCGACATCCCCTATGAAGAGGGCTTCACTTACCGCGTGGCCGTGGATGGCTTTATCGTGTCTGACAACGTGACCGCCACCGCCGAGAACATCAATGCCGGGTTCGCCTACAGCGACAACAATCCCGTGAAGCTGACCTTCACCCTCGCTGCGCAATAACCGTCTGGCATGGGTGCTCGCCCGTGCGCATGTTGTCGGTCGAGAACAAAACGATCCTTTTGATTCGAGCGCCTGCTTACCTCGAACGCGGTTTCCCTTGCAATACCGATGATGTATTCGATATATTATCTGTATCAAATTAGCCATTGAAGCACTTAGGCGGACTCTTTGCGGCGGCGGGGAGGAACACAATGGAAATGGATTTGCGGCTCAACATAGTCAAAGATTGCCCGTGTCTCGATCCCTGCCCTGCGGATGCGATGTTTCGTCATATCGGCGGCAAATGGAAGATCAAGGTGCTATGCACGCTCCACTACAATGAAACGCTGCGCTATAGCGACATTAAGCGCCTGGTGACCGGGATAAGTCCTACGATGCTAGCGAACTCGTTGCGCGAACTCGAGGAGAGCGGGCTCGTGGCGCGCGAGATTCAGGATACCATGCCAGTGCGCGTTGACTATTCGCTTACCGATGCCGGACGCAGCCTCATTCCCATCCTTGACGACTTGAAACTCTGGATGGTGGCTCACGAACCCGACTTGTATCACGAGCTGTGACTCTCTTTGTGGGACTGAACTCGCTTTCGCGGTTTTGACTTGCTACGTAAAACCGTAGCACATCCACTATTACTGCGTTATTGCCAAACGCCAACGCCTCTTTCATCATTGTAAGTACGGAGTTTATATCGACTACTAATGAAAGAGGGAGTATATGTCAAAGACCGATTTGACACGGCGGACCTTCCTGAAGGCAACGGGTGCGGTCGGCGCTGCTGCCGCAGTTGGGGTGGGCACGTGTGCCGTAGCGCCTCAAGCGTCTGGTGCCGTCGGGCAAGCGCTTGCAGACGAGGGCTCCGACGAGCGCATCGTGTGGTCCCATTGCCACGTGAACTGCGGCGGGGCGTGCGTGCTGCGTTTCCACATGGTTGGCGACACCATCAAATACGTGGAGTCCGACAACACGGGCAGCGCCGAATTCGGTGACATCCAGATGCGCGCGTGCCTGCGCGGGCGTTCGATCCGACGTTGGCTCGACCATCCGGACCGCTTGAACTACCCGCTGAAGCGCCGTGAGGGCACCAAGCGCGGTGAGGGCGTCTACGATCAGATCACGTGGGACGAGGCGCTCGATACCATCGCAAGCGAGTTCACGCGCATCAAGGAGACCTACGGTAACGAGGCGATTTTCATCCAGGAATGCTCGGGCGTCGAGCAGAACATCATGATGAACAACCCGTTCTTCCGCCTGTTCAACCTTCTGGGCGGCGAGGTCACGCGCTACGGCAACTACTCCAACTGCGCGATCAACTTCGGGTCGAATCCGTTCACCTACGGTGACAGCTGGGGTCGTCGCTCGTTTAAGTCGCTACAGAATAATCAGCTCGTAGTGCTGTTCGGAGACTCGGTCATGGATATGCGTATGGGCGGTGATGGCGCCGGTTACGACCTGAACGTCGCCATGGAGAAGCAGAATGTGCGCGTCATCATGATCGACCCGCGCCGCAACGAGGTCGCCACCAACAAGGGCGCCGAGTGGATTCCCATCCGCCCCGGCACCGACGCGGCGCTCGTGGCCGGTATCGCACACGAACTCGAGGAGCTGGGCCTTACCGACCGCGAGTTCCTGAAGAAGTACTGCGTGGGCTACACCGAAGACACGCTGCCGAAGGGCGCGCCGAAGAACTCGTCGTATTACGCCTACATCATGGGCAAGGGCTACGACATGGTCGAGAAGACTCCTGCCTGGGCCGCCGGGATAACCGGCATCCCCGAGGTTCGCATCAAACAGCTTGCCAAGGAAATCGGCGAGGCGAAACCGCTGTTCGTCGCACAGGGTTGGGGCATGCAACGTCATGCCAACGGCGATTTCGCGGCGCGCGCCGTCATGCTGCTGCCGCAGTTGGTAGGCCAAGTGGGCAAGCCCGGCACCAACGCAGGCACCCACGAGGGCAATGCGGGTTTCCCTCTGTCCTCGCTGCCGACCGGTGACAATCCCATACAGGCTCAGTTTCCCAACTATTTGTGGCCCGAGGCCATCAAGGACGGTCCGGCGCTCACCGCCAAGAAGGATGGCATCAAGGGCGCGGATGCGTTGCCCGCATCCATCAAGTTCCTCGTGAACTATGGCAACAACATGCCAGCAGGTCAGAATGGCGATATCAATTACACGGCCGAGATCCTGCGCGACGATAGCCTATGCGAGTTCATCCTATGCTACGACGTGATGATGACGCCTTCGGCGAAGTTCGCCGACATCATTCTGCCCGATCTGACGCCTCAAGAGACCTATTCGCTTTCAGCCGCCGGCGAGATGAACGACAGCTTGGGTATCTGGTTCGGCCAGCCCATCCGCGAACCGCTGTATGAGCGCCGCGAAGTGTACGAGGTGTGCGGCGAACTGGCCAAGCGCCTAGGAGTCTACGAAGAGTACTCCGAGGGTGGCATGACACGCGAGGACTGGTGTCGCAAGCTTTACGATGAACTGCGCGAACAGGTCGACGGCCTTCCCACCTACGACGAGGGCGTGGCGATGGGCATGTACAAGCGCGAGGTCGACATCGACGCGAGCACCGATCCGTTCATCGAGGATCCCGAGAAGAATCCGCTTGCGACCGAAACGGGCAAAATCCAGGTGTACTCGCCCGAACTGGCGAAGCTGGCAAAGGAGTGGGAGCTGCCCGAGGGCGACGCCATCGTGCCGATTCCCGCGTACGTTGCCGGCTTCGAAGGCGCGGGAACCCAGACCGACGAGCGTCCGCTGCAGCTGTTCTCGTTCCACTACCGCGCCCACACGCACTCGACCTACGCCAACAATGAGGTCATTCAGAAGAGCGCGACGCATCAGCTGTGGATCAATCCCGCCGACGCCGAGCCGCGCGGAATCGCCGACGGCGATACGGTGAGCGTGGTCACGGACCGTGGCGAGGTGCGCATCCTGGCCAAGGTGACCAACCGCATCGTGCCTGGTGCCGTTGCGCTACCCGAGGGCGGTTGGTACGACCCTGACCCGAACGGCATCGACAAGGGAGGTTGCATCAATACGCTCGTCAGCCGTCATGTCAATCCTGTCTCTAAGGGAACTGGCCAGCAGAGCAGCATCTGCGAAGTCAAGAAAGTAGGTGCGTAAATCATGACCCAGTACGGATTCTTCTACGACGCCACGCGTTGCACGGGATGCAAGACGTGCGAGCTGGCGTGCAAGGACTACAAGGATTTGCCGGTCGATTTCTCGTTCCGTCATGTGTACGAGGTCGAGGGCGGCAGCTGGCAACAAGACGATGCCGGCTTCTGGACGACCGATTCCTACACATACTACCTGTCGATGTCGTGCAACCATTGCGACGAACCTGCTTGCACGCACGCGTGCCCGACTGGCGCCATGCACAAGGATACCGATACCGGTATCGTCTCGGTTGACAAGGCGAAGTGCATCGGTTGTGGCTACTGTGCGATGGCGTGCCCCTACGACGCACCGACGGTATCGAAGGAAATTGGCCATTCCGCGAAGTGCAACGGGTGCGCCGAGCGCGTAGCTGCCGGCATGCAGCCCATCTGCGTCGAGGCGTGCTCGGGACGTGCGCTGTTCTTCGCGCCGATAGACGAACTGCCTTCCGGCGAGGGGCGTGCCGATATTGCACCGTTGCCCGCGGAGGATTTCACGGGTCCCAACCTGTACCTGAAGAAATGCGTGAGCATGCAGCCGGTTGCGACCGACGTGGCGATTTCTAACATCTTGGAGGTGATGTAACATGGCAACGGCATTCCACGAACTGCCCCTGGCGCTCTTCACGACGTTGGCGTCTATTGGCGCAGGTGCGTTCATTTCGCTCGCCGCGGCGTTTTTCACGGCGAAGTTTTCCGACGGACAACTAGCGCGCATCGATAAGCTGACGCTCGTCCCGGCAATCGTGGTGGTCGTCGGCTTCATTGCGGCGTTCTTCCATTTGGCCAATCCTATGGCGGCGTTCGGCGTGTTCGGCGGGCTGGGACGCTCCCCGATGAGCAACGAGCTGGCCGTGGCGATGCTGTTCGCCGTAGCTATGGCCACATATGTGATAATGGGGCTTGCCGGCAAGCTCGGCGGCGCTCGCAAGGGCCTGATCTGCGCGACTGCAGTGCTCGCTGTGCTGTTTGCCGTGTTCATGGGGCTGGCATACGGCATGGCCACGATCCCGACGTGGTCGACGCCGTGGCCTGTCGCGCAGATGATCGGCTACGCCTTGCTCGGCGGTGCGGCGATGGGCGCTTGCGTGCTGGCGTTCTCGGATGCGCTCGACGCGGCGGTTGACGGCACGTTCAAGAGTGCGCTTATCGCATTTGCCGTGATAGGCGCCGTACTGGCCGTTGCAGGTTTGGCGCTCATGTACTCAGGCGCGGGGAGCGTTTCGAACGCTTTCGTAGCCGGCACAGACCTTGCTGCGGGTGCGTCCGGTGCGTTTTATGTAGCAGTTGCCTGCCTGATTCTCGCATGCGCGGCTGTCATTGCTGCTGCGCTCGGCAAGGGCGGCAATGCGGCATCGGCGATCGCTGTCATCCTCGCCTTCGCCGGTATCCTTGCCGGACGCTTCGTATTCTACGCGCTGCAAATATCGGTGGGCATATCCTTCTAGCCAATGCGCTTGTTTGCGGAAAGCGGGGTCGGCGATCCCGCTCCCTGGTTGCGGGACAGGATTTCGCAACGCCATTTACCTAAGCAGACGATATGTGCGCGGTATCGCTTAGCCAGGCCCCGAAACCAGATGCGGTTTCGGGGTCTTCGTATCTGCGCGATTGATCTTTAGGTGCAACGTCAGTTAGGTATATGAGGGTTGCGCGGCCTACAGAGCCGCGGATCTAAAACTCAGAAAACCTCGCGCTGCGATGACCCCGCAGACGACG
>CACWWI010000096.1 GCA_902764575.1 uncultured Coriobacteriaceae bacterium
ATAGTCGAGGCCGAGCACGGCGCAGTCCCACTCGACCAGCTCCTCGACACGAAGCGTTTCGACTTCGACGCGGTGTACCGGTCTGCCGCATGGCTCGACACGTTCGCACGCTCCGGCCAGGAGCATGGGCACAGCTGTGGGCACGATCACGACCACGATCACGGGCATGAGCACGATCACAGCCACGAGGTCCTCGAGTACGGTATCTCGACCTTCGTGTACGAGCGGCATGTGCCGTTCAACACCGAGGCGTTCTCGGGCTTTGCGGCGAACTGGCCACGCGAGGTCGTCCGCACGAAGGGCTTCGCCTGGCTCGACCAGTATCCCGACACGCAGTTCATCCTGGAGCAGGCCGGAGCCCAGCGCAGCTTCACCGACAACGGGCCTTTCGATGTCGGCGAGCGCATGACGAAGCTCGTGTTCATCGGCCGCAACATGGACCGCGAAGCGATCGAAGCGCGCCTCGATGCCTGCCTCGTGCAGTAGGAGACTTCCCCGCGGGAAACTGATTTCCCGCGGGGAAATGCCCCGGAATCTTCCCCTGGGGAAACCGATTTCCCGCGGGGAGCGGTAGGGCGGGAGCGGTAGGGCGCGGTTAGATGAGGTCCTCGACGAAGCCGACGCGGTAGTTCTTGAAGACTGCCTGACCTTCTTCTTGCGTGGCATCGAGGTCGAGGTCGGCTTCAATGCGGAAATCGAGGTCGCTGTCGGAGTCGAGGAAGATCTGACGCACGCGCCAAACGTGCTCGGGCCGTTCGGGCGACTCGTCGATCTCGAGGAACCGCGCGCTGCGGGCGTCGGCGTCGATAATAATCTCCTCGTGCTCTTCGAGAAACGCCTCGAGCGTCTCCTGCCAGCGTGCGGCGGGCCAGCCCCAGTCGGCGTCGAGGGCGCCGAGCTCCTCGACCTTCCCCAAGGCTGCCAGGCGCACGCGCGCGAACAGGGCGTTTCGGACGAGCAGCGTCACACCGCGCCGGTCCGCCACCACGGTGTCCTCGGCGGTCGGCGCTGCCGCGTCCTCCGTGCCGGCTTCGTCGTTTCCCGCCCATTCGTCGAACAGGCTCGAGTCGATGCTCCGCACGAGCCACCCGAGCCAGCACACGATATCGTCGAGCCGCTCGTCAAACGCGTCGGGGGGCACCGTGCGATCGAGAACGTGGTAGGCGTCGGAAAGGTAGCGCAGCAGGATGCCCTCGCATCGCGCCAACCCGTATCGCTGCACGTAGGTCTTGAAATCGCTCGCGGTCTCCACCATGTCGCGCAGCACCGACTTGGGCGCCAGCTCGTAGTCGAGCGCCCAGGGCAGCGCCTCGCAGTAGCGCGCGAACGCCTCCTGAAGGAGCTCCTCGAGGGGCTTGGGGTACGTGATTTCCTGGAGCCGCTCCATCCGCTCCTCATACTCGACGCCGTCTGCTTTCATCTCGGCGATGGCCGCATTGCGCGCCTCCTTCTCCTGCGCGCGCAGCACCTGCCTCGGCTGCTCGAGCGTCGCCTCCACCATCGAGATCACGTCGAGCGCGTAGGTGCCCGCTCCCTCGCCCTCGCGGTCTAGCAGCTCCAGCGACGCGAGGAGGAACGGCGAAAGGGGCTGGTCGAGCGCGAACCCTTCCGGCACCTCGCCCACGACGCGCCAGCGCTCGCCCTCGCCTCCGCACGCGTCTTCCTTCTCGATGAGCCCGGCCGCCTCGAGGGTCGCGAACACCTCGTCGACGCGGCGGTGCAGCGACTCCTTCTGCTCGTCGGCCTGCAACGAGGCGTCCACCAGGTCGTGGGTGCGCTGCCAGGCTGGCCCGCCCTGTTCCACCTCGGCGAGCGCGATGGCGTGCGTCATCTCCATGCGCGGGCGGAGCGTCTCGGGCACGGCGTCGACGAGGCGGCGGTACGTGTCCTCGTTCCAGCCGACGAAGCCCTCCGGGGGCTTCGAGGTCCTGATCTTGCGCGCCTTCTTGGGGTCGCCTCCGGCCTTCGCGAGCGCCCGCTTGCGCTCGACGTCGTATTTCGTGGCCTGCGCGATGACGGTGCCCTGCACGTCGAAGCCGCTCCGACCGGCGCGCCCCGCGATCTGGTGGAACTCGCGGGCGTTCAGGCGCCGGACACGTGAGCCGTCGTACTTCGCGAGCGCGGTCAGGAGCACGGTCCGGATGGGGACGTTGATTCCCATGCCCAACGTGTCGGTTCCGCAGATGACGGGCAGAAGCCCCAGTTGGGCGAGGCGTTCCACGGTGCGGCGGTATCGGGGCAGCATGCCCGCGTGGTGCACGCCCACGCCCATGAGCAGGAGGCGCTTGAGGGTTTTCCCGAACGCCGTGGTGAAGCGGCCGTCCGAGAGCTCGGCCTTGATGGCCTCGCGCTGCTCCTTCGACGAGATGCCGAAGCTCGCGAGCGACTGGGCGCTCTTCAGCGCCTCGTCCTGGGAGAAGTGGACGATGTAGATGGGCGCCTCGTCGCGGCGCATGGCGAGCTCGACCGTGCCCTCGAGCGACGTGTCGTCGGCAAACAGGTACTCGAGCGGCACGGGGCGCGGGGCGTCGGCGATCGTCGTGATCGGGCGGCCCGTCTGCTCCTCGACCTTCGCCGCAATCGCCGACGTGTCGCCGAGCGTGGCGCTCATCAGCAGGAACTGGGTGTAGGGAAGAGTGAGGAGGGGTACCTGCCAGGCCCATCCGCGCTCGCGGTCGCCGAAGAAGTGGAACTCGTCCATGGCGGCGAAGGCCACGTTGGCGTCGCGGCCGTACCGCAGCGCTTCGTTGGCGAGGATCTCCGCCGTGCAGCAGATGACGGGGGCTTTGGCGTTGATGGACACGTCGCCCGTGACCATGCCCACGTTGTCGCGGCCGAGCCGGGCGACGAAGTCGAAGAACTTCTCGCTCACGAGCGCCTTGATGGGCGCGGTGTAGTACATGCGCTGGCCGGTCGCCATCGCGAGAAAGGCAAGCCAGAGCGCGACCGTCGACTTGCCGCTGCCCGTCGGCGTGCCAAGGATGACGTGATCGCCGAGCGCGAGGGCCAAGCATGCGTCCTCCTGGTGCGGCCAGAGCTCGATGCCGCACGCTTCCTCGTACTCGAGGAACAGGGAGAACGCCTCGTCGGCGTTTGCGCCGCGCGCGAACGCGCGCTCCGCCAACGCGCCGAGCTGCGTGTTCGCGGGGAGGTCGTCCGATGCGAGCGCTATGTCCTGGAGTCCTGGTGCCATGGGAATTCATGATAGCAAATGCGCCTGCGCCCTTGCGGGCGCCCCGCACTTCCTCCCGCACTTCCTCCCCGCGGGAAACCGGTTTCCCGCGGGGAGGAAGCCGTAAGCCGTGGTCGCCACGAAATGCGCTCGGCCCCTCTCTGCTGCGGTATCATATAGGCAGGTTCGTATGGTGGCGAAAGGATGGGTTGGAGTTGCTCGTATGGCGAGAAGGTGGTCATCACCCCCACCGGCTATGCTCCAACATCGCCGTTCGGGGCTGTATCGCGCATCAAGCACGCGACCATCGGCATGGGAATCGTGCAGGAGAACGTGCCGTTGTACTTCGATTGCGCCAACGATGCGGGGCTCGCGGTCGCAGGCCTTAACTTCCCAGGCTACGCCCAGTACGCGCCAGGGCCCGTAGAGGGCAAAGTCAACATCGCGGCCTACGAGTTCCCCTTGTGGGTCGTCGCCAACTTCGAGACGGTCGACCAGGTGGAGGCCGCGCTGGCCAACGCCGCAATTGTCGACAAGCCTATCAACGACAAATTTCCCTCGTCGTTGCTCCACTGGATCATCGGCGACGCTAAGCGTTCGATCGTGGTGGAGTACACCGCGGCGGGCATGCAGGTGTTCCACGACGATTTCGACGTGCTGACGAACCAGCCCGGCTTCGCCTGGCATGCGGAGAACGTGCGCAACTACATCAACGTGACGCCCGACGTGCCCGGCCCCCTGAGCTGGCGCACCGCCGAGCTGAGCGCCTACGGTTCGGGAGGCGGCATGCGCGGCCTGCCCGGCGACTACTATTCACCGAGCCGCTTCGTGCGCGTGGCGTACCTGAACGCGCACTACCCGCAGAAGGGCACCGAGGAGGAGAACGTTAGCCGCCTGTTCCACACGCTCACCGGCGTGGCCATGATCGACGGCGCAGCGCGCATGACCGATGGCGACTTTGAGCTGACCATCTTCACGGGCGGTGTGTCGTGCCGCACGAACACGTACTATTTCTCGACCTACGACGATCCCGCCATCCGCTCAGTCGCCCTCGGGGATTACGACACGGACGGCGCCGACCTCATAATCGCGTAGAGGCCGTGTGCTTTCGGGGTTCGTCTCATCGGAAGCTGGTTGCTGCTGCTCCCCGCGGGAAATCGGTTTCCCGCGGGGAGAGCTTTTTCGCACTTCGGCCGCTCCCGGAGGAAGCCTATCGGCAACGCATCAGGTCGCGCCAACACTCGAGGGCGTTGCAACGCATGCCGAAGGCGGCGATGAGGCGCTCTTGCGGTCTCCCGGTCTCGGGCGAGCAAATGCAAGGGAGGCATGTAGCTCGGCCCTTGATGAAGAAGCGGCTTCCCCTTCTGTCGAGCCTTCCTGGCCCTCCCTCCCAGGTGCAACCGCGTTCCTTATCGCCGAGTACGCTATGGACGTCAGTCGCTGAAGCTGGCGCAACGAGCAGTTCACCGCACGTTTGACGCACATCAGCGCCTTGTCGCGCAGCTTCCTGGGAAGCCTCCCTATGCTCGAAGCCTTCACCTGGAACCCCGCTGACTCAAGCGCGGAGTCGGCGCGGCGGCGCGCCTCGTCGTCTCCCATCCTGCCGAGGGTGTCCATATCGAGGTGCCGCTCGCTCTCGTCCCACCCCTCGTGATAGTCGACGAATGAATCAACACCGCCGAACAATTCCAGTGCGAAGGCTATTTCGCATAGCTCGGGCGCGCCGGCGACGTACTCCTTGAAGCTGCTCCAGGGGTAAGTGCCGAACAGGGTTTCCTCCTCGTGATGAACGGGGTTTCGGTGAATGTAGCGAACCACCGAGATGAGCTGCTCGTCCGACTCGACGCAGACGCTGTCGAACCGTCCTTCGAAAAGCGGGCCCGAGCGCGCGTGCCTCCTGTTGAAGAACCGTGCATACGTTGAACCCAGCTGCCGCATGAACACCGGGAGAACTTCGTGGTCAGCTTTGAGCAGCAGATGGGAATGGTTGCTCATGAGGCACCAGGCATGTACCTCGACCCCGAGATCGCGCGCGTACTTATGCAGATGGTCGCGGTAGTACTGCCTGTCCTCATCGTCTTCGAAGATGTCGAACTGGTTCACACCCCGGTGAAACACGTGGTAGAAGCCCGTCGAACTTTGGGCGCGCTGCTTGGTTGCCATATCAGCCTCCTTCTCGTGGACGATTCCTCGCCGCCAGCGTATGGGCGCGCTGGGGCTTGAGACGATGCTAACAAGCTGACCTTACGGGGCATCTACGGGGGTGTCCGCCCCGATTCCCCCCGACCTAACATCAGCCTTACCAGCCGATTGGCTCAATACAGCATATCTTGCACAAATCGGCCCCTCAGATCCGACACGGATTCCAACGTGTCTTACGCCCCTGTTCAGGCACGCGATATGGACGCGTGCCCTCACCTGTCGCTCATGATTGTTTTCCACACCCGCATCGCCATTTCTTCCCCGCGGGAAATCGGTTGCCCGCGGGGAGGATAGAACGGGAAGGCTTGGGGCCCGCATATCGGACGCCAACCAAGTTCCCCGCGGGAAATCAGTTTCCCGCGGGGAGAAAAGGCGAGCTAAGAGACGAGCTCATTCTGATTGCTGCTTGGGCGATTGGTAGAAGAGTATGGTCGCGAGGGCGAGGGCGTTGAAGGCCGCGACGCAAAGGAGCATGCGCTGATAGCCGGCCAGACCGGGCGCCGAGGCTATGAGGGCTACGAAAATCGCCGGGGCGAGCGATGTCCCTATCTGGCGAATGAGCGTGATCGTCGCGATTGCGGAGGTGCTGTCCTTGGGGTCGACGCTCTCGAGGATCATGTAGTTGGTGGGAGCGCCCATGGCCATCCCCATGCCGGCGCCCACGATGGCGAGACCGGCGACGAGCGTTCCAAAGCTCGGGGCGGCCACGGCGATGAACGTCAGGAACAGCAGCCCCGCGATCG
Organism: uncultured Coriobacteriaceae bacterium; assembly: GCA_902764575.1. Classification (GTDB taxonomy): domain Bacteria; phylum Actinomycetota; class Coriobacteriia; order Coriobacteriales; family Eggerthellaceae; genus UBA9715. The sequence continues at coordinate 6,118 of CACWWI010000096.1, forward strand.
ATATGCCCAACCCCACGATGAGAACGGGCTTGGGGCCCACCTTGTCGATGATCTTGCCGCCAATCGGCGTGGTCACGAACGACGTGACGCCGATCGCCAGCACGTAATACCCGCCCGATCCCAGCGGGTCGCCCATCGCGTATTCGGCAAGTTCCGGCACCAGGACGAGCGAGATGACGAAGCATCCGATGAAGAACGACACGATCATGGTGATGACGATAGGCCGGCTGTGGAAATATTCGAGGTGGAACACGGGGTCTTCTGCCCTGCGCTCGACCTGCCTGAACGCCACCAGCGATGCAATCGCGGCGAGGAACGGCGCGATGACCGTAGCGGGATGCTGCAGACCGCCCGCCTGGCCGAAGTCTATCCCCTTCACGCCAAGCAACAGGAAGAGGATGGAAAGGGTTAGCAGAACCGAGCCCGCCACGTCCATCCGCGCAGGTTCCTCATCGACCTGGCTCGCGGGGAGGAAAACCGCGGCAGCGACGATCACGATTGCGCAGAACGGGATGGACAGGTAGAACATAACAGGCCAGTTCTCGATCCCGAACGCGCCGACCACCGCGCTTCCGGCGACGGATCCGAGAACGTTGGACACGCCGACGACCACGGCGGCGAGGCCGAGCGCCATACCGCGCTTCTCGGGCGGGAACGTCGTTCCGATCTCCGCATTGGCCACGGGGATCATGCCGCCCGCGCCCACTGCCTGCACGACGCGGCCCACGAGCAGGAGGCCGAAGCCGCCGACCTTCTGCGACAGGCCGCAGATCACCGCGCCCACGCAGAACACTCCGACGCAAACCGTGAACACGCGGGCCCTGCCCCGCCGGTCAGCGATCTTGCCGATGACGGGGATGAGCGCGGCGTAGAACAACGTATAGATGTTGATCATCCAGATGCCGAGCGTGCTGTCGATGCCGAAATCCGCCTGCACGACCGTGCGCACGGGAGACACCATGCCGACGTAGAGTCCGCCGATGAGCAATCCGATAAGGTAAATTGCCAATATCAGGCCGTATTTCCCGTTTTCGCCCGCGCTGCGCATAGCCGTCCTCTCAAGCAAACGAGGGCTATTGTATACGATTGGTGGGTCTGGGAGGTGCCTTTTGATGACGTGTGAGGGAGCGGCGCTCTTCCCCGCGGGAAATCAGTTTCCCGCGGGGAAGAACCTCGAACCTCGGAGGAACGAAAAGTCCCCGCGGGTAACCGGTTTCCCGCGGGGAACGTTGTACAGGCCTTGGGCAGCAGCTAGAACGCTGAGGCGTAGATGGCGCGGGCGTCCTCCATGGTGAGCTTTCGGAAGCCGCCGAACTCGGCGCCCTTGCTCTTCTCCAGCGTCTCGAGCAGCGAATCGATGCAGTCGGGGCTCACGCCGAACTCTCCGAGCGACTTCGGCATGCCCATGCTCACGAAGAAGGCCTGCAGCTCGTCGATGGCAGCTTCGACCGCGTCGGCAACAGCCTCGTCGCGCGGGGCGAGGTCCTCGTCCACCGGCTCGATTCCGAATACGTCGGCCGCGAACGCAAGGAACGGCTCGGGGTTGGCGCGCCACACGTAGCGCATCCATGCGGGGAGGATCACCGCGAGCCCCGCACCATGTGCGACCTGCGGATAATGTGCCGACAGCTCGTGCTCGATCGCATGGCTCTCCCACCCGCCTGCGCGCGCCGTCGGCACGGCCGAGCGCCCGCATCCGCACAGGTCGTTATGGGCGAGCATGCCGGCCCACATGATGTTCGCGCGGGCATCGTAGTCCTCGGGGTCCTCCATGACGCGCGGCGCGACCTCCATGAGCGCGCGCACGATCGCGCACGCGAGATTGTCGGTGACGGGAACGGGGCCCTCGCCGCTGAAGTAGCGCTCGCAAATGTGGGCGATCATGTCGGTCACCCCGGCTGCCGTCTGGTAGGCCGGCAGCGTGAACGTGACCTCGGGATCCATGATGGCGAGCTTGGGGCGGAACACGTCGCCGTTCGTGCCGACCTTGCGGCTCTCCGCATCGTTGCTGATGACGCATGAACTCGACGCCTCCGACCCCGCCGCGGGAATGGTGAGGACCACCGCGATCGGAAGACACTCGCCGATGGGCTGCTTCTTCACGAAGAAATCCCAGACATCACCGTCGTAGGGCGCACCGAACGCCGTCGCCTTGGCGGCATCGATCGCGCTTCCCCCGCCGACGGCAAGCACGCCGTCCACGTTCTCGGCGCGCGCCGTCTCGATTGCAGAGCGCACCCATTCCACCTCGGGATTCGGTCGCACGCCACCGCATTCCACATACGAGACGCCCGCTGCCGCAAGCGACTCCTCAACGCGCGCGAGCAGTCCCAAGCGAACAACCGAGCCCTGGCCGAACACGATGAGCACGCGGCCGAAGCCAGCTTTCGCAAGCTCCTTCCCCGTCTGGTCGATGTATCCACGACCGAACACGAACCGGGTCGGCGAGCAAAACACGAAATCGTTCATTCCAATCCTCCTATCGCCCTCATCTGTCTGCGAGCATTGTACAGGAGGAAGACGGGTAATCACCCGCGCCCACGCTCCCCGCGGGAAATCGGTTGCCCGCGGGGAGCAACGACCCTCATCTTCCCCGCGGGAAACCGGTTGCCCGCGGGGAAGATGAGGAGGGGAAGGAGGCACGAAATGTTAGCCACGACATTTCCCCTGGGGAAATCGGTTTCCCCAGGGGAAGATGTTGATTGTTGTTGTGGTCAAGCGCAGATAGAATTAACGGCTTTCTCGCTTGCCCAGGCGCTTCGACTTGTACATTGCCTGGTCGGCCTCGTTCAGCACGCTGACGACGCTCTCGCAGTCCTTGTCTGCGAACGCGTAGCCCACGGAGACGCCGGGCAGGCGCTCGTCACTGGACCGTGCCTCCTCCACCGCGGCCTTCACCTTCTCAATGTACCCGTCAACTTCGCCATGCCGATCGGTCATGATGACTACGAACTCGTCACCACCCGTTCGATAGCACAGACCCGCGCCCCCGAAAATGCGCCTCAGCATGCCCGCGATGTTCGCCAGGCACGCGTCACCGAACGCATGCCCGTAGGTGTCGTTCGCATGCTTGAAGTCGTCCACGTCCACCATCACGAAAACGCACGGTAGCGTGGGCCTGGCGAGGAACTCCTCGAAGCTGTGCCGGTTGAGCAGCTTTGTGAGCGCGTCGCTGCGAAAAATCATGTCGGTGTAGAACATGAAGTAGAGCATGACCGCAACAGCGACCGCCGGCCACGTCGTGCGTACGTCGCCATTGAAGACCTGGATGAGCACGCCGGAGGCCAAGCAAATCAGGATCGAAATGACCGCGACGAAGCTGACCTGCTGGTACGTGCGCCCAGCGCGGATGGATTCGACCACCAGGTAGACCGACGAAGCCGTGTAGACCGCCATGTAGACGATGTAGAAGGGCCCGCGGTGGTACACGTTGTTCTCGTCGACCCAAAAGACGAACCCCCCGAAGATGCTGATGAGCTGGAAGCCGGTATGGATCGTAAGTACGATCATTGCCAGCCGGTCGTGGGAATCGGGGAAGATCACGTGCGCGATGGAGACGGGGATGAACGGCGCGATAGCGAACGTGACCGCCATCAGAACCGTATGGAGCCAGCGGAGTTCGGGATGGCTACCGCTCGTCACGTAGCCGAACCAATCGAATGCCGTGATGAGCATGAGCGAGATGATGCTCACGAGGAACACTCTGCGCTCCCTTTTGCCGATGGAGCGGTTGGTGGCGCACAAGATGGCCCCGGATCCGAGGGCTATGACCGTGAGGGCCGAAAACCCCGTGAAAACCCGCATCGCATCAGTTAGAACCAGCATGAACTTGCAAACCCCCGTTTTCGTTCATGGTAGGATGATAGCAGAGAATCGAAAGGGGCGTGGATGCGCAAAAGGCTCGTGGAATACAGACGGCGCATCGACGACCTCCTCGAGAGCGATGCGCCTGACCTGGACTGGGGCGAGATCATCGACGAGCATCTCGTGCAGGTTTCCTTCTTCCAGCACGAGCGGATCGTGCACCTGCTCGTGACGCTCGCGTTCGCGCTCATGGAGCTCGCGAGCGCCGTCGCGGCTGTCCTCGTGCCGCAGCCCATCCTGGGCGTGCTCGCGCTGCTGCTCCTGGTGCTGCTCGTGCCCTACATCGTGCATTACTACTTCCTCGAGAACGAGACGCAGAAGCTCTACGCGCAATACGACCGAATGCTCGAACGCGCACGGGAACAAGAGAGCCTTCGCGGCGACGGCTTCCCCGCGGGAAACTGATTTCCCCAGGGGAAACCGATTTCCCGCGGGGAAAACGGTCGGGACGCTGAAAGGGGCTCTTCGGCATTCGGCGGGCAAGCGGCTGATAGGGGGTTGCCTTATGAGGTTGTTCGTGGCAGCGGAGCTCCCCGCTGAGATATGCGAGGCGCTTTCCGAAACTTCGGCGCTCCTGAGGGGCTGCGTGCGCGGCCGCTACGTTGCGCCCAACTCGTTCCACGTGACCTTGGCCTTCCTCGGAGAAGTCGGCGGAAGCCGAGTGGACGGGGCGTGCTTCGCCCTCGAACGGGGCTGCAGCGGCTTCTCTTCGTTCACCGTGGCCCTAGGCGATTTCGGCTGCTTCGGTAAGCGGTCGAAGGCGACGCTCTGGCAGGGGTTCAGCGATGCGGGCGCACTTCCCGAAATCGCCCGAGGCGTGCGCGACGCACTTCGCGGCGAAGGCTTCTCCTTCGACGAGAAGACCTTCCTCCCCCACGTCACGCTCATGCGCGCAGCCAACTTGACGGAGGGCACCCTCCCCATGCCAACGCTCGCCGCTGGCACCGTCTCGCGCATCACCCTGTTCCGCTCTGACCTCTCCGGAAGGCGCCCTGTTTACGATCCGCTGCATTCATACCTGCTGCCATAGTCAGCCCAATCATCTTCCCCGCGGGAAATCGGTTTCCCCAGGGGAAAATGATCCGCTCGCCTTCCCCGCGGGAAACTGATTTCCCCAGGGGAAAGAAATTCCCCGCGGGAAATCGGTTTCCCGCGGGGAATATTAACGAGGGTGGATGCCGAGGGGAACCCCC
>CACWWI010000097.1 GCA_902764575.1 uncultured Coriobacteriaceae bacterium
CCCCCGCGTGAAGCAGCCCGAGCGGCCCAAACGCCGCACGCGCCTGAGCGACCTCGTGCAGGTCGGCGCCATCCCCATCACCTGCGTCGTGACGCTTGTCTTCTTCTGCTATTCGGGTGTGGGCTCGTTCGTCGTGGGGTATGCCGAGGCCGAGCAGTTCGCCACGATCTCGGTCTTCTTCCTGGTGTACTCGGCGGTGATCGTCGTGCTCAGACCCTTTGCCGGAAGGCATGTCGACCGATCGGGTGAGAACTCCATCATGTACCTCACGCTGACATCGCTCGTCGTCGCGCTCTTGCTTATCGCGCTCGCCCCCAATGGGGTCGTGTTCCTACTTGCCGCGGCGTTTTTGGGCGTCGGCGTCGGCGTCACGCAGTCCGTCGTGCAGGCGGTCGTCGCACGTGAGGCGCCCGAGGCCGAGCAGGGCCGTGCGAACTCGACGTTCATGATGGGCCTCGACGTGGGGTCGGGGTTCGGCCCCATGATACTCGGCGCGGTATTGGAACTTCTGACCTACCGTGAGATGTACCTCGCACTCAGTGCGGTCGCGGTGGCCACCATCGTCATCTACTACCTTGTGCATGGGCGAAAAATTGTTCGGCAGGCCCGCTAGCAAGAGCCAGAGGGCGTATGCCCGACCTGCACAGAACTGCAGGCTTCAAAGGGCAAGGACGATGACCGTCCCGCCCCTGCAATAGGGATTACGCCCCTTTCTTGGCAGCCAGGCACGCGGCTATGCCGCCGAGGATGAAGCGGTCGATGACGGCACGGATTTGCTGCCATTCTTCCGCGGAAGCCGAAGACGAACGTGCGGCCGAAAAGCAGCCCGACATCTGGAACGAGCACACGGCGCGCGCCTCGTCGTCGGTGTAGCCGGCATCGACGAGCAGGCCATGCAAATCGTGCTCGTCATAGGCCCCCTCCTGCATGAGCACCGAGTCGAGGAACCTGCCCTCGCGCACGGCCGGCGTGTGATCGCCCGCATCGCGCACGAGCGCGCAGAACGGTCTGCCCACGGAACGGAAGCCGTCCGAGCAGGCAACCTGGCTCATGAGCGGCGCCATGTCGGCCATCACGTCGGCGACCAGCGCGTCGTATGCATCGCCCGGGTTCCCGAAGTGCTCGTAGAAGGTCGACCTGCTGACATGCGCTTCGCGCGCGAGCTCCGACACCGTCACTTCGGCAAGCGGCTTTTCCGCCAGCAGCTTCAGCAGCGCCTGCTTCACCGAATCGTCAGTGCGCGTCACGTACTTGGCCGCCCTTTTCCCCATGGCTTCCCTCCAATTCCAAACATTTTCGAACAGATTGTACGATATTTGGAAACGACGGAAAACCCACCGCTTAGCCTTTGCTACGATGGCGCCGTCCGGAGATAGGAGAACCATGCGAATCAAGCAGTTATCGCTTCTCGAGCTGATGGGGGCGCCCGACGTGCGCTTCTCCATCCCAAAGTTCCAACGCGCCTACTCGTGGGACGCGCCGCAATGCGACGAGCTGTGGCGCGACCTCATGCGTGCGGCGCGGGCGCACCGCTCCCACTTCATGGGCACGCTCATCTACTTGGAAGAAGAGCGTGGGAGCATCCGCGAGCTCGCTGTCGTCGACGGCCAACAGCGCCTGACCACCATCACGCTCGTGCTTGCGGCGCTCGCCCGCTTCATGGCCGAAACCGGCACCCAGCTGTTCGGGATCGACTCAGCCTACATCGCCAGCACGTTCCTCGACGGCGAGCACGGCACGAAGCTGCTGCTTTCGCCCGCCGACCGCGCGACGCTCGACGCAGTGCTGCACGACGCCGACCTACCCGACAATGCCTCGCAGCGCATCGTCGAGAACTTCGAGGGCTTCGCAAGCAAGATGCGCGCGGACGGATTCGACCCCGCGTTGCTCTGGCAAGGGCTCGACTCGTTGTTCGTCATCGCCTCCGAGCTCGACCGCCCGGCGCAGGCTCCCGTCGTGTTCGAGAGCTTCAATTCCAAGGGCGTTCCGCTCGTGACCGCCGACCTCGTGCGCAACTTCCTGCTCATCGCGGAAAGCCATGCCGAGCAGAAGCGGCTCTTCGAGAAGTACTGGGAGCCCATCACGAACGTGTTCGGCGACGACCCGGGCTCGCTCAAACTGAACAACGCCATCCTGGGATGGCTCGCCGTGCGCCTGAAGCAAGTGCGCAAGTTCGGCGACGATGCGGCGTTCAGCATCTTCAAGACGTTCTGCGAAGACGAGTACACGGGCACGGTGGACGCACTGCTGGAGGAGCTGTACGCATTCTGCCTGGTATGGGCCGAGCATTACCGCTACCACGCCGTGAAGAAGTACAAGACCGCCGACTGGGCGAAGCTCGGCCACAAGACGCGCGTGTCGGACCGCCCCCGCATGGAGCTGGACAACCCCGAGAGTTACGACTACTACACGAAGCACTTCGGCGTAGACCCGCAATGGTAGGAGACGACGATGCAGATTAGACAAGAAGGTTTTCTCGACCTCATGGGAACCGAGAACGCTCGGTTCGCCATCCCCGTGTTCCAACGGGTGTACTCGTGGGACTCCCGACAATGCGAGGAGCTCTGGGAAGACATCATGGCGGCCGGCTCGCGGGGAAACGATGAATCGGAGCCCCATTTCATGGGCATGCTCCTGTACTCCGCCGACGCCGAAACCTGGCACGGCGCCCAGCAGTTCGACGTCATTGACGGTCAGCAGCGCATGACCACGATGTCGCTGCTCCTCTGCGCGTTGGCCCGCCACCTCGACGAAACGAGCGCGAAAGTTGATGGCATGTCCGCCACCGACCTGTTCGATCGATACCTGCGCACAGGGTCGGGAGCGGCCGTCACGGGCAAGCTGGCGCTGTCGTTCATGGACCGCGACACGCTGTACGCCCTGTTGGGGCTGGCAGACATGCCCGAGGCACCCGCCGGACGCCTCATCGACAACCTGGAGCTGTTCTACGCGAAGATGCAGGAACCAGGCTTCGATGCGCAACAGCTCTGGCGCGGGCTCAAGCGCCTCGAGGTGGCGAGTATCCTGCTCGCCCACGACGACAGTCCCCAGCTCGTGTTCGAGAGCCTCAACTCGAAGGGCATGGCGCTCTCGACGGCAGACCGCACCCGCAACTTCATCGTCGTGAGCGACGAGGCGCAAGGGCGCGCTGACGACGGCGTCTTCGAGCGCTGCTGGCTCCCGCTCGAGGGGCTCGTGCGGGAAAGCGGTTGCGGGCTCGACCTCACCACGGTCCTCCACGCCTGGCTCTGCAGCACGTTCCGCAGCACGCGCATCCTCGACAAGGCGCAGATCTACGGCCTGCTGAAAAGCCGGTTGCGCAGCGAATACGACAACGATATCGAGTCGTTGCTCGCCGACGTGAGGGCCTATGCCCAGCGCCTCATCGAAGACGACGGGTTCCGCGCCGAGGAGCTCGCGGACGCCGAGCGCTGGGTCGCCGGCAAGCCCAAGAACCTCATCAGCGAATACAAGATGTTCGGCGATTAGCGAACGCGCCGGGGCTTGCTCTGGGGGCAACGATGACTAAAATGGGCATCATGGAGCAGAGCGGCAACCAAAAATACCTGTACGCGCTCATGGGCGGGCACCTGTGCACCGACATCAACCAGGGAGCGCTCACGGCCGTGCTGCCGTTCCTCGTCATGTACGACGGGTTCTCGTACGCCGAGGTGTCGCTCGTCATCTTCGGCTCGACCATCATGTCGGCCATCGTGCAGCCGCTGTTCGGCGTGCTGGGCGATCGCAAGGCGCGCCCCTGGGTCATGGCCGTGGGCGTGTTCCTGGCGGGGCTGGGCATGTTCGGCATCGGACTGGCGCCCGATTTGCGCGTCATCGTGCCTTCCGCCATCGTCAGCGGCATCGGTATCGCCATGTACCACCCCGAAGGAGGCCGCCTGGCGAACCTGGCCGCCGGCGAGCACAAGGGTCGCGGCATGAGCATCTTCGCTGTGGGCGGCAACGTGGGCTTCGCCATCGGGCCGGTCCTGACCGCCGTGTTCCTGGGCGCGTTCGGCATGGCGGGCACCGTCGTGTTCCTCGTACCCGCAATCGGCTATGCCCTTTTCCTGCTGTCGCTGAACAAGCGCTTCAAGGCGTTCGGTCTCGTGGATAAAAAGGTTGTCGAAGGCGAGAACGGCAAGGACCGCTGGGGGATGTTCTCGGTTGTCATCGCGTCGCTCTCCATCCGCTCGATCATCTTCTACGGATGCCTGTCGTTCATCCCGCTGTTCGTCGTCGGTGTTCTGGGGCAACCCGAAGCCGTGGGCTCGCTCATGATCACGGTGTACTCGCTCGTCGGCGTGGCAGCCACCCTGCTCTCGGGACGCGTATCCGATGCCCTTCCTGCCCGTCACCATCGCGGTCGTGGTGCTCGTCGCCATCGCCATGAACCTGTCTTATCCTTCCACCGTCACGCTAAGCCAGAGCTTCTTGCCCAACCACCTGGGCACGGCATCGGGCATTTCGTACGGCCTTGCCACCTGCGTGGGTGGCATCGCCTCGCCGGGCCTGGGGCTCATCGGCGACACGTTCGGCCTCGTGCCCGTGTTCCTGGTCATGGCCTGCGCGGCTGCCGTATCGCTGGCATTCGCCCTCATCGTCGTGCGCGACGAACGAAAGCGCCTGAAAGGCCGCTAACGTTGCGCTACCATTGCAGCGGAGGCAAAACCAACCCGAAGGAGCACAGCATGCTCACCCAGGAAGCGAAGGACCTGTTCTACCGTCTGGGCTGCGAATACCAGCCCGTGGCAATCAAGTACTGCTACAGCCAGCCCGAGGGCATCGAGCACATCGACGAGACGCTCTCGTTCTGCGAGTTCGCGAAGAAGGCCGCCGTGGAGGACCGCGCGTTCTTTACCACCAAGGACGACGACAACTGCTTCGGCAAGATGATCATGGGCCAAATCGAGAAACCGCCCCTCGCCGCGAGCGGGCAAGCGGGCGTCGATTTCGGCGTGTTCAGAACGCAAGCGCCCAATGCACGCCTATACCACGAAATCAAGACGCTCACGCCGGGCGCGGTCAACTTCGTGGCGTTCTGCCCGCTGCGCCTGTGCGACTTCGAGCCCGACATCCTCCTCTGCGTCGCCGACATCGAGCAGGCGGGCGTGATCATGCGCGCCACGAGCTACATCTCGGGCGACCTCTGGCAGAGCACAGCCTCCCCCGTCCTGTCCTGCGCGTGGCTGTTCGGCTATCCCTACGTCACCGGCAAGGTGAACTACGTCATATCCGGCATGGGCCACGGCATGAGCCGCCGCAAGGTCTACCCCGCCGGCCGCCTCGTCATCTCCATCCCCTACGCCAAGCTCTCCGAAGTCGTCGAAGCGCTCGGGCAAATGGACTGGAAGCTCCTCGCCCTCCAAGAGGACAAGCAGAGCAAGGCCGAGATGCGTCGCCGCATGGACGCTTGGCAGGAGATGAGCCCCGATTTCATCCTGAAGAAGTAAGTGAGTTGAAAGGCCGGTCCCCTTCGTCTCATTCGCTCATTCCAAGTAGGCCCCCGTCTGACGGTCCCAAAGCAGGGCGTACTCGCCTCCGCGCTCGATGAGCTGGGCGTGAGGGCCGTCTTCCGCAATGCGGCCATCAGAGAGCACCACGATGCGGTCGAGGCTGGCGACGGTAGACAAGCGGTGCGCGACGACGATGCTCGTGCGCCCCGCCATCAGGCGCGCGAGGGCTTCCTGCACGAGCCGCTCGCTCTCGCTGTCGAGCGCGCTCGTGGCTTCGTCGAGCACCAGGATGGGGCAGTCTGCCAACATGGCGCGCGCAATGGCGATGCGCTGGCGCTGCCCGCCTGAGAGCTTCACACCGCGCTCGCCGGTTATGGTTTCGAAGCCCTGCGGCAGCTTCTCGATGAACTCGAGCGCGTTTGCCTGGCGCGCCGCCTCGCGGATCTCGTCGAACGAGGCATCGGGCCTGCCGTAGGCGATGTTCTCGGCAACCGTGCGGTGGAACAGCAGCGCCTCCTGCGGCACGTAGGCGATCTGGCGGCGCAACGACTGCTGCGTGCATTTCGACACATCCTGGCCATCCACCAGGATGCGCCCTTCCTGGATGTCGGACAAGCGCAGCAGCAGTTTCGTGAGCGTGGTCTTGCCCGCCCCGCTCATGCCCACGAGGCCCACGCGCTGTCCGGCGGGGATATGCAGGTCGAAGCCATCGAACACGACGGTTTCGGCATCGCCGTCCGTGTAGTGGAAACCGATCCCCTCGAAGTCGATGGCGCCTTCGCGCACCTCGAGGTCGGGTGCGCCTGGCTCGTCGGCTACCAAGCGCGGCTCGTCGAGCACGGCTGTCATACCCGAAGCATCGCCGAACGCGCGGTTGAGCCGTTGCAGGCCGTTGTTGATGAAGTTGAACTGGTTGGTAACCGTGTACGTGTAGGTGAACATGAGCACGAGCGTGCCAGGCGAGATGCCGAACCACGCATTACCGCCCGCGATGAAGACCGTGACGATGGCCATGATGGTCACGGCGATGACAGACGTGATGATACCGCGCGCGAGGCTGGCCATCATGCGCTTGCTATCGCGCGCCACGACCTCTCGGTTGGCGTCGGAAAGCTCGCCCGAAAGCTGGTTCTGCGCGCCCGCCGCCTTCTCGTTCAGGTTGAGGATGCGCCGGTACATGAGGTAGCTCACCGTGCCGTACAGCACGAGCAGCGCCATGAGCACTATCACGTACATCGGAACGCGCGGGCCCAGGATGATGCAGATGAACACGACCGACTCGAGCACGGGGAGGAACGGGAAGTTGATGCCTTCCACCAACTGGTTGTAGGCCGCCATGAACTTGGACGTCTGCGACACGAGCGTGCCGCCGAACCGGCTGGAGTGGAAGCTGACCGACTGGTTGCAGAGGCAGTCGAAGCACAGGGTGGCTAGGTCGTAGGACACGGCGATCTCGAGCTTCCACAGCGTGTAGTCCTGCAGGCGGCTGAACGCCTGGCCGAACACGTTGATGAGCAGCAGTGCCAGGATGTAGGGCCCGAACACCTGGAACACCTGGTCGGCTGCGACCGGCTCCGCCGAGATGCGGTCGACGATGAGGCTCATGACGAGGGGATTTCCATACGAGAGCAGCACGCCGAAGCTGATCGTGGAGACGATCATGCCGATGTAGAGCCCCAAGTGCCTGCGCGTAGCCCACCAGTAGTAATGCAGCGTTCGCCGCGTCGTGCCCGCAGCCGCCATGCAACGTCCCCCTTCCTAAACGATGCCGTGCCCTGCGGCAAGCAGCGCATCGGCGGCCACGTCGAAATTTTCTGCTTTGACGAGAATGTAGTCCGTATCGTACGTCGACACGGCGAAGATCCCAATGCCACTCTGCGCGAGAACGGCCGCTATCTCCGCCAGAATGCCGACCAGGGAAAAGTCGAGTGTACCAACGATACGAAATGCCCTCCAGCCGTCTTCGCGCGCAACGGTATGCTCGGGAACGGCGCACGTCTCGCACACCAGCGACAGCTCGTCGCTCGTCTTGCCGATGAAAAACACATCGCCTGCCAAGTCGACGTCGGCCAGCGACTCGACCTTGCATACGGTCAGTTCGTGGGGAAGCTTCTCCAGTTTCATCTTATCCCGCCCTATCCCTCTTACACATGGGCGCGCAGTAGACGCCTTGTCTTGAAGCCGCAGCTTCTCCCGCAATCATACCGTTTCCTGCAACGCTTGCATCTCTGCAAAACGCGCCAGCTCGAATATGGTCCCGGTCGCGACCAGGCGGTATGATGACTAACGACACCAGAATTCGGGCAGGAGGCCCATCATGGACGTCGAGACGACCGCCCGCGAAATCGGGTTCGACCACGTAGCCGCAATTCGCGCAGATGACGTGGTTACGAGCCGGGAGCTCACCGCTTCATGCAACCCTCAGGCGTGCCCCAAATACGGGTCGTGCTGGACGTGCCCACCTGGCGTGGGCGTATTCGAGGACATCTTGAACGACATCACATCGCGCGACGCGGGAGTCATCGTGCAGACGGTGCGCGAGGGAGTCGACCACTATGAGGACTGGGACCTCATCGAAGAGGCCCACGTGCGCCATAACGCCAAGCTCGACCAACTCGCCGACGTCATGCGCACCGAATTCGCCGATGTGGTGGAATTCTCGACAGGCGGCTGCGACCTGTGCAGCCCGTGCTCCTATCCCAACGCGCCCTGCATGAAACCCGATCGGCGGCGCGAATCGCTCTCGGCGCATGGCGTAGCGGTCGGCGCGACCTGCGAGCGCGCAGGCCTCGACTACTCGTTCGAGAACGGTCGCGTGCGCTTCGTCGGAATGATCCTCCACAACGGCGCGCTCTAGGCGAACCGCGCGTTGGGAATGCCCGTCTCACAGGGCACGAGTAACTGGCACTTGCCGCAGCCAAAAGGGCAATCGCCGCTGCCCGGCCTATGGCAGGAGTGCAGGAAGCGGGGCGTAACGCTAATCGAACGTCGAGAGCGTGAAACCGATAGGGGCCTCGTTCGCATCTTCACCAGTGGTCGTCATAACCTCCCGGCACGACTCGAAACCCTTACGGCAGGCCTTGAACGCATCCCCGGACAAGTTGTCGCCGTAGAACGCGCTCACGGTGAACGACGAGTCGACGCCGGTCACGGGCACGATAGCCAAGCTGTCACCGAACATGGCGTTGTTGAGGCTCGACGAGAACGCGATGAATCCCTCGGCCTGCACTTTCAAATACAGCATGTCGATATCACGGTAGTACTCGCGCGCCGTCACTTGCATCTTGGCGTTCACGAGCTCGTCTATGAGCTCGCTGAGCCCGGCGAACATGAAGCTGTCGGGCAAGAGCAGCTTCTCCTCGGGAAGCTCGCCGATGTCGACGCCTTCCACACGCGAAGCAAGCGGATGGTCCTTGCTCATGACCGCGTAAAATCGATCGGTATATATCGCGGTCGAGCGATAGTTGCGCGAAATGCTCGGATCGACGTTCACGGCAAGCGCGATGTCTACGCTGCCTTCTTCCATGGCGCGACGCAGCTCGCTGTATTCCATGCAGGTCAAGTCCAGCTGCACTTCGGGATGATTGTGGTGCATGTAACGGACGAACTGGATGATCACGGGCCTCGCGGCGTTCTTGAGATAGCCTATCCTCACGGTACGCGAAGTTGCCCTACCCGCCTCGCGCGTACGATCGACCGCATTGGAATACACACGCAAGACAGTTTGCGCCTCGCGGTAGAACACCTTGCCCGCTTCGGTCAGCTGAACCGACCGGTTCCCACGCTCGAACAGCTTCACGCCGAGCACGTCCTCGAGCGTCGCGAGATGCCTACTGATCACAGACCGACTGACGTAGAAGTAATCTGCCGTTCGCTTGAAGCTGAGCGTCTCGGCAAGGTACACGAATTCTATGAGATGGTTGATGTTCATCCGCTCTTCCCAGCAACCACGCGCCTGCGCGCCCGCTCTCCGTACCCCTTGGGGTATGCCACATTGCTGCGAGGATAGTTGTTGCAAAGTTAGCAACGCGTTGCTATTCCTGCAACAGCCTCACTCGTGCCCTCCTCATCAGGCATTATACCCAATAATATGTTCTTGTTCACGTCACATAGTCTACATCTACTATGCCGCTCACGATATTAATCCTGACAATGCAGACGAGCGAGGTATGGTTGCAGAGGTTCGAAACCAAACTATCGAAGAAAGGAAGTCATTATGAGCCAGAAGAGCACCGTCCGCGACTACGCAAACATGTCCATGAACGACGTCATCGAGGCAGTCATCCGCGACTCCAAGATCCAGGGCACGATCACCTACCCGCTGCGCACCGAAGGCTATCACAAGAGCAGCAACCTGCTCTACACCGAGCGCCTGAAGTAAATCTGCCCTTTACAGGCAATGCTGAAAAGCGCCCCGCCTAGCGGGGCGCTTTCTCGTTTATGGCGAACACAGGGGGCAACGCTACCGGAACCGGGCCAAACCCGACAAGCTGCTCCCTACCAGCGTCGCTCCCCGGCCTTGCGCACAATGGACTTGGCAACAACGCCAGCCATGACCTCGTCGGTGCCCCAGGCAATCTGGTTGCCGCGACAATCCCGCCAGATGCGCGAGACGCGCGTCTGGTCCGTGTAGCCGATGCCGCCGAACACCTGCAGCGCGCTCGATGCGACCTCCGCTGCCATCGAGGGTACGTAGCGCTTGGCGAGCGCGGTGTCCAGGTCGAAGTCGCGCGTGTTGCGGTCGGCCGTGCGCGCCGCCTCGAAGGTGATCGCCATCATGCTGCGCACCTGGGCCTCCATGTCGGCGAGCTTCTCCTGGATCTGCGGCAAGCTCACAAGCTGGCGGCCCTTCACCGTGTGCTCGGATGCGTGGACGATCGCGTCATCGAGCGCCGCCATCGCCAAGCCGACGCTCGAAGCGCACACGAGCACGCGGCCAAGGCCGAACTGGCGCTTCATCATCTTGTTCAGCTTGCCCTCGGTTTGAATCTGCCAATTGGGATCGAGCTCCACATGGTCGAAGCTCAGCGAGGCGGATGCGAGCATTTCCTGCCCGACCGTGTTGAGCGGGCTCGTCGACAGCCCGTTGCTGCGGATGGGAACGAGCCAGAGCGACATACCGCCGTCGAGCTGACCGAACACGGGGTCGCGCGCCAGCACGAGCGTGTTCTCCGCGAACTCGCCCGAGCTCACGAACGTCTTCACGCCGTCGAGGAATATGGCGCCGGCATCGGCCGTCACGCGCGTGCGCACGGCCTGCGTATCGGACCCCGCGTTCGGCTCGGTGAACGCCTGCGAGAACAGCACGCGCCCCGTCTTCGAGTACAGGTCCTCGATAATCTCGTCTTGCGAGATTTGGCGCATCGACGACAGCAGCGCGAGCGCGGTCATGTCCGACTGGAACGGCAGCGAAGCGCCCGCACGGCGCACCATGGCCATGATGAGCGTCGCCCTATCGAGGAACGGGCAGTCCTTGCCGCCCACGCTCGTGGGAAGCACGTAGCTGCCGAGCTCGCTCTCGTAGAACGCATCGTACAAGCGCGTCGGAACTCCGCGCGACCTGCACCACTGCTTGATGGAGTCCTCGTCGAAGTACTCGTCGCAGAACGCGTCGACCAATTCGATTACGTGCCTTTGCCCGTCCGTCAGCTCCATTACCGTTCTCCTTGCCCTACCGCGACCTAGCCCGGCCGCTGCTTGCAATCGACTGTTCTACGTATTTCCGGAGCGCCGCCTTGTCGGTCTTCCCGCTCGTCAATCTCGGAAGCTGATCGACCTTCATCACCACATCGGGAATCTTGCACTTCTCCAAGCGCCCCTTGGCGTAATCGCGCAGCGCGACGACCGACTCGTCGTGCCCTTCTTTTTCCACCACGCACAGGCAGGTCCGCTCCCCCAGCTCGGGGTCGGGATAGCCCACCATGCAACTTTCGGCAACGCCCTCGTGCTGCTGGTAGACGTTCTCGACTTCCGCGGGGAAAATGTTCACGCCGCCGCGGATGACGATGTCCTTGATGCGGCCCGTGATGTAATAGTTGCCGTCCTCGTCCTGCGCCGCCACGTCACCCGAATGGAACCACCCATCTTCGTCGACGCCCGGATCGAGCGTGCCGTCGTCCAGAAGGAACCCGTCCATGATCGCAACCGACTTGCACAGCAGCTCGCCGGTTTCAGGATCGAGCTTCACCTGCACCCCGTCGATGGGCTTGCCCACGCTGGCGGCGCGCACGTGCAGAGGCGCGTCGTAATCGGCCATCGTGGTGGTCGCCGCCACCTCGGTCATGCCATAGGACGGCAGCATCCTGCACCCATAGCGGCGCTCGTATTCGGCCGCCGCCGCTTCAGGGCACGGCGCGCCCGCGATCTTGGCGATCCGCAAGCTCGACAGGTCCCATTCGTCATCTTCGTTGATGCGCATCTCGCGCAGATACATGGTCGGAACGCCGAAATACACCGTAACGCGGGCGGTCTCGATCAGGGTGAGCGACGATTCGGGGTGGTACTTCTGGATGGAAGCAATAGTCGCACCCTTCGGGAGCGCCGTGTACAGCCCGATCATGCCGTAGCTATGGAAGAACGGCACGGGCAGGTACAGCACGTCATCGCGCGTCACGCGGTACCCCTCCGCGATTATGCACCCGTTATGGTGAAACGACGAGAAGCGGTTGACGATCGCCTTGGGCTTGCCCGTCGAGCCGGAGGAGAACAGGACGATATGCGCCTCGCCCTTCATGGTCGGCTCGTATGCCATGCCGGCCACCCTGTTATCCGAAATCGCGCCCTCGATCGAAGGATAGCCCTCGTGCTTGCAGCGCAGGGTGACGATCTTCATGTCGGGGAACTTGTCCGCCAGCCAATCGCAGGCGTCGGGGCGGAACACGATGTAGACGTCGGGGTTCACGTGCCGCGCATACGCCTCGTATTCCACGAGCTCGGCACGCGGGGAACACAGCACCAGCATGGCACCGCACACCTGGGCCGCCGCCATGATGATGGGAAGGTCCACGACGTTTTCGGATGCCAGCGCAACCACCGAATCGGGCCCTATCGACAGCTCATGCTCGAAGTACCAGACCAGCGCCTTAGTGCGCAGATACGCCTCGGCATACGTGATGGCCTCTTCCGTGCCGATGAAAGCCTGCCTGAAGGGCTGCTCGATGTAGCCTTCCCTGAAGTAGCGGATGAAGGCGTAATCGGGGTAATCCGGAGCGCCGGATGCTAACTCCGCGCTGTTCGCGCGCCTCTGGCTTCCCGAATCCGACAACAGCGCTCTCTCTTCCTTGCTCGCCCGCCCTCGTTGGAGTGGATTTGGAGCTATTGCTCCTGTTCCCATTTTGGAAAAGGGGCCGAAGCAGATAAATGGTCAGAATCAGAATGTGTCTAGTACAATGAACGCATGGCAAAGAGCACCGCAAAAGACACGATCGTCAGGGCTTTCATCGCGAACGTGGAAGCTGGTTCGTTGCGCTCCGTGCAGGTGGCAAAGCTCATCAAGGAGCTTGACATCAACCGCAACACGTTCTACTACCACTTCCCCAGCAAGTACGATGTTGCGCTGTACGTTTTCCGTAAGGACCTCGCTGAGGAGCTCGTGCGGTCGTTCCCGGAAGACGACCTGCTCTTCGCCCCAATCGAAGATGACCCCAATGCCGAAGTCCTGCCGTACTACGTGCACCGCGAAATCGGCGCGCGCACGCTCGACTTCGGCGACTTCTTCAAGGCGCTCGTGCGAAGCGTGCTCACGCGCCCATCGTTCTACGGAAAGCTGTTCGAGCGCCGGGAGTCGGAGTTCCGCTCGCTGGTATGCGAGCTCTACCGACCCGCAGTAAAAAAGGACCTCGAGTTCGTGCTCGGCGGGCGTTACCTACCGCAGAGCACGTTCGACTGGTTCTGCCACCGCTACACGCACCTCGTCTACGAGACGGCGGAGTACTACCTCAAACACACACGCGACGCCGAGGCCATGCTCGACGACTCCGTTAACCCGTTCTGGAACATGCCCTACGAAGCGCTCGTCTACGAACTGCAAATGCACTCCGTCCCACGCCCACGCCAGGCCCCGTAAAAGAAAAAGGCGGCTGCCCGGAAACCACTCCCATTCAGCCGCCCGAATCATTGAAGCAGTGCGCTATTTATACGTGCCCGAACCGTCGTACATGTGCGACGTGACAACCGAGAAGTGGAAGATCGGGCGGTCGACGCGCAGGATGCGCATGGGATTATGCGCCAAGCCTGCCGGCGCGAAGATAATCGACGACTTGGTGAGCAGGTGAGCTTCCCCGCCGATCGTGAACTCGATTTCTCCGCCGAGGTCGTAGGGGTTCGACGGATCGGACCCGATGAAGCCGATGAGCTCGTCGGCGTCGTCGTGCGTATGCTCCATGAAGATGGGGTCGCGATCGGGCACGGCATCGTACCAAGCCGTGTTCATCTGGAACGAACCAGGGACAACCTGGCCGTCAATCCAGCAGATGCGATGCGAGAACTTGTCGTAGATCTTCTTGAAATCCGCATCCATCACAGGAGCCCCCAGGGCATCTTGCACGATGTTCACCGCATACTCGCCCGACTCATTATTCAAAATAGCCATACCGTCCCCTTTCATGCACTTCCAAATTGATTACAGCACCGAACCCAGTATAAATGACGAATAGGGCCATGGTGAACTCGCTTGAGCCCCATCAATGGTATTGTTATCGCGCACCCCTGAAACGGTCACCAAGCGTAGGGCATAACAGCCAGAGCAAGGTGATCTCTCGAAGAAGGAAGGGTGGCCCTGGCATGCTCCCGGGCGGTCAGGAAAGTACGAGCAAAAGCAAGGAGCAGCGCATGAGCGAAGAACTGTACGCACCGATCCCCGACGTGAAGGCCTACCTCGACCGGATTGGCATCCAGGAGGCGAAG
>CACWWI010000098.1 GCA_902764575.1 uncultured Coriobacteriaceae bacterium
GGGCCGGAGTGTTCTGGTCTCCCTCCTGGCCTACATCGCCCTCCCCGTCCGCGTAGGCGAGCTGCGGGGCGAACAGAATGAGAAATGCGATTGCTATGACAATGGAAACAAGCGCGGAGAAACGAAACCGCTCAACATCTTTGGAATTCACGAAGACCCCCGATACGTACTATATGCTGTGGCACCATTGTACACCATGCCCCATATCGTGCAATGATTGCCGCCGGCACCTGCGCTTTTATAGGTCGCGCACCCAGAGGGCATCTATGCCGAACGCGCTCGCTACACGCGGTGGACGAGCTCCTCGCCGGCAGCGTAGCGGCGCAGGTTCTCGCAGCAGATGGCGCAGATTCGCTCCTCGGTGCCCTCGTTGTGCCCGAACGCCCCGCCCGATATGTGTGGCGTGATGAGGCAGCGAGGGTTGCGCCAGAGCGGATGGTTGCGCGGGAGCGGCTCGGGGTCGGTCACGTCGAGAGCGGCACCGCGCAGCAACCCCTCGCCCAGCACGACGTTGAGCGCCTCGTTGTCGACGAAGTTGCCGCGCCCCACGTTCACGAGCACGCCGCCCGGCTTGATGAGCCTCAGGCGGCGGTTGTTGAAGTACCTCTTCGTCTGCGCCGAGTTGGGGATGCAGCCCACGACCACGTCGGATTCGGGGAGCAGGAGCTCGGCGCGCTGGAGCGTAACGAGGTCGTCGAAGTGCGGACGGGGCTTCGCAATGTCGCGGCACACGCCCGTGATGCGCGCGCAGTCGAAGCCCGACAGGCGCTTGGCGACGCATTGCCCGATGTCGCCCGCGCCGTAGATGAGCACGTTGGCACCCTCGAGCGAGAAGTTCTCGCCAAGGTCCGCCCAGGTCGTCGTGAGCTGCTGGCGTGCGTACATGCCCAGGTTCTGGGTTATGGCCAGGATCTGGCCCACCACGTACTGCGACATCACATGGCCGTACGCCTCGCCCGCGACGTTGGTCAGTACCATGCCCTCGGGGAACCCCTGGACGGTGTCCGTGTACACGTCGGTGCCCGCCCAGGTCATCTGCACCCATTTCACGGAAACGCCCTCGCCGTAGAGCAGCTTGAGCGGAGGCTCGCCTATGACGACGTCGGCTCGCATGAGCGCATCCTTGAGCGTCGTGTCGAACGGCTTGGGGTTCTTGATCACGAGCTGCTCGACGGTCGCGTTGGGACCCGCCGCCTCGCGGATGCGGTCCATGTGCTCTTCCTTAAACGGAACGAGTACGAGAATGTTCATGCGCTGCCTCCATGGCTTTCTGTCGAATACGTGCTCGCCCGCCTCGGGGCGGCGGATGGGCTACGCTCGACGCGTCGTCGTCGCGAGCTAACTTTTTCGCCAAGTACGGGCGAAAAAGTGGATCTCGCTCCTCCTTTGGCTTAACCTCGCTACGCCCATCCGCCGCCCCGAGGCTACCTGGCCTTTGTTGAAACCCGAGATGGGATACTATTCCGATCTACGCTTACCCCAACTCGGCCAGCTGCTCGTCGATCTTGGCTATTGTTTCGGCTAGGTCGGCGTGCTTGGCGCGGTCCTTTTCGATGATCTCGGGCGCAGCCTTTGCGAGGAAGCCCTCGTTGGAGAGCTTCTTAGCCAGCTTCGCCTCGTCCTTGGCCAGCTTCTCGCGCTCCTTCTGCAGGCGGGCGCGCTCGGCGTCGAAGTCGACCAGGCCGGCGAGCACGATGTAGGCCTCGATGCCGCTGCCGAGCACGACCGTCGAGCTCTCGGGCTTCGCAGCATGTGCGCCGATGGAGAAGGAGGAGGTGTTGGCCATGTTCTCCACCAGGGCGCGCTGGGCCTCGAGCAGCTTCACGTCGTCGGGTTCGGCTTTCACTACCACGTCGAGCTCCTGCTTGGGCGACAGGCGGTAGCGGGCGCGGGTCGAGCGGATGGCCGAGATTGCCTCGCACACGAGGTCGATGGCGCGCTCGGAATCGTCGTCGACGAACTGGGCGAGCGCCTTGGCGTCGGGCCAGGAAGCGCCGATCAGGTACGGGTCCTCCGAGCGGTCGAACGGGAGGTCCTGGTAGATCTCCTCGGTGACGAACGGCATGATGGGATGCAGCAGGCGGATGGCCTGGTCGAGCACGAACATGAGGTTGCGCTGGCAGCGCGCGCGGTCGACCGGGTCGGCGTCGGCGGCCAAGCGGCCCTTGGAGAACTCGATGTACCAGTCGCAGAACTCGTTCCAGAAGAACGAGTACAGCTCGCGCGTGATCTCGCCGAACTCGAACTGCTCGTACAGCTCGTCGAGCGATGCGACGAGCTTGGCCAGGCGGCTGAAGATCCAGCGGTCGGCCGGCGTGGACGGCTCGGGCGCTCCGGGCTCGTAGCCATCCAGGTTCATGCCCACGAAGCGCGCGGCGTTGCGGATCTTGTTCGCGAAATTGCGCGAGCTCACGAGCTTGTCCTCGTTGAACTTCAGGTCCTGCGAGCCCGTCACCTGCATGAGCAGGCCGAAGCGCATGCCGTCGGCACCGTAGTCGCGCATGAGGCGCAGCGGGTCAACACCGTTGCCGCGGCTCTTGCTCATGGGCTTGCCGTCGGCCCCCATGACCGTCGGGTGGATGATCACGTGCTCGTAGGGGATCTGCCCCGTGCAGTACTCGGAAGCCATGACCATGCGCGCCACCCACAGGCCCATGATGTCGCGGGCCGTGGAAAGCACCTGCGTCGGGTAGTTCGCGGCGATCTCGTCGCTCACCTCGTCGCGGCTCGTCCAACCCTGCGTCGCGAACGGCCACAGCTGGCTCGAGAACCACGTGTCGAGCACGTCGTCGTCCTGGCGGATGGCCGCGCCACACTGCGGGCACGCATCGGGCTCGTCCACGCAGGCGTCCTCCCAGCCGCACTCGTCGCAGTAGTACATGGGAATGCGATGGCCCCACCACAGCTGGCGGCTGATGCACCAGTCCTTGAGGTTGGCAAGCCAGTCAAGGTACACCTGCTTCCAGCGCTCGGGATGGAACTGGATCTCGCCCGTCTCCACCGCTGCGGCGGCCGGCTTCTTCAGCTCCTCAACCGCCACGAACCACTGCTCGGACTCCCACGGCTCGAGCTTGGTGTGGCAGCGGTAGCACGTCATAACGGAATGGTCGTGCTCCTCGATGTGGTCGAGCAGCCCCAGTTCCTCGAAGGCGGCCACGACGGCGTCGCGCGCCTCGTCGCGGTCCATGCCGCTGAACTTGCCGTAGCCTTCCACCACGTGCGCCGTCTCGTCGAAGATGTTGATGCGCGGCAGGTCGTGGCGCTGCCCCATGCCCCAGTCGTTGGGGTCATGAGCGGGCGTGACCTTCACGAAGCCCGTGCCGAACTCGGCATCGACCACGAAGTCCTCGAAGATGGGAATCTCGCGGTCCACGAGCGGCAGCTTCACCTTGGCGCCCACGAACTTCTTCTTGCTCGGGTCCTTGGGGGAAACCGCCACGCCCGTGTCGCCGAGCATGGTTTCGGGGCGCGTCGTGGCCACGACGATGTAGTCCTGCCCGTCGATCGGCTCGACGAGCGGGTAACGCAGGTGCCACAGGTGGCCCGTCTCGTCAACGTATTCCGCCTCGTCGTCGGCAATGGCCGTCGTGCAGTGCGGGCACCAGTTGACGATGCGCTTGCCGCGGTAGATGAGCTTGTCGTGGTACCAGTCGGAGAACACCTGGCGCACGGCATGCGCGTAGTCGTCGTCGAGCGTGAAGTGCTCGTCGTCGTAGTCGCACGAGCAGCCCATGCCCTTGATCTGGCTCACGATGGTGTTGCCGTACTCCTCGCGCCAGTCCCAGCAGGCCTCGATGAACTTCTCGCGACCGATCTGCAGGCGCGAGACGCCCTTGTCAGCGAGCGCCTTGTCGACCTTCGTCTGCGTGGCGATGCCCGCATGGTCGGTACCGAGCACCCAGCGCGTCGGACGGCCCTGCATGCGCGCATGGCGCGTGCACGTGTCCTGGATGGTGTCGTTGAGCGCATGCCCCATGTGCAGCACGCCCGTGATGTTGGGTGGCGGGATGACGATGGTGTAGGGCTGGTCGGCGTAGTCGCCCCTCCCCTTGCTGCGCTGGAAATAGCCCGCATCCTTCCACGCATTGAACAGCGGCGTCTCGTGCGCCGCGAAATCGTAATCGACCTTCTTGCCTTCTTCTGCCATGAATGCGCTCCTCAAGCTCGCAAAACGTATCTGCCCATCTTACCGCAAGGGCAATCGGCAATGGGGCGTATGCCGCTATAATTACAGAATGAGTCAACGGACCTGGCCCCATTGACTCATCACCCTGTTGGCTCATCGGATTGGAGCGAACATGATTTGCGAGTATTGCGGAACTCCCGTACCCGATCACGCCACGAAATGCGAAGCATGCGGAGCCACGCTCAAAACGGTAGCTTCCCAGCCCAGCGTTCCTGACCAAACTCCTCCTTCCCCGGCGCCCGCGCAGCAGCCGGCACCCGCACAGCCAAGCCCGCAGCAAGCAGGCGGCTCTCCGATGGGGCAGGCTCCCTCCGGGATGCCGGCCGCGCAGGGCGTGCCGGGCATGCAGGCGCCTCCCCAAGCAGCCCCGCCGGGCGCGCCGATCGGCGCGCCGGCAGGTGTCCCCGTTGGCCCGCAAGGCGCTCCGGCCCCGCAGGGGGCCCCGGCAAAGAAGCGCTCGAAAACCCCGCTCATCATCGGCGCCGCGGCAGCCGTCGTCGTGATAATCGCCGTCATCGTGGGCGTCGTGTTCGTGGGCGGCGGCGCAAAGGCCTTCAACGTGCCCGACGGCGCCAAGGCCCCCATCCAAGACGCCTCCGAACTGGCCGACGAGCTATCGAAGCGCTATGCGACGTACGTCTACGACGAAAGCGATGACGGGGAATCGGAGTTCAGCGCCAGCGGCCAAACCAGGACCTACGACATCGCCCACGACGAGATCCAAGGCGGCCTCGACCGCATCGCCAAAGACATGGCGGACCTCGAGAGCACCGGCACGAACTGGCACGGCTACGACCACGCCCTCAACGCCATGAAGAACGTGGAAAGCTCCTTGAACTACGAGATGGACGTCCTCGAAGCGCAGCACAACGCAACGACTGGCGGAAACGCGGACACGAATGCCAAGCTCAAAGCCATTAAAACCCTGTACGAAGGCTATCAGGCCATCGAGCCGCCCGAATACCTGAAGCCCTTCGTTGACGGCACGGTCGCGAAGCTTCCCACGCTGTTCTCGGCTATGACCGCCAGCGCCCAGAAAACCTCGTCCGCGCTTTCCCAGCGCACCTTCAACCAGCTGATGACGTGGTGGCTCACCAAGCAGAGCACGTACGACAACGAGGCGCTGCGGATTCTCGTGAAGCAATGCGAGGTGTCGCGCGACACCCTCAACGGCATCCTGGACAATTCCACCAGCGGACGCAAGACCGAAGCCGAGATCGACGCGATCGACACCATCGCGCCCAACCTCTATCCTTCGCTCGACTCCGCTGCCGTTGCCAAGGTGACAACCTACGAACCCGACCAGAGCGTCATGGTGGAGGCCGAGGTCGTCGGGCTCACCCAGAAGTTCGAGCAGAAATACGACCTGGCCCAGGGGTTCAACTGCCTTCCCATCAAACCGGCGCTGCTTCCCGCAAACGAGCTTCCCGACATGAGCAACAACTTCACGACGCAGCTCAACGTGAAGGTGACCGACGCGAAGACCGGCAACGTGCTGGCGCAGAAATCCCAAGAGATCAGCATGCTCAGCATGTACGACTTCACGTGGAAGAGCGACGAGTACGGCAAGACCGCGTCCTTCGACATCCTCGCATGGCTGCGGCCCCAGGCAGCCGAGGTGAACGAGATCAACCGCGACGCAGCCGAAGTCCTGAGCAAATGGACGAACGGCAAGATGAGCGAGCTTGCCGGGTACCAGTACGGCGACGACTGGTCGGCGACGCTGCTCCAAGTCGCAGCCATCCAGACGGCAATCTCCAACAAGGGCGTCGCCTACGTGATGGACGGATACTCCTTCACGTCCGACCAGCACGTGCTCACCCCTGACGCAGTGGTCAAAAAGAAGCAGGGCCTCTGCATCGAAACATCGCTCCTCATGGCGAGCTGCCTCATGTCGGCGGACATGCATCCCATGATCATCATCACGCCCGGCCATGCGCAGGTGGCGGTGGAAACGTATGCGGGATCGGGCCAGTACTTCCTCATCGAGACGACAACGCTGCCCTACAGCGGGATCAACTCGAAATACGACTACAAGGACGGCGCCTTCTGGAACGGCTTGCTGGCATCGGCGAAGACCAACGACGGGCAAACCTACATCTGGACGACGAGCGGGGCATCCAAGGAGTGGGAGACGTACTTCCAGAACGTCGGCAACAAGAACCTGGACTTCAACGGAATCTTCGTCATCGACTGCGACCTGCAGAAGATAATGGAAATCCAGGGACTGGAAAACATCTAGCCTAAGCTCTAGGCGAAATCTACGGGCCGGCTGATACAACGTCAGCCGGCCCGTTTCGTTACTCCTGTGCGTTGGCCATGCTCTCGTGCTGGCGCTTGCGGGACGATTCCATGAGCAGCTCCATGAGGCGCTGACCCTCGTCCTGCAGGTCGGCGGGCACCTTGGCCCGCGCGTCGAGCACTTTGGCGCGCTCCCGCTCGGGATCGAGGACGGCGCGCCCTTCGAGGCGCTTCGCCGCCGCTATCTGCTCCGCGAGGTCGGCACGTTGCGTGAACAGCCTGAAGATCTCGTCGTCGATGGCGTCGAGCTGCGCCCTCAGCTCCCCGAGCTCCTTCATCGCGCTCACCGGCCCTCGGCGGCCCGCTTCAAGCGGTCGCCCTCGGCCAGCAACGCGCAGAGACGCTCCTCGTCGCCATCGTCGATGGCGTCCTTGTACGCCTGCAGGTTCTCGATGAGCGTCCCGATCTCGTTCGACAGGAAGTCGGCGTTGTCGAGGAAGAGCTCGGTCCACATGGGCGCGTTCAGACGCGCCACGCGCGTGAGGTCCTTGTACGAGCCGGCCGAGAAGCCCTTGTGCTCCTGGGCGACGGGGCTCTTCACGTACGCGTTCGACACCACGTGCGCCAGCTGCGACGTGTAGGCGATCATGCGGTCGTGGTCCTCGGCCGACGCCAGCGTGAAGCTGCCGAACCCGCAGGGCTCGAGCAGGCCCTTCAACCGCTCGAGGGCGTCGAGACGCGCGAGGTCGTCCACGTCGGGCGGCACGACGACCATCGGCGCGCCTTTGAAGAGGTTGGCCCGCGAGTGGGCATAGCCCGAGAACTGCGTGCCCGCCATGGGATGGCATCCCACGAAGATGAAGGGGTGATCGCGCGCGATCTCGTAGCATGCGGAAACGACCGCACGTTTCACGCCACCCGCGTCGATGACGATGGCGCCCTCCGAAATGAGGGGAGCTTTCTCGGCCAGCCAATCGATGCTCGCCTGCGGGTAACCCGCAAGGATAATGAGCTCGCAGGTGGGGATAATCTCGTCGGTGAGCTCGCCCTTGACGGTCTCGATCATGGCGAGCTCCACGGTCGAGCGCGTGCGGTTGCATGCATACACGTCCCAACCGGCTGCCGCATAGGCGCGCGCGAACGAACCCCCGATGAGCCCGAGGCTCACGATGCCGATGCGCTTTTCCACGTATGTCTGAGCCATGTTCCTCCCCTACAGCTCTGCCGTCACGGCCTCGCGGATGAGGGCGATGCGCTTCATGGCGTCCTCGAACATGCTGGGCGTGAGCGCCTGCGCCCCGTCCGACCAGGCCTTGGGCGGGTTGTCGTGCACCTCGATCTGCAAGCCGTCCACGCCGGCGGCGGTGGCTGCATAGGCGATGGGCCGCACGTAGCGCGTGTAGCCGGTCGCA
>CACWWI010000099.1 GCA_902764575.1 uncultured Coriobacteriaceae bacterium
GCAACCGGATCGATATCAGCAAGCTGACCGAGGCCGGCGCGATGCCCGGCGAATCGGGCGTGTGCCTGGAGGCCACCGGCCATTACGGGCGCAACCTCATCGCGTTCCTCGAGGCCCGCGGCTACCGGGTCTTCGAGGTGAACCCCCTGCTCACCTCCAACTGGCGCAAGGCGATGAGCGTGAGGAAGGTGAAGAACGACGCAGTCGACGCCGAGGCCCTTGCCCTGTGGCTCCTGGCGGGGAACCCCACAGAGCGGCGCCGCACGAAGTCGGAGGCGGACGACCTGAGGTCGCTGTCGAGGTCCCGCACCTCCCTCTCCCACATTGTAGGCGATTGCAAGCGCAAGGCCCACGCGATCGTCGACGTCGTGTTCCCCGAGTTCCACGGGTTCTTCTGCGACGACTTCGGAAGGGCCGGAACGGCCGTGCTCTCCAGGTGGGGCTCGGCGGGCAACGTGGCCGCGGCCCGCGTCGACTCGGTGGAGAAGGCCATCCGCGAGGCGTCCGGCGGCAGGTTCGGCCGAGCCGACGCCGAGCGGCTGAAGGCGCTGGCCAAGTCGTCGGTCGGCCAGCACAGCGGCCCGCTCGCGTTCCAGCTGCGCCAGCTCCTCGCGCAGATCGAGTTCACGAGGGGCCAGATGGCCGATCTCGACAGGGAGCTGGGAAGGCTGGTCGCAGGCTCGCCGATCACCACCATCCCCGGCATCGGCACCGTGTGCGCCGCCGGGATCCTCGGCGAGATCGGCGACGTGTCCAGGTTCGAGAGCGCCTCGAAGATCGTCGCCTTCGCGGGATGCGACCCGTCGGTTTTCGAGTCCGGCGAGCACGAGGGCTCGCAGGCCCATCTCTCGAAGCGCGGCTCGCCCTACCTCAGGTGGTACCTCTGGCTCGCCGCCGACAGGGCGAGGAGGTTCGACCCCGTCCTGCGCGACTACTACCTGAAGAAGCGGTCGGAGGGCAAGTGCCACAGGGTCGCCATCAGCGCCGTGGTGCGGAAGCTCTGCTCCATCGTCTTCGCCGTGCTCAAGGACGACAAGCCCTACGTCTGCCCAGTTGCCTAGCGGCTGGTCGAGCCCGACATACCTCTTATCAACTCAGGCGGCTGGCGCCGCCCGCTTTGCCATGTCCGGAAACTATGTCCCATATCCAATTGTCAAAGTGCTAGAAAATTCGTTGAAACCTATTGACTTTTACATAGCTGGCTCCTCATCGCAGCGTTTTATCTCGATGTCCCGCCGAGCTTGCATTGCTCGGCGAGGAACGTGTCGATCGCGTCAATCAGCTCGGGGTTGGCCGCGTTGGCGCGTGCAGAGTCGAAGTCGCCCATGAACGAGGCCAGCACCTCGTCGGGAACCCCGTCGGGAAACTGCTCCTTGAGCTTCTCGAGCTCAGCGGCCTTCTCGTTGAGGTACTCGTTCGCCTCCGCGGAGTAGAAGTACGAGTTGTGACCGTTGCGGCCAGGTTCGTCAAAGGAAAGGTACTGAACGTTCCCGTTCGTGATGCGGTCGCGCTGCGCGATGATGGACGACCCGGCGTACTCCACCACCTTGTCGTCCGTCCCGTGGATGACCAGCACCGGTGTAGCAGCCTTGTTGATGCCGTCGACCGCCGTGCGATCGGCATCGGCCCCGAACGCGAGCTTGTTGTTCAGCCACATCGTGGGAAACTGCGTAACGGCCAAGGGGCCCACGAAGCGTCCCGTGAACTCCATCAGCACGCCGACCGGCGAGTTGTAGCCCGACATGGTGACGCAGGCGTCCACGTCAGAAACGATGTCCATCGCCGCCGCCACGCCGTAGCCGCCCCAGCTATGGCCCCACAGGACAAGCGGCAGGTCGCCCACCATGCCGTTTTCCCGCGCGTACTCGACCGCCGCCGCAATATCGAGCGGGCTTTGTGCCATGCCCTTCACGTTGTCGCCATCGCTTGTCCCGCAACCGATCGCGTCGTAGGCGAACACCGTCCAGCCGCGGTCGACCATGGCCAGGATCAAGGCCAGGTAGTCCGCATGCTCGGAGGTGATGCCGTGCCTGAACACGATGAAGCCCTTCGGATGGTCGGCCTTGTACACGTAGCCGCGCAGCGTCGCGCCTTGGAACTGGAACTCCACGGGCTCGCTCTCGTAGGCCGCCGCCAACTCCTCGGTCGGCAAAAGCCGCGGACTATCGGGCGTTACCCGCGCGAAGGTTTTATCGAGCTCGTTCTTGTCCAGAAAGAAAGAGGCCACGAAAAAGACAGCGACCAGGATCGCCGCCACGATGGCAACTCGCTTCCAAATCGTCCCCCGCTTGCTATCCGCCATGCGCCGCTACCTCATCCGCTATCGGCACTCCCTCTCGCTGAAGCCCCAAGCGGCATCCCCGTCTCAATACGACCGGATTCTTCCTGCTCCTTTTTCCAGATTGTAAACCACGAACCGCCGAAGCTCGCCCGCATCGCCCCGAAAGCCGCCACTCATACCCCCGTGAACGCGGCGATGAGGGCGTTCACCTCGTCGGGGCAATCGGTGTTCGAATTGTGGCCCGCGCCCTTTACCCACGCAAGCGGCAAGCCCGTCTTTGCAGCCCATACACGGTTGTAGCGCTTCGTCGAGCCGGCGGCGTCCTTTTCGCCGCAGACGAGCAGCACCGGGCAATCCACCTCGTAGGGCAGGTCGAGCTCGACCGCCTCGGCTAGGATGCGGTATCCATGGCTCGCCAACTCGCAGTACTCGTCGTGGCTATACGCGTTGACGAAGCTCTTCATCAACGCCTGGCCGTACTCGGTGGTGGAACAGCCCTTCGCGCCGTCGCGGGCGAGCGCCTCGTGCGGATATGCCCGATAGACCGGTGCTACTCGCTTGAGCAGCCAAAGCTCCGCTGCAGTGTAGTACTCGCGTTTGAGCGGGGCGGAGTCGATGCAGACAAACCCCGTCGCCTCACCCGGGTACTGCTGGATGAAAGCCTGGCTCACATAGCCGCCCATGGACTGCCCGACCAGAACGGGGTGCTCGACGCCCTCTACCTCGAGGATCTCGTGAAGCCATCGCGCCTTATCGGCCAACGAGAAAGACAGCTCGAAAGGCCGCGATGCTGCATGGCCCGGAGCATCCCACGTCAGCACCCTGCAACGCGACTCGAAGAACTCGACCTGCTTGTCGAACAAACGGTGATCGGCGGTAAGACCCGGCAGAAACACGAGGGTCAGCGCGCTGGCGGCGGAGCCTCCCACCCAATAGCGAATAGTGCCCTTGCCGGTAACATGGCCCTTCTCTTCCACTATGGCTCCTTCCAACCGCATGAACGTTGCCCGAACCCATCAACGTTCAGGA
Organism: uncultured Coriobacteriaceae bacterium; assembly: GCA_902764575.1. Taxonomy (GTDB): domain Bacteria; phylum Actinomycetota; class Coriobacteriia; order Coriobacteriales; family Eggerthellaceae; genus UBA9715. The sequence continues at coordinate 3,311 of CACWWI010000099.1, forward strand.
TACTGCTCGCAGCCGGCCGCAAGCAGTCCGCGCTCGCGAATACGGAGTCAATCCAAGACCGCGACCGCCTTGGTACAATTGCACGAGAGGCGTTCGCGAGTGAGGGGATGTAGACATGGCCAGCAGCAAAGAGTACCTCGAGTACGTCCTCGACCTGCTTCGGGACGTGCCCGACGTCACCTGCAAGAAGATGATGGGCGAATACATGCTCTACAGCGAGGGCGTCCTGTTCGGAGGCGTCTACGACGACCGGTTCCTGCTGAAGGACGTGCCGGCCGCGCGCGACGCGTTCCCCCAGGAGCAGGTCCCCTACGAGGGCGCCAAGCCCCTGCTGCTCGTCGACAGCGAGGACCCTGCCCGCATCGCCGAAACGATAGCGGCCATGGTCCCCCAGCTCCCGAAGCCGAAAAAGAAGCGGTAGCGGCGCCGCGGAGGCAACACCTATGGACTACACGATTCGACCCCTGAGAAGCGACGAGCGGCATCTGCTCGAAGACTTCCTCTACGAGGCAATTTACGTGCCGGAGGGCTTCGAGGGCACGGTGCCGCGCTCGATCATTCACGACGACCCGAAATGCTGTGCAGCCTTCGAGTGCTTCGGCGACCTTCCCGACGACCGCGCCCTGGTCGCGGAAGTCGACGGCCGCGTCGTCGGCGCCTGCTGGGTGCGTACGACCGACGAGTACGGCCACATCAACGACGAAACGCCGTCGTTCTCGATTTCGCTCTACGCACAGTACCGGGGCCAGGGCATCGGCGGCGCACTGATGAGGCAGATGCTCGACGAGCTGCGCGAGGCAGGCTACGCCCGCGCGTCGCTCTCCGTGCAAAAGGAGAACCCAGCACTCCGTTTGTACGAGCGTCTGGGCTTCCGGATCATCGGCGACGGCGAGGACGAGACCGAATGGATGATGGTCATCGACCTCGCCGCCGATTAACGCAATCGGATAGGGCCTTTACGAACTCTGGTCCTTTTTCCAACGCGCCAGGCTGGGCAAGAGCGCGCCCATGAACGACACCGCCTCGTCCAGGCTCACGCCGGTCGCCTGCACCAGGTAGGGCGCCGAATGCTCGATGACGTCGTCCATCGTCGCGTTCGAGAACTGGCCGCCGTCGTAGCACCACTTGCAGTAGTCCGGGTTCTCGGCGCCATCCGCGTCCACGCCCTTCGGCATATTGGGCACGGAGAACGGCGTGCCGCAGCACTGGCACGCAGGTTCCTGCGGCAGGTCGAGCAGGCGCAGGACGGGCACGTCGAGCACTGACGCCAGCAGCTTCGCCATGTCGATGCTCGGGGTGGTCTCCCCCGTCTCCCAACGGCTCACGGCCTGGCGCGTCACGAACACCTTGGCGGCGAGCTCTTCCTGCGTGATTCCCCTCTCCTTGCGGATCTCGGGCAGAACATCCTTGATAGCCATCTACAACCTCCTTCAAATCGACAAGCCGAGTATACGAGCCGCCCTGGCACGTGTCACGCAACAAGGCGTTGCTCACCAGCGCTGCGCCTGGCCTCACGAAACCTTCGCCTGGAATTATCGTTTCGAGCGAAGACGCCACGCCTAGATGCAGGTATCCTGATAAACAGGAGAGAGGGCAACCCCAATGCCCCCCATGCCGAGTGAAAGGTCGATTCGTCATGAAAAAACTGCTGACCGTTGTCACCGTGGTTGTGCTCGCGCTTCTAACGTGTGGTTGCTCGCAGCAGAACGCATCCAGCTCGAGCGCTCTTTCATCTGCGGCAAGCCAAAGCTCCTCGGGCAGCATCGACGGCAACGTCAAGAGCTACACCATCACGCGCGTCGACGGGCAACCGGACTGGAACAGCATCGCGCAACTCGACATCGACGACTCCCCATGGACCGATTCGTTCGGCATCAGCGCCCATGCGCAGCTCTGCCACGACGACCAGGCACTCTACGTGCATATGTGGGCGGAGGAGCAAGACATTCGGGCAACGTACACCGCCGAGGACCTCCTCGCAAACCCCTTCGAGGACAGCTGCCTGGAGTTCTTCCTCTCCCCCGTCGCCGACGATGCACGCTACCTGAATTTCGAGTTCAACCCCAACTGCGCGCTCTGCAACCAAATCGGGGCGCAGAAGCAGGACCGCACCCGCCTCCTCCCCACAAGCGAAACCCTCAACGCCTCGTCATCGCGCACGCCAGACGGCTGGGAGATCACCTATCAGGTCCCGTTCGACTACATCCGCACGCTCTACCCCGCATTCAACCCAGAGCCGGGCATGCGCATGCGCGGCAACTTCTACAAATGCGGAAACCTCACCGCGAACAAGCACTACTTAGCGTGGAACCACGTCGACAGCGAGACCCCGAACTTCCATGTGCCCGAGTCCTTCGGCACGCTCGTGATCGAATAAAGGCGAGCGTCTACCTATCGCCGCCCGTCAAAGAGACCGCGAACAGCCCGTCTTTGTTGCAGTAGCAAAACAAGGTGTGCGCGCCCGAGCGCTTGAAGTGCGCCTCGGCAGGACCCTCGGGATACAGCCGCGCAAATTGCACGCAATCGGGAGACACCACCGCCAGAAACACGATGTGATGCTGTTTGCTCATCGCGTGCTCCACCTGCACGAAAAGCTCGTCGCCTTCGCACGAGGCGTGAACGGCATGAGCTTCGTCAACGGGCTCGGGCGCAAGCGGCGGAAGCGTTATGCCGTGGCAGCTGACGTGCGCCTCGCCCATCGCATGGATGGAGTTCCCGCACACGGGGCACACGTAGAAACGCGATCGCAGCATGTTTGCACCGACGTTCGCGTTCTCCACGGCAGCGCCCGCCAAAAGCTCGGCGACGGACACGTGCAGCGCAGCGGCAATCGGCTCGAGCAACGTGATGTCTGGATACCCCGCCCCGGTCTCCCATTTGGAAACCGCCTTGTCGCTCACGGTCAACCGCTCAGCAAGCTGCGCCTGCGTCAGCCCCTGCTTCTCGCGCAACGCCTTGATGGTCGCGCCCGTCAAATACCTGTCCATTTCAATCTCCTTCGATATCTCCAACTAAGGAAACTATAAGCGCGCGCAAAACGAATGACCACCTACGCAGCGTGGAGTCGAGCCCCCGCGCGTCCACATCGGCGGCCCGTGCTCTTCAGCCACAACGCCATCGCCCCTCGCGCGCTTCCACGGAGCCCTGAACAGCCCCGGGCCAACGCAGCCCGCTGGCAGGTTGTCGCGCAGCTGCGACGGGCCAACGCCAGCCAGCCAGCCAGCCATCCAGCGAACCATGGGCAAGAGCGGCCATTATTTGTCTTTTCCGACGATTTCTCGGAATTCTCGTCTTCATTTGGCAATAATTTGGCTTTTCCGACGATTTTCGAGCGGCGCTTCAGCTATCAGAAAAAGTGGTCCCGAAACATGCCTGGTAGATTGGTCGCTCCTGCATGCCGCTTTTGCACAGCTCAGGCAAAATCGTCGGAAAAGCGAATTTTTTGCCATTCGATGCCTTTTCGGACAGAAGGGAGCACCTTTTCCTATGGCAATAGAAGACGGCAGCCCTTGACAGGTGAACGGTCGTTCACTATTCTTTCGTAGTGAACGACCGTTCACCAAAGGGAGGAACTTGGGCACGACGCGGCAAAAGATTCTGGAAGCCTCGCTGCGGCTGTTCGCACGCGATGGGTTCGAGGCGGTGTCGACAAGCGCGATTGCCGCCGAGCTCGGCATGACGAAGAGCGCGCTGTACAAGCATTTCCCCGATAAGCGGGCCATCTTCGATAGCCTGGTCGACGAGATGCTCGAGCAGCACCGGGCCGCCATGATGGCGGCAGGCGTCGCGCCCCGCCCGGGGGAGAGCGCTGCTCGCGCCTATGCCGCCACCTCCCCCGAAGACATGGCAACCTTGGGCGAGGCGCTGTTCGCGCACTGGACCACCGACGAATCCGCCGTGGCATTCCGCCGCATGCTTTCGCTCGAGCGCTACCGCGACGAGCGGGCGGCCTGCGTTTACGACGAGTTCTTCGCCGGCGGGCAGCTGGCGTACCACGAGGCCATGTTCTCGGAGATGATCGACATAGGGGCATTCCGCGCCGGCGACGCCAAGCAGATGGCACTCGATTTCTGGGCACCGATCTACCTGCTCATGCAAGCAGTTGACGGCGGCATGAAGGCGAAAGAGGCTACGAAACGCGTGCGGGCGCATGTCCTAGCGTTCGCGGAACGATACGTAAGGAGCAGCAATGGATAAGTTTTGCCGCGGGTTCTCCCTGTTCATGAACTGGTTCAACGGAATCTGCGCGCCGCTGTGCGGTGGATGGATGATGCTGAGCGCGCTCGTGGACCTTCCCCTGAGTTGGAACAGCTGGATGCCGCTCTCGATCTATGACCCCTTCCCCTTCCACGACGTGTTCTTCACGAGCCACTTCTGGCCGGGGCTGGCTTTGCTCCTCGTAAACGGCGTTCCCAACATCGTGGCGCTCGTCATGCGGGGCCGCGGAAACAAGAGCGCGTGGGTCACCTGGTGCACGATCG
>CACWWI010000100.1 GCA_902764575.1 uncultured Coriobacteriaceae bacterium
AGGGCAACTACACGGGCACGGTGAACGCTAGCCTGACCATCTCCAAGGGCACGATTTCAAGCGTGAACCTATCGAAGAGTACCTACGTATACGACGGAACTCAGAAATCTCCTTCCGTAACGGTGATAGGCAGCGATGGTAGGGTGCTCACGCCGAACGTTGACTACACGCTCGTAACGCCAGCGGAGCGCAAAGACCCTGGTGAGTACACGTATATCGCCAAACCCATGGGCAACTATGTCGGCTCGGATAAGACGGCCACGCTGACAATTTCAAAAGCATCGTTGAGCAGCGCGACCATCTCGATGCCGGTGACGAGCCTCTCTTACACCGGCTCTGCGCTGAGACCGGCTGTAATCGTCAAGCTGGGTGGCAAAACGCTTGCGAACGGCATCGACTACACCGTCAGCTATTCGAACAACGTGAACATAGGCACCAGCCTGGTTACGATAACCGGCAAGGGCAACTACTCGGGCACGCGCATGACCACGTTCAAGATTATCCCGAGCGATGCCGATGCTTACAAGGGCCATAGCGTGCAGTACCGCACACACGTGCAGAACGTCGGCTGGCAGAGCTATGTACGAGATGGCGCCATGAGCGGCACCTCGGGGCGTGCGCTGCGGCTCGAGGGCATCAACATCTCGCTTGCAAACCACCCGTACTCCGGCTCGATTCGCTATCGCACCCACGTGCAGAACATTGGCTGGCAGGGCTGGAGATACGACGGCGCCATGAGCGGCACGTCGGGACAGTCGCTGCGCTTGGAGGCCATCCGGATAGAGCTGACGGGGCAGATGGCCGAGCACTACGACGTGTACTATCGCGTGCACGCGCAGAACGTCGGCTGGATGGCATGGGCGAAGAACGGCGAATCGGCCGGCACCGCGGGGTATGCGTACCGCCTGGAGGGCATCCAGATAGTGCTCAGGCCCAAGGGGTCGAGCGCGCCGACGCCGAGCCCGAGGAATGCCTACAACGCGGCCTTCAAGGCCAATCAGATTCAGTACCGCACGCACGTGCAAGATGACGGCTGGCAGAGCTATGTGAGTGATGGAGCTACGGCTGGCACGAGCGGACGCGGCTTGCGGCTCGAGGGCATCAACATAAAACTCGGCTCCGAGTCGGGCATTTCGGGAGGTGTCGAGTATCGCACGCACGTGCAGAACATCGGCTGGCAGGGCTGGAAAAGCAACGGCGCCATGTCGGGCACGTCGGGGCAGTCGCTGCGCTTGGAGGCCATCCAGATACGTCTGACGGGCAATGCTGCCAAGCAGTACGATATCTACTACCGCGTGCATAGCCAGAACATCGGCTGGATGGGCTGGGCCAAGAACGGCGCACCCGCCGGCACGGCGGGATACGCGTACCGCCTGGAGGCCATCCAGATCAAGTTGGTCCCCAAGGGCGGATTGGCTCCAGGTACCACCGCGTACGCATACCGCCAGCGATAAGTGGTCTGCGTAAACCCTCGAAAGGATCGCGGGTCGCCCTTGCGGGCGGCCCGCGCTTTTTCATCAGGCGCCCTACGGGCAATTTGTGGCATGTCGCCCGCTCAAATCCCACCGTGCTAGAATGGTTCGCGCACCAAAACGCACGATAATGCAGCATTTTCCTAAGGAGCACCGATGTCTAAAGGCACTTACAGTTTCACGACGCCCATTTACTACGTGAATGCGGCACCGCACCTGGGTACGGCATACACCACGATCGCCGCCGATTGCGTGGCGCGCTACCAGCGCATGAACGGCTACGACGTGGCGTTCGTCACCGGCATGGACGAGCACGGCCAGAAGGTCGCCGACACGGCGGCGGAGCATGGCATGTCGCCGCAGGAATGGTGCGACTCCATGGAGCCTGCCTTCCGCGACACGTGGGACCTGCTCAACATCACCTACACCGACTTCGTCCGCACGTCGAGCGACCGTCAAGCTCGATCGGTGCAGAAGTTCTGGACCGACCTCTACGACAAGGGCTACCTGTACAAGAGCAGCTACGAGGGCTGGTACTGCGTGCACGAGGAGACGTACTACGCGGAGAGCGACCTCGAGAAGAACGAGGACGGCGAGTTCGTGTGCCCCGATTGCAAGCGGCCCGTGCAGCTGATGGCGTCGGGCGAGGAGAACTGGTTCTTCAAGCTGAGCGACTTCCAGCAGCCCCTGCTCGACTTCTACGAGTCGCACCCCGATTTCATCCGCCCCGAAACGCGCAAGAACGAGATCGTGACGTTCGTGAAGGGCGGGCTAAAAGACCTGTCCATCTCGCGTTCGACGTTCGACTGGGGCATCCCGCTGCCGTTCGACGAGGGGCACGTGGCCTACGTGTGGGCCGACGCGCTGCTCGCGTACTTCACGGGCATCGGCTACGCCGACCCCGAGCGCCCCGGCGAGTTCGACAGCCGCTGGCCGATGCAGTACCACTTCGTGGGCAAGGACATCACGCGCTTCCACTGCGTCATCTGGCCCGCGATGCTGCTCGCCGCTGGCTACGAGCCCGCGCACACGGTGTTCGGTCACGGCTTCCTGCTGACCAAGGGCGAGAAGATGTCGAAGTCGAAGGGCAACGCGCTCAGCCCGCAGGACATGGTGCGCGTATTCGGCGTCGACGCCTATCGCTACTACTTCATGAGCGACGTGCAGTTCGGCCACGACGGGTCGATCTCGCTCGAGCGTATGGTGCAGGTGTACAACAACGAGCTCGCCAACACGTGGGGCAACCTCTGCAGCCGCGTGTTCAACATGACGAAGAAATACTTGGGCGGCGCTGTGCCCGAGGTACCCGCGAGTGCACAGGGAATGGTCGATGACAACCCGTTGCAGCAGGTCGCAGCTGAATTGTATCAAGAGTACGATCGCTGCATGACCGAGGTCGACTTCACCGGTGCCGTGGCTGCGGCGCAGAAGCTCGCGCAGGCTGCGAACCTCTACGTCGAGGACATGGCCCCGTTCCGCCTGGCCAAGGATCCCGAGGCTGCCGACCAGCTGGCTGCCGTCATGTACAACCTGCTCGAGACGTGCCGCATCTGCGCGCTGTTCTTCGCGCCGTTCGCGCCCAACACCTCCGCTGAGGCGTTCCGCCGTCTGGGCCTGGGCGACATCACGGCCGTCACCGACATCGAGTCTGCCAGCGCCTGGGGCCAGCTGCCCGCCGGCAACGCCGTCGAAGTGGGCGACCCGCTGTTCCCCCGCCTCGACGTTGACGCCATCGACTTCGAAGTGGAATAGCGCCGGATGAGTCAGCTTCCCCAGGGGGAATTGACTCATTGGGAAAGGCATTGAGGGAAGCACGGCTATCGCAATGAGTCAATTCCCCCTGGGGAAGCTGACTCATCCGAAGAGAGTTGCCATGTCTGGACGTCTAAAACTGCCACCCGAGCGAGATTTCGGGTTCTACCAGCGGCGCAAGCACGACAAGTGGCGTGAGGTGCCGGCACCCGAACCTGCGCTCGAGGCGCCTGTCGCCGACTCCCACGCGCACGTCCACATGTTGCCCGACCCCGCCTGGGAGCTCGCGCGCTGCGCCGCCAACGGCGTCGATTTCATCTGCGAGATCTGCGACCCCAGCGAGGACGATCCTTCCAAGGTGCTCGAAATCGGCGCTCCTGGCAGTTGCGCAGTGCGCTTCGCGATCGGCGTGCATCCGCATAACGCGAAGCTGTACGATGACGGCGTCGAGGCGCTGCTCCTCGAGCTGCTGCGCGACCCGCGCGTGGGTGCGCTGGGAGAGGTCGGGCTGGACTACCATTACGACCTGTCGCCGCGCGACATGCAACGGCGCGTGTTCGAGCGTCAAATCGAGATCGCGCAGGAGCTCGATTTACCCATCGCGCTGCATCTGCGCGGTGGTGAGGACCCGCAAGCGGACAACGCGCATGCGGAGGCCTTCGCGATTCTGCGCGATAGGGACGCGCTCGGTCCGCGAACGTTGCTGCATTGCTGCGCGCTGCCCCCCGACGAGCTCGCGCCGTGGATTGAGGCGGATTGCTTCATTGCCTACGGCGGCGCGGTCACCTTCAAGAGCGCCGACGCTGCGCGCGAGGGAGCGCGCATGGTGCCCGTCGAACGCCTGCTGCTCGAGACCGATTCCCCCTACATGGCACCAGAGCCCATGCGCGGCGCCGCGTGCACTCCCGCGCACGTGATCTTCACTGCAGCTCGTTTGGCCGAAGTGCGTGGTATCGTTCCAGGGGACAGCAGGAAGGCGTTCCTGGAGCAAGTTCACGCCAACACCCTGAGTTTCTACGGGAGGAACGAATGAAACGCTTGATAATCGTGGGGTCGCCGCGCACGAGCGGCCGTAGTGCGCACCTGGCCGAGATGCTGTTCGAAGCCAACATCGACGAGCATCCCGAAGACGAGCTGTTCCTCGTGCCGCTCTCCGAGGTGGAGGTGGGCCCGTGCATCGCCTGCAACGCGTGCCGCAAGAAGTCGCCGGTCACGTTCAAGGACGATGCGGGCAACGAGGTCACCGAGGAGCGTTACCGCTGCGTTTTCGATGACGACATGCAAACGCTCTACGACCTCATCGACGAGGTAGACGAGATCTCGGTGGTGTGCCCCGTGTTCTTCTCGGGTGCGCCATCGCAGATGAAGTGCCTGCTCGACCGCCTACAGCCGTATTTCTGGCGGCGCCTCGAGATGCGCAAGATCGGTCTTCCCGAGAAGCGCCCGCTGAAGCTTCACGTCATAGGCGAGGGCGGCGATCCGTACGGCTACGACGCGCTGGTAAGCGAGGTGTCGGCGGCTTTCGCGACCGCGGACTTCCGCCTGGAGACCATCCTGGACTGGGTGGGCAAAATCACCGAAGACGGCGAGATCACCGCCGAAGCGAAGGAAATCAAGCTCGACAAGGCGGGCAAGAAGGAGCGCCCGAAGCTCGACCTGTCGTCCAAGAAGGGGAAGGGCCGTGGATAACGGGGCGGCCAACCGCACGTCGCCGCTGGCGACGCCCTCGGCCACGCGCGAGGTCCTCGAGCGCCATGGGCTGTACACGAAGTATGCGCTCGGGCAGAACTTCCTGGTGAACGACGACGTCGTGCGCAAGATCCTCGAGCTGGCGGAGGTCGGCGCCGAAGACCACGTGCTCGAAGTCGGCCCCGGCATCGGCACGCTTACCGCCGCCCTGCTGGCGCAGGGCGCGCACGTGACGGCCGTCGAGATGGACCACGACCTGCCCGCCGTGCTCGAGGACACGCTCGCATCCTGGTGGGACCGCTTCACGCTGCTGCAGATGGACGCGCTCGACGTGCCTGACGACGCGTTTTGCGAGCCGGAGCCCAACAAGCTCGTGTCCAACTTGCCGTATGCGGTGGCTGCTACCGTAGTGCTTGACTACCTGCAGCGCTTCGAGTGCATCCAGGGCGCAACCGTGATGGTGCAGAAGGAGGTCGCCGACCGCATGGCGGCGCGTCCCGGCACCAAGAACTACGGCGCCTACACGGTGAAGCTGTCGCTGTACGCGCAGCCCGTCGGCCGCTTCTCGGTGGCGCCGGGCAACTTCTTCCCGCCCCCGCACGTCGACAGCGCGGTGATCAGGCTCGACCGCGTGCAGCCGCACGACGACGAGGGTGCGGCACTCACGTCGGACGAGGTGCGTGCCACCTGCACGATGGCCGATGCCGCATTTGCCACGCGCCGCAAGACGATCGCGAACTCGTGCAAGACGTACTTCTCGTCCAGCCCCGACGTGCAAGCGGCCCTCCCGCAGCTCTTCGAGCAAGCGGGCATCGACCCCCGCCGCCGCGGCGAAACCCTCGACCGCCCCGAGTTCATCCGCCTAGGAAAAGCCCTCGCAGGTCTTCCGCGCGCGTAAGCGCGCATGCCGCGGTCGCCCGCGGGGGCGGCTTGCAGGCTCTAACGAACTTCCAACAAAATGTCGAACAAATCTTACGACGATTCCAAAAATTACCCTATCTACCAGGGCTAACGTGATTTCTTGTTCGCGTTGTGCTACAGTCGGGCAAAACCACTTGCGAACGGAGCGCACATGACCCACGAACCCGGCACACGCCCAGCCGTCGATCGAAGTACGGTGGAAGCCATCCTGCGCGATCGCTTCGGGTTCGACTCGTTCCGCCCCGGGCAACGCGAGCTGGTGGAATGCATCCTCGCCGGCCGCGATGCGCTCGGCGTCATGCCCACGGGCGCGGGCAAGTCGATCTGCTACCAGCTTCCCGCCCTCGCGCTGCACGCAGAGGGTGGCTCCCCGTGCACGACCCTCGTGGTGAGTCCGCTCGTCTCACTCATGAACGACCAGGTGATGGCCCTCGTGAACGCGGGGATTCCCGCAGCCTACCTCAATTCGCAGCTGTCGCCCTCCCAGCAATGGGAGGTGCTCGACCGAGCGCGGGCGGGTGCGTACGCCCTCATGTACGTGGCGCCCGAGCGGCTGTCCGACCCCCGCTTCCAAGCGTTCGCCGAAAGCGCGCCGGTCCCGCTCGTCGCCGTGGACGAGGCGCATTGCGTGTCGCAGTGGGGGCAGGACTTCCGCCCGTCGTACCTGGGCATCGCGGACTTCATCGCGTCGCTTCCCAAACGCCCGGCCGTCGCGGCGTTCACGGCCACGGCGACCCCGCGCGTGGCCGACGACATCGTGCGCCTGCTCGGCTTGCGCGACCCCTTGCGCGTGACCACGGGTTTCGACCGCCCCAACCTGCGCTTCGAGGTGGAGCAGCTGCCCGACAAGCGCAAGCTGGCGCGCATCGCCGCGCTGGCGCTCGAGCGCCCAGCGGACAGCGGCATCGTGTACTGCTCCACCCGCAAGGACACCGAGCGCGTGCACGAGGCGCTGGTCGCGGCGGGCGTGCGCGCCACGCGCTACCACGCAGGCCTCACGCCGCGCGAGCGCGAGGCAAACCAGCGCGCGTTCGTGAACGACGACGCGCCCGTGATGGTAGCCACCAATGCGTTCGGCATGGGCATCGACAAGTCGAATGTGCGCTACGTGGCGCACTACAACATGCCCGGCAGCTTGGAAGCCTACTACCAGGAGGCGGGCCGCGCCGGCCGCGACGGCGAGCCTGCGGAGTGCCTGCTGCTGTGGAGCGACCCCGACATCGCCACCTGCCGCTTCTTCATCGAGCAGGAAACCGGCAACGAGGCGCTCTCCTACGAGGAGCAGCAGGTCGTCCGCGCATCGCAGCGCCGCCGCCTGGCAGCCATGACCGGGTACTGCATGACCACCGACTGCCTGCGGGCCACCATCCTGCGCTACTTCGGGGAAAGTGTGGAACAGGAAGCGGCGCAAGACGGCGAAACGGGCGAAACTCCGAATCACGCGGGATGCGGGAACTGCTCGAACTGCGAAGGCTCCGTCGACAAGGTGGACGTGACGATTACGGCGCGGTCGGTCATGCGCTGCGTGCACGAGCTGCGCGGCCGGTTCGGGAAGAGCGTCGTGGCCGACGTGCTGTGCGGGTCGCAGTCTGCGAAGATCCGCGAGTGGGGGCTCGACCGCAAGCGCACCTACAACATCGTCGAAGACTCCTCCGCAACGGTGAAGGAGATCATCGAGCTGCTCACCGCAGGCGAATACCTCGAGATCAGCGAGGGCCGCTACCCGCTCGTGGGCCTGGGACCGCGGGCGCGCGAGGCCGCAACCGACGAGTTCCGCCTGTACATGAAGCGCAAGCGCAAGCCCGAGAAGTCCGCCAAGGGCGCCCGCACCGACGTGAAGGGCGCCGCCAAGGGCGCGCCGGCAGCGCTCGAGACCGACGAGCAACGCGCGGACGCCGAGGGCGTGCCTCCCTACGTCGTGTTCTCCGACGCCGCCCTGCGCGGCATGTGCACGAGCCTGCCCCGCACCGACGAAGAATTCCTCGCCGTCAGCGGCGTAGGCCCCGTGAAGCTCGAACGCTACGGCAAAGCCTTCCTCTCCGAAATCAGCCGCGCCGAATGAGTTCCCCCAGGGGAAGCGACTCACCTGTAGTGCGCGGTTCGTGAATCTGGGGGGATACGGGATATGCCAGGGGCGGCGCATTGCTATAATCCCTACGATACCAGCAGCAAAGGATAGTATGAGCGAGTTCATCAGGGCAATCGATGGCTTCGGGCTCTCGCGGCCAGAAGCGGTGGCGTTCTCGAACAGCCGCGGCGAGCGCATGACGTTCGGCGAGCTCAAGGAGCGCTCGGACGCAATCGCGGCGCATCTCGCGCAGCTCGACCCCGAGCGCAAGCCCGTCGTGGTGTATGGGCACAAATCGCCGCTCATGATCGCGTGCTTCCTGGCATGCGCGAAGAGCGGCCGCGCTTACGTGCCGACCGACGTCATCTACCCCGACCTGCGCATCGCCGACATCATCGGGCAGCTCGACAGCCCCATCGTCCTCAACACGAGCGACCGCGACATCAGCGCGATCTCGGACGCCATGGGTCCCTGCCTCGGCGCGGCGGAGCTTGCCGCATGCGCGCCGGAGCCGGCCGAGCTGCTGCCGGAAAGCGCCTGCCTGACGGGCGACGAAACGTTCTACATCCTGTTCACGTCGGGAAGTACGGGCCACCCGAAGGGCGTCGAGGTGTCCGCCGAGAGCGTCGACAACTTCTGGAAGTGGATGCTCGAGCGGTTCAGCCCCGATCGCACGGGCGCCCCCGAAAGCGAGCAGCGCACGCTGTTCGGCCGCGCGCCCTTCTCGTTCGATGTGAGCCTGGGCGACATGGCCATGAGCATCGGCGCGGGCGACGCGATGTACGCCCTCGTCGAAGAGGACGAAGACAACCTGTCCCGCGCGTTCGACGCCCTGGCGACCAGCGGGGCGCATGCGTGGTCGTCAACGCCCACATTCGCCGAGATGTGCCTGCGCGACCCCTCGTTCTCGCCCGAGCTGCTGCCCAACCTGAGCACGTTCATCCTCGCCGGCGAGGCGCTCAAGGGCGAGACGGTGATCAAGCTGCTCGACCGGTTCCCCGGGAGCCAGGTGATCAACGCGTACGGCCCAACCGAATCGACCGACCTCGTGTCGACGGCCACCATCACGCGCGAGATGGCCGAGACCCAGAACCCCCTGCCCATCGGGTACGCCAAGACGGGCACCGACCTGTACGTGCTCGACCCCGAGACGCTCGAACCCATGCCGAACGGCGAGAAGGGCGAGCTCTTCATCGTGGGGAACACGGTGGCCAAGGGGTATTTCGGCCGTCCCGACCTGACGGAGGCGGCGTTCGGCGTGTGCCCGGAGCCGCTCGCGAAGGGCCGCCGCAGCTACCGCACGGGCGACGCCGCCATCATGGCCGACGACGGCTGCGTGTACTACTACGGGCGGCTCGACTTCCAGGTGAAGCTGCACGGGTTCCGCATCGAGCTCGGCGAGATAGAGGCCGCGCTCTGCCGCCTCGACGGCGTCATGAGCGCCTGCGTGCTGCCGGTCGAGCGCCGCGGGACGCTCTCGCACCTCGCTGGCTACGTCGTGTCGCGCAAGGCCCCCGAGGCCGAGGGCGCGAGCAACCTCGAGCGCGTCCAGGCCGTCAAGGACGGGCTGCGCGCCTTCCTGCCCGAATACATGATTCCCCGCAAGATCGTGTTCATCGACGAGATGCCGCTCGGGGCGAGCGGCAAGGTCGACCGCAAGCGCCTCCAGGAGCTCGGCTAGATGACGTTCTACACCGACCCAGCATTCTTCGTGCTGCTGGCGATTGCCGTCCTGCCCGCCATAGGGCTTGGCATCGCGGGCAAGCCGCTGCGCCTGTACGGCTTCTGCGTGTCGGTCGTTTTCCTGGGGTTCCTGTTCAGCAAGGACCTCAAGTCGCTCGCGGCGTTCATCTTCTACCTCGTGCTCTCGACTGCGGTCACCATGGTCTACCTGCGCCTGCGCGGGCGCGAAAACCCCCCGAAGGCCGCATACCCCATCGCCCTCGTGGCCGTTCTGGCCCCGCTCATCGTGTACAAGGTCGGCGCCGTGTTCGACCAGAACATCCTCGGATTCCTGGGCATCTCGTACATCACGTTCAAGGCCGCCCAGGTGGTGCTCGAAATCCACGACGGGCTGATCAAGGAGTTCTCTCCGCTCGACTACCTGTACACGCTCGTGTTCTTCCCGTCGTTCACGTCGGGGCCGATCCTGCGCAGCCGCGCCTTCGTCGAGGACATCCACACGGTGCTGCCCCGCGGCGAGTACATCGACCTGCTGCGCGCCAGCGCCCTGCGGTTCGTCGTCGGCGCGTTCTACAAGTTCGTCTGCTCCTCGCTGTTCTCCATCGCCATGTGGGCGGTTCCCAGGGCCATCGGCACGAGCACGGCCGCGAAAGTTGCCCTCGGGCAGGTGGGGGAGGCGTGGGCGTACGCGCTGTTCCTGTTCTTCGACTTCGCGGGCTACAGCCTCATGGCCGTGGGCGTCGGCGGCGTGCTCGGCGTGCACGTTCCGCAGAACTTCCGCGCGCCGTTCCTGAGCGTCGACATCAAGGATTTCTGGAACCGCTGGCACATCTCGCTGTCGTGGTGGCTGCGCGACTACGTGTTCATGCGCGTCGTGCGCATCATCCGCCGCAAGAAGCTGCTGAAATCGCGCCTGGCGGCCTCCTGCGCCGGCTACGTGGTGAACATGACGCTCATGGGGTTGTGGCACGGCATCACGCCGAACTATTTCGTGTATGGCGTGTATCACGGTGTGCTATTGTCGTTGAACGAGGTGTTCCAGAAATCGGCGTTCTACAAGCGCCACAAGGACAGCCGGGCGTTCAAGGTGTGCTCGTGGTTCGTCACGATGAACCTGGTCGTGTTCGGCATGGCGCTGTTCTCGGGCCAGGTGCACATAGGATAGGGAGCGGGGACGGGCCTTCGGGCGCCCCTGCTGGAAGAAGGGATGGATATGGAAGAGAAGCTGCTGGATATCATCGCCGAAGTGTGCGACAGCGACGACGTGCGCGCCGAGCGCGACGTCGACTTGTTCGCGGCGGGCCTGCTCGACTCGATGGGCGCAATCGACCTGCTCGTCGAGATCGAGGACGAGTTCGGCGTGGTCATCGCCCCGACAGAGCTCGAGCGCGAGGACATGAACACCGTCAACAAGATTATCGCCCGCGTGCAGGAACGGCTGTAAGGCCTGCGGATCGATGGCGCGGTTGAATCGGTATACGCAGGGACGGTGCGCGTGAGGCGGCTCGTCGCAATAGTGGCCGCTGCCCTGGTGGCGGCATGTTGCCTGGTGGGGGTATCGTTCGCGCTGCCCGCGTCAGACGCTGCCGACCCCTCGCTCGAGTACGGGTACGTGTACTCGGGCGTGAAGTCCGAGGACATCCCGTTCACGCTGGCCGCGTCGCACGACGACTCGTATTTCCTGTTCGGCTCGTCCGAGCTGGCCACGTACCCGCACATCGTGTCGACCGCGCCCGACAACGTGCTAATGGACTACGACTGCGGATACCAGTTCATGTACATCGGGGAAGCATACGACCAGGACCTGTGGATGGCCATCGCGGCGGGGGCGTATGCCGACGACATGCCGAACAAGAAGGTCGGCATCATCGTGTCGGCGCAATGGTTCTTCGACGGCGGGCTGGAGCCGGGCATCTTCAAGATGCGCTTCTCGTATCCGCTGTACGACGCGTTCTGCCGGAACGGCCGCATCTCCGACGACACGAAGGCCTATGTGGCGCAGCGGCTTCACGACGAGGGCGTCGACCAGACGCTCATCGACGCGGCTTCCGGCTCCCTGCCCCAGGACGCCATCAACAACGTCGTGTTCGACGCGATGGGCGACCTGAGCTTGCGCCAGCGGGTGCAGGAGGAACACGAGTGGGCGAAACCGCTCTCGACTGCAACCGAACCTCCCGACTACGAAGCCCTGCGCGTCGAGGGCGCCCAGGAAGGCCAATCGTCGTGCACCAACAACGACTACGCCGTGCTCGACGAGTACTGGGACGAGTACATCGCGCCGAAGTACGACGAGCTCGCGGGCACGATGGCGAACGAGACGCTCACCGACACGACGGAGTACGCCGACCTGCAGTGCTTCCTGGACGTATGCCGCGAGACAGGGCTCGAGCCCTACGTGATAATCATGCCCGTGAACGGGAAATGGTACGACTACCCGGGCCTTTCGGCTGACGTGCGCGCCGTATGGGCCGATCGCGTGGTGGGGATGTGCAACGATGCCGGCGTCGAGTGCCTCGACCTCACCTCCCACGAGTACGAGCCCTACTACCTGCGCGACGTCATGCACTTCGGCTGGCTCGGCTGGGTTGACGTCGAGGAGGCGTTCGCGTCGTTCGTGAAGGGAGGGCGCTCGTGAAAACGATCGAGGAGCTGCTCACGGCATTCAACGACGAGCACCCCGTGGCGGCCCCGCTGCTCTACTTCGCGGTGGTGCTCATCCTGCTGGTGGTCCTCATCTGGTTCCTGCTTTTCTCTGGCATGAACACCACTGCCGATTTCGTATACAACCAGTTCTAGGGATTCATTCGGTCGACGAATCACGAGTTGACCGCATCATGTATAATGTCTCGGCAGTTTTAGCGGAGGGCCTTGGAGGGGCCCTTGATTATACAAGGGGAAAATATGGCGCAGCATACTAAGCAAGTAGAGCGTTCTGCGTGGTCGGGCAAGATGGGGTTCATCCTGGCCGGCGCGGCGAGCGCGGTTGGGCTGGGCAACCTGTGGAGGTTCCCGACGCTGGCGGCCAAGTCACGATTGGCGTGTCGCTGCTCTTGCTGGAGACGGCGCTCGGCCGCCACACCAAGCTGTCGGTCGTCGGCGCGTTCAGCTCGATGCGCAAGCGCTGGAAGTTTGTGGGCATCCTGGCAGCGCTCGTGCCGTTCATCATCACGCCGTACTACTGCATCATCGGTGGATGGGTAACGAAGTACCTGGTCAGCTACATCGCCGAAGGCGCTGGCGCCGTCGCGGTCGACGGGTTCTTCGTCTCGTTCATCACCGACCCCATCTTCACGTACGTGTTCATGATCGTGTTCATGCTGCTCTGCATCGGGGTCGTGGCCCTGGGCGTGAAGAACGGCATCGAGAAGGCCAACAAGGTCATGATGCCGTTGCTGCTGGTCATGGCAATCGGCATCTCGATCTTCGTGCTCATGCAGCCCGGCGCGATGGAAGGCGCCGCCTACTACCTCATCCCCGACTGGAGCATGCTCTCGGGCGAGCTCGTGATCAACGCGCTCGGCCAGATGTTCTACAGCCTGTCGCTCGCCATGGGCATCATGGTGACGTACGGCAGCTACCTCGATAAGAAGGAGAACCTGTCGCAGTCCGTCGCGGGCATCGCCGGGTTCGACCTCGTCGTGTCGTTCCTCGCCGGCCTCATGATCGTGCCTGCCGCCTACATGGCGCTCGGCCTGGGCGATGGTGGCACCATGAACGCCGGTCCGTCGCTCATCTTCATCACGCTGCCCGGCGTGTTCCAGGACATGGGCGGTGCGGCGACCATCATTGGCATCGTGTTCTTCGTGCTGGTGCTGTTCGCAGCCGCGACGAGCGCGATCTCGCTGATCGAGGCGTGCACATCGATCATCCAGGACGAGACGAAATGGTCGCGCAACAAGTCGCTCGTGGCTTGCTCCATTTTCGTCATCGCCTTTGGTTGTTTCATCAACGCGGGCTACAACGTGCTCATCGGCATCGAGCCGCTCGGCCCGGGTACGCAGCTGCTCGACTTCTTCGACTTCGTCTCCAACTCGGTGCTGATGCCCATCGTGGCGGTGCTCACCTGCATCTTCGTGGGTTGGATTATCAAGCCGAAGACGATCATCGACGAGGTGCGCCAGTCGAGCAAGTTCGGGCTCGCCCCCGTGTGGACCGTCATCATCAAGTACATCGCGCCGATCCTGATCATCATCATCCTCATCGTGAACGTGGTGAAGATGTTCGTGGCGCCCGAGCTTCTGGCCACGTCGATTCCCGATTGGCTCTTCCATGTGATCTACTCGATGAGCCCCGAGGACGCCTTGGCTGCTGCTGCGGCCGCATAGGCGGGGTGCTCCCGGTTTAGAACCGCGTGCGAAGCGGGGCGGACACCGTTCGAGGTGTCCGCCCCGCTTTTTCATGCGCAGCGCAGAGGCGAATAGCGCTCGCCGCACAGAAAGAGGCCTCGTGCGCGCACACGGGGCGAGTTTTCGTACAGGCTGCTCAACATTGCGTCCCGTGCGCGCGCACGAGGTGCGATTACGAACACGGCTTTGAAAAAGCCCAGGTCGTGGATGCGGCAATACCGACAGTAATGCACACGGGGCGCGATTTCATACATCCTTGCATGAAATCGCGCCCCGTGCGTGACTTGCTATTGGGCGAAATGGGGCGGGTGCCCGCATCCCGCTCCAGGACTTACTGCTGGGCGCTCTCGGACGAGGAGCTGCTGCTCGAGGCGCTTCCAGAAGATGCAGCGCTGCTGCTCGAAGTGCTCTCGGACGAAGCGCTGCCCTCGGTTGACTCGCTCTCGGCCGACTCGCTGGCGGCGGCGCTGTACTGGGCGGCCAGTTCCTCGTACTTCTTCTGGTACTTGGCGATGTCGAGGTCGTAGGGAAGGCCGGCGGGCATGCCGTTCTGCGTGAACTTCGCGGCGTCGCGCAAGCCCTGCAGCCATTCGCTGTAGGCGTTCTGCGTCTGCATGTACAGCGCAGCTTCCTTCAGGCCCGCGCGGAAGGCCTCGGGCACCTGGTCGAGGCTCGTGATCTCCTCGGGCGCCTCGTACTTGTCGGTCACCTTGATGATGTGAAAGCCGAACTGGCTCTCAACCAGTCCGCTGATCTGCCCCACCTCGAGGTCGGCATAGCCCTGCCGGTATTCGGGCGCCAGGTCCTCGGAGTCGTAGCCCACGTCGCCGTTGTTGGCCTTGGTGCCGCTGTCGTCGGAGTACTCCTGAACGGCGTCCTCGAAGCTCAGCGTGCCCGCGTTAATCCGGTCAAGCACCTCCTGGGCCTTTGCGCGCGCCTCGGCCTTCGCCGTCGCGTCTTCCATGTTCGCAACCTGGAACAGGATGTGCGACGTGCGCTTCTTGCCGTCGTAGTAATACGGCACGTAGAGCTTGGCGGCCTCGAGCAGCTGCTCGTCGGTTGCCTCGGCGCTCTCCTCGAAGTGCTTCTGCAGCTCGCTGCTCAGCACCTGCGACTCGATGTAGGCGCGATACTCCTCTTCGGTCCAGCCGGCGTCGCTCAGCGACTTCTTCCAGGCCGCATCGGTGGAGAAATTGGCCTTGAGCGACTGGATCTGCATCTCGACCTCGGAGCTGTCGACCGTGATGCCGAGCTCCTTGGCGCCCTCCTGCGCGAGCTGGCGGTCGCGCAGAACGCCGATGTAGGCGTCGCGCACGCTCGAGGGAGTTTGCTCGTTGGCGGCCAGGTACAGGCCCCACTGCTCGTCGCTTGTCAGCTGCTGCTGCGCGCGCAGCGTGGTGACGAGCTGCGTGACGTCGTCCTCCTTGATGTCCACGCCGTTGACCGTGGCCGCCACCCCATGGATGTTCGAGAACACCGAGCAGGCGGTCAGGCCGAATGCGCACACGGCTGCGATCATGCCCAGGGCGAGCGTGGCTTTCAGGGACTTAAACGTTTTCATATGCGATCTCCTCGGACCAGCTGAGATTTCAACGCGAATTATTGTCGCACAGAGCGATTTTGCCGTTCTGCGTCGCACAATATGCCCAAATTCGCTCCACCTTCTTCTCCCATAAACGGTGGTTCGCCGGCTTGCAATTGGAATAAGCGTAGAGTTCCTCGAAGTGGGGCAAAGACCCCGCTTGCGCTTCGCCACTCTGCTATCATGCTCCGTTGGCATTTCGGAACGAAAGAGAGACATCGCACATGAGGCAAGAGAACATTCGCAACGTCGCGATCATCGCGCACGTCGACCACGGCAAGACGACCATCGTCGACCGGCTGCTGTACACGGCAGGCGTCTTCCGCGAGAACCAGCAGGTGGCCGAGCGCGTGCTCGACAGCAACGACCAGGAGCGCGAGCGCGGCATCACCATCCTTTCCAAGAACATCTCCATCACCTACAAGGACGTGAAGATCAACGTCATCGACACGCCGGGCCACGCCGACTTCGGCGGCGAGGTGGAACGCGTGCTGAACATGGCCGACGGCGCGCTGCTCATCGTCGACGCGTTCGAGGGCCCTATGCCCCAAACGCGCTTCGTGCTGCGTCACGCGCTGTCCACGGGCATGCGCATCGTCGTGGTGGTGAATAAGATCGACCGCCCGGGCGCCCGCCCGCACGAGGTGGTCGACGAAGTGTTCGACCTGATGGTGGAGCTGGATGCGTCGGACGAGCAGCTCGATTTCCCCGTCGTGTTCACCTCGGCCATGGGCGGCTACGCCCGCTTCGAGCCCGAAGACGACAACATGAACATGATCCCGCTGCTCGAGACCATCTTGAAGGAAGTGCCCGCGCCCGAGTGTCAGCCCGATGGCCCCATCGCGCTGCAGATCTGCACCGTCGATCATTCCAGCTTCGTCGGCCGCATCGGCGTGGGGCGCCTGCATTCCGGCACCATCCACAAGGGCGAGCAGGTGCTCGTGGTGAAGAATGACGGAACGCGCTACAACACGCAGATCAAGCAGGCCTTCACGTTCGAGGAGCTGGGCAAGAAGGAGCACAAGGAGGTCTACGCCGGCGATATCGTCGCCGTCGTGGGCGTCGAAGATGCCGATATCGGCGACATGGTCACGTCGCGCGAGCATCCCGTGGTGCTCGACCCGATCGAGGTCGAGCAGCCCACCATGGCCGTCGTGTTCGAGGCGTCCACGTCGCCGCTCGTCGGTCGCGAGGGCGAGATCGTGGGATCGCGCCAGCTGCGCGAGCGCCTGTTGAAGGAGGCCGAGAGCAACATCTCGATGCGCATCACCGACGCCGCCGACGGCACGGGCATGGAGGTGGCCGGCCGCGGCGTGCTGCACCTGTCGGTGCTCATGGAGACGATGCGCCGCGAGGGCTTCGAGTTCCAGGTGGGCCGCCCGCAGGTGGTGTACAAGACCGACGACGCCGGCAACAAGCTGGAGCCCATCGAGGAGGCCACGGTCGACGTGCCCTCCGAGTACGCCGGCAAGGCCATCGAGGTGTTCGGCAACGCCGGCGGCGAGATGACCGACATGTACCAGCGTGGCGAGGACACGCATCTCGTGTTCAAGATCCCGACGCGCGGCACCATGGGCCTGCGCACGCGCCTGCTGAACGTCACGCGCGGCGAAGCCACCATGTTCCACCACTTCAGCGAGTACGGGCCGTTCCGCGGCGAGATGGCTCACCGCAAGAACGGCATGATGATCAGCATGTCCACCGGCAAGTCCGTGGCATACGCGCTCGACACGCTGCAGGAGCGCGGCCGCCTGTTCGTCGGCCCGGGCGAGGACTGCTACGAGGGCATGATCGTGGGCGAGTCCGCCAAGGAAGGCGACATGGTCGTGAACGTCGAGAAGTCCAAGCAGCTGGGCAACCAGCGCTCGAGCAACGCCGACAAGGCCATCCAGCTCACGCCGCCTGTCACGTTCACCCTGGAGGAAGCCTTGGAGTTCATCGAGGACGACGAGCTCGTGGAGGTCACCCCCAAGAGCATCCGCCTGCGCAAGCGGCTCCTCAACGCCACCGACCGCAAGAAGGCTGCTGCCGGCAAGTAAGCCGCGCGAGGTTCGACAATGCGAAGAAGGCGCCGTCCAGATGGGCGGCGCCTTCGCGTTGCGAGGGGAGCTTCGAGGAGCTACTTGCGATAGATGTCTTCGAGGTTCTTGTCCTCGTAGTTATCGTACAGGTTGTCGAAACTGTCCTCGAAGGCGTCGGAGCTCTTCAGCTCGTCAAGGCGATAGCATCCCACCGAGATCTCGTACACGCCTTCGTACTCGTTGGCGGTGATCCGAATGACCTCGTCGTTGTTGCGGGCCATGCCGGTGAAGAGCTCGCCGTCGTCGTTGTAGCCGATGACGATCTTGTCGTAATTGCACACCTCCGACACGATCTTTGCGATGTCCTCGGACTTGGGCTTTTCGAGCACGCGGAAGGTGTCGTACGAGACCATGGAGGGATCTTCGCCGTCCTTGACGTCGTTGGCGGTCAGCGTTTTGTTCTCGTCGTCGACGACGATGACTGCCCAGGGGTTCGTCTTCTGGACGCTCTCCTTGAGGTCCTTCATGTCCTTCTTGTCGTTATCGAACGCCTTGTCGAGCTTCTTGATGAGGTCGCGCATCTCGTCGTTGGCGCTGAAGAAGGTGTCGCCTTTCTGGGTCTTGCCCTTGCTGAGCTTCTCGAGCGTGCCGGCGACCTGCTCGGCCTTGTCGGTCACGAGGCCGTTGAGGTTGGGCGCCTTGCCTCCGCCACCGCCGCTGCAGGTGACCACGCCCACGATGACGGCGATCACGACCACCGCGGCTACGGCGATCAGGCCGATGAGGACGGCCTTGTTGCTCACGCCGCCCTTGACCGCGGCTGCGTCGGCATGTGCGCCGGGAACTGCCGGCAGGGGGCTGCTCGCCTGCGTGGCGGTAGCGGGCTGTTGCGGCTGGGCCTTGGGCGCGTTGCCGAGCGGCGTGCCGCACGCTCCGCAGAATGTCGCGTTTTCAGGGTTCTGGGTTCCACACTTCGGGCAAAACATGATCCTCTCCTATCTGTCTGCGAGGCCCCTTCGTTTCGTGCCTCTCCTCTGACCACGCCCTCACTATAGGAGCCCGTTTCTCCAGGGTGTTGCGCAACATTCTCGAGCATCCCAACGTCCCAGAATGCAGGGAAGCCGCCCGATGGGCGGCTTCCCGGTCGTGCTGGATGTGGGGCGTGCTTACTTGCGATAGACGTCGTGGAGGTCTTGCTCCTCGGGGTTGTCATACAGATCGTTGAAGCCTTCTTCGATGTCCTTCCCGTTCTCGAGCTCGTCGATCTGGCCGCAGTACACCTGGATCATGTAGATGCCGTCGGACTCGTATGCTGAGATTTCCGCAACTTGCTTGCTGTTGCGGGCCATGCCGGCGAAGTACTCGCCGCTCTCGTCGCTCCCGACGATGATCTTATCGTAGTTGAAAGCCTCGGCCGCGATCTTGGCGATGTCCTCCGCCTTGGGCTTCTCGAGCACGCGCAAGGTTTCGTATTCCGCGATGGTCGGGTCCGTTCCGTTCTTCACATCGTCGAGCGACAGGTTGGTGCTCTCGGAGTCCGCGATGGCGATGTCCCAGGGGTTCATCTTCTGGATGCTGTCCTTGAGCTCCTTGAGCTCCTTCTCGTCGCTGCCGAACGCCGTGCCGGCCTTCTTGATGAGGTCGCGCATCTCGTCGTTGGCGGTGAAGAAGGTGTTGCCACCGACCTTGCCCTTGCTGAGCTTGTCGAGCGTGCCGACGACCTGCTCGGACTTGTCGCCCACGAGGTTGCCGATGTTGGGCACCTTGCTGCCGCCACCGCAGGTGAC
>CACWWI010000101.1 GCA_902764575.1 uncultured Coriobacteriaceae bacterium
CATGCCGGTCGCCGTGTCGAAGCCCGGCTCGCCGTCGGGACGCAGCAGGCCCTTCTCGTACTTGCGGTACTCGTAGCCGGCCATCTTGGCGGGCTCGGCGCGCACGTCGTCCAGGCCGAAATCGTAGTTGGCGCGCAGCTGCTCGTCGAAGAACTGGTCAACCGACTCGAAGCGATCCCACAGCTCGGGGCGCAGGCGCTTGCCCATGTCGATGAGAATCTCGAGGTCGCTCTTCGTGTTGGGGTTGTCGAGCGCCTTGTTCATGGCACCGATGAAGTGCTGGTTGCGCCCGAAGTTGGGCGTGACAAGGCCGTCATGCTCGGCGAACGTCGAAAGCGGCAACACGACGTCGGCGAGCGCCATGATGGTCGGCGTCATGAAGATGTCCTGGCACACGACGAACTCGAGCGGCTTCATGGCCTCATACCAGCGCTGCGGCTGGTCGGCCATGCAGGCCAGCGGGTTGGTGCCGATCATCCAGACCATCTTCAGGTCGTAATAGCAATCGTAGTCCTCGGAGATGGTGTCGGACATCTCGTAGCGCCACTTGCCGATGAAGCTCGTGGGCTTGGTGATGGTGATGCCGCCAGGCACGTCCAGATAGCCGCAGATGGCCATGATGGACAGGAAGCACTGGCCAGCTTGGGTGGACTGCTTGGACTGGTCGAGCGCCACGCCCCAGATGCCCGACGAGGGCGCGTTCGTGGCAAAGGCGCGGGCAGCGGCAACGAGCGTCTCGGGATCGACCCAGCTGACCTCGGCGACCTTTTCAGGAGTCCAAGGACGGCAGGCCTCGGCCAGCTCGTCGAAGCCAAAGCACCAGTTCTCGACGAAGTCGTGGTCGTAGAGGTCTTCCTCGATGATGACGCGCAGCAGGCCCATGCCCACGGCCGCATCGGTGCCCGGGCGCAGTTGCAGATGGTAGTCGGCGCGCGTGGCGAGCCACGTGACGCGCGGGTCGATGACGATGACCTTCGAACCGCGCTTCATCAGGTCGATGATCGCATGGCCGAAGAAGCCGTCGGGGCTCGAGTACAGCGGATCCTTACCCCAGATAATCAGGTACTTCGGGCACTCCCAACCAGGATGGTCATAGCGGTCCTCGTAGTACTGCGCCCAGTCGATCTCGGGAACGCCGGCGCCGAGCAGGTAGTTGGCAACCGTGGCACGCGGGCCGTAGCAGGCCTGGCCGCTGAACGCGTATGTCGACGCACCGTTGCAGGTGTTCAGCACCGACGGGCCGTAGACCGGCGCATACAGCGTGGATTCGCGGCCGGTGCCCGTGAGCGTGAAGATGCTCTCCGCGCCGTACTTGTCCCAAATCTCGCGCACGCGGGCCTCGATGAGGTCGTAGGCCTCGTCCCACGTGACTTCCTTCCACTTGTCCTTGCCACGGTCGGCGCGGTCGCGCACCATCGGGTGCTGCAGACGCTGCTCATGGTAGACGACCTCATCCAGCGCGATGCACCTCGGGCACAGGCGGCCCTTCGTCACCGGGTGGTCGGGATCGCCCTCCACCTTCACCATCTTGCCGTCTTTCACGGTGATGACGAGGCCACACCCAACGGGATGGTCTCCCGGAGGCGACCAGGCGCAGGTGCGCACCTTGCACACGCCGTCTTCAATGGTCTTGAATTCGCTCATAACCCCTCTCTTTCAATCTCGTCGTTCGCCCTCCGCAAGCATGGGAGGATTGCTTGCGCGAAGAACTTGGTTTTGCTGATTGAGCCCCCTCAATAACAGCTCTAAGAAGTAGGGTACAAGAAATGGAGGATGTCGGCATCAGTCTTATTTGTACATTTTCGCTGAATGTTTGTGCAAATATGTAGAAAGCTCTCTATGCGCTACGCCATCAGACTCTTGCCTATTTCCCGTTTTGGGCGTCGATGATGGCAAACGACAGGATGAGCTCCATCAGCTTATCCTCGTCGGGCTTGCTCATGAGAGCGTCGAAGTCGCTGAAGTCGATGATCTCCCGTATGCGCTTCAGGCGGTAATCGAGGCTGTTGCGATGCAGGCCTAGGTACTTCGCCGCATCGGACAAGTGAAAGCTCGACAGTATGTACGCCCGAAGCGTCTCGTAGAAACGGGTCTCGTGTTCGCTGTCATAGCGGTGCAAGCGGATGATTTCGGGATGGGCGTACGATACGAGCAGCTCATCGCTGCGCAGCGCGCCAATGAAATAGCTGGCGGAATGCTCGTCGGCGTACGATAGGGCAACGCCTTCCCCGATGCACCGATGCGCCTCGTAGCGAGCCTGCCGGTACAGAAGCCGACAGGGGCGAATGCCTTCGCGCGCCGCGCTGACACCGCAAACGAAATCGTTGCCGAGCAATGACGGGAGCTGCGTCGCGATACTGTCGCGCACGACCGACCGCGATTCGTTCTCGAGCACGACGAGCTCGTTTTCCAACACGAACGAAATCGTGTAAGGAAACCGGTGGAGCACGTCGTTGAGCAGACGCGAGAGCAGAACCGGCTCGCCGTCTACGCGCTCGCGCACGACGTACACGCGGAACGTGTCTTCGGAGCCCCATTGCAGGGCGCGCAGGAACAGCGATATCTCCGATTCGTCGAACTCTCCTTCGGAAAGGAACAGGGCAACCGCGTCCGTCACCTGGGAGGTGGGGCTGTACACCCAATAGAGCCGCTCCATGTGGCGCTCCATGACCTTCACCAGGATGTCGACGATCCGCTCGAGGCCGCGCCTGAACGGCTTGTCGAACCCGAACACGACGCAGTGGCCTGCCATGAAGCCGTTCGGCTTCAGGCTGCAGTGCATGTACCCGTGGCCGCCCATGACCGAACTGCGCGTTTTCGGGTACGTGTCGCGCCATACTTCGGGCAAGTTGATCTGGTCGCGCAGCCTTCTGATTCCCGCAGAGGTCATGCCGCGGTTCTCCAGAATCTCGGCCCAGTGCCAATGAAGGTCGGGGCCGTAGCTGCTCGAAATCGCGAACGCGCGCCCGTCGGGGGCGTAGGCGAAGATCGGCGCCTCGATAATGCCCCTGCTCGCGTCGACCATCGCTTGCAAGCCGTCCTCGCTGCCGATCATCCCCTCGATCTTGCGCTCCCGATCATGTCGTTGCGATGCATGATGAGCACGTCGTCGACGCTCTCCTTGAAGAAATCTTTCGCGCGGCACACGTACACGGCCTCGCCCGAAATATGCGACGACGAGATGAGGCGTGCGAAGGAAATGCTCGGGGCGCCCTCGTTGATGAGGGGCACAACATCCTCGTAATCAAGGAACTCGAGTATGTCCCACAAGCTGAGCTGCATGAGGCCGCCTTAGGACTCGTGCCAAATTGACCCGTTCACGATGGACGATTCGCCGCCATCGTACCAACGATACATCAGCTCGACCACATCGTCGAGTGCGCGCTCGTCACCTCGACGAACGATGATATGCGTACGTCCGGAAGCGTTCTTCCACTGCTGCAGAACCGTTGCAAGGCCGTACGTGTAGTAGCCCGTGTAGTAGCGCTTGCCATCGTAAGCGCATGGCTCGAAGGCAACGCCAACACCCAGTTCGTCAAGGTACGAGCAGAAGTAATCGCAGTGCAGCAACCTGCGTTTGTTGCCCAGCAGAAACGATGCGCCTCCCCCGCTGCTGCGGCTTTCGCCGCCGTCGCGCCCCCATGCCCGCTCGTATGCATCGCCCCGATACTCCGCAGCATACGAGCACCACTCCGCAAGCGCAGCGCGGTCGGGCAAAAGGACGGGCGGCGGGTTTTGCACATCGACCTCACGGTTCTCGCAGAGAGGATAGCCATCCCGATGCATTTCGAGCACCTTGACCGGCGCGAGGTAAGCCGCTGACGTCTCGGACAACGCGTTAACCGCCACCACGGTGGTGCCCACGATCCCGTTATCGATGAAATACTCGCGGGGGCGCAACTGGAAAACATCTCGATCGCCCCAGCATCCCGGTGTATCGACACGCGCCATGCCCAGCCTCGCCTCTCGTCTCTGAAAAGGGTCTATGGCGAAAGCCTAGCTTACACTCCTGATCCGTGCAATAACTCGATGCAAGACGTTTACAGCGACATCGATTTCGTCGTAGGTGTTGTAGAACGCCGGGGACAGGCGCGTGATGTTGTGAGCATCGTACGCTTCGTAGAGAAGCGGCTGGGCGCATTGGTTGCCGCTGCGGAGCGCGACTCCCAGCTTGTCGGCTAACGTGGCGACATCGAAGGGATGCGCGCCTTCCACCGTGAACGAGAGACACCCCGCTCGTTTCTCGGGATTGCCGAGAAACGACAGGCCATCGATTCCAGCAAGGCGTTCTTCCGCATAAGCCAGAAGCTCATGCTCGTATTTTCCGACCTCGGCTCTATCGAGATTGTCGAGGTAATCCATTGCGGCTGCAAGCCCAATAGCTCCGATATAATTCGGCGTGCCTGCCTCGAAGCGAAGCGGCGCTCGTTCAAACGTCGTTCCGGCAACGCGCACATCGCCGACCATCTCGCCGCCAAAGCGCACAGGGCGCAGGCGCTCGAGTTCGGCCATCTTCCCGTACAGCACGCCGATGCCCGTCGGACCGCCCATTTTATGGCCCGAAAACGCCAGGAAATCGCAATCGAGCGCTTGGACGTCCACTACCTCGTGTCTGATGCTCTGCGCGGCATCGACCGCAACCTTCACCCCATGCGCATGAGCCATTGCGACGATTTCCCCAATCGGATTTACCGTGCCAAGCACATTTGACACGTGGGTCACTGCCAGCAAGGACACGTCGTGGCAGCTCAGCAGGTTTTCGAGTTCGCCCATATCGAGGTCACCCTTTTCATCGAGGGGCGCCCCGAGGAAATCGCAACCATGCTTCAAGCAGGCCTGCTGCCAGGGAACGAAGTTGGCATGATGCTCCATCATCGTCGTGACGACGGCGCCATCCGCGCATCCGCTTCCAAACCACATGTCGGCGAGCATGTTGAGCGAGCCCGTCGTGCCGCTCGTGAACACGATCTCGTCGGCAGACTTAGCGTTCACGAACGCGCGCACCCTCTCTCGCGCAGTTTCAAGCGCGCGGGTCGAACGCTCACTGAGCGCATGAATGCCCCTGTGGACGTTGGCGTTGTCGGCGTGGTAGTGATTCACGACCGTTTGCAGCACCGGCTCGGGCATCTGCATTGTCGCCGCGTTGTCAAGGTACACGAGCGGGTGCCCGAACACCTCTTGGCTTAGAATGGGAAAATCGGCTCTCACCTGCTGAACCTCGAACACTTTCAAGCTCTCCTTCAGGCGCAGAGGCCCTTCGCGAACTCCTTGATGCGCGCAACGATGGCAGCTTGACCTGCGACGCGCTTCGAATCGAACGCATAGGCGAGATCGGTGCGTTGGATGTAGTTCACATCGCAGTCGACGACGGCTTGAGGCGGCTGCCCATCGAACATGTCTTTCAGAATCTGAATAGTGCCGCGAATCATGAGCGTGTCGCTATCGGCCTCGATGACAGGGCGACCGTCGATGTCGTGCAAGTACAGCCAGACTTGCGATTGGCAATCCTTCACCAACACGTCGGCGATTTTTCTTTCTTCGGGCATCTCGGGCAGCTCGGCCGCTTTCGAAAGCAGGAAATCGAACTGATCGAACGAATCGCCTGCGCGCTCGATTTCGCGCACGATTCTCTCCTGAATGGCCTGGGGGGATTCCACGTGTCGCTCCCTACTCTCTCTACATTGCCGCCAAAATTCGGGCTTTGGCCTGCTCAAACTCCTCGGTGGTGATGGCCCCGATTTCCAACAAGTCGTGAAACTTCCGTATCTCGTCGGCGGGCGACGAGATACTGCCTTCAGCGTGCTGTATGTCTTTCATGCGCACATCTACAAGCGCAGCCTCTGCCAGCTTGTCGTATTTGAATGACGTGTTTGCTATCGCCATGCGTTTCGTCTCCCCATCGGGATCGGCAGCGAGCACCAGAAGCGTCCGATAATCCGTATGCAGGTTGGCGGCGGCGAGTCGGCGAACGTAGACATCTTCATCGGTCGCGAGAGCGGCGAGAGCCGCAGCAGGCGTCGCATCGTTCTCGGCGACTGCGCGTCGAACCCCTCGATTGTCTTCATGCGCCAGGCGGGCAAGCACGCCTGCGGGCGTGCTTGCGTTAGCCGCAACGCGAATGCGCACGTACACGTCATCATCTTGCGACAAGAGTCCCAACGCCGGTGGTGGCGTCACAATGTTTTCCGCCACGTGCCTGCGAACTATGACCTGGGGATCGCGAGCCAGCATGTCGATCACCGTCTCATCGACATCGGAGCGCATTGCCGCACAGGCCCTGACGACGACTGATTCGTCATGGGCGAGTGTTTCAGCCACACCTGATGAAATCCCCTTCGATTGGGCAATGCGCTTACGCACATCCACGCTCTCGTCAGTGGCAAGCGCCTCGAGCAAACTGGAAGGAAGCCCTTGGTTTGAAGCTACTGCGCAACGCACCGCCACCTCTCCGTCAGCGGCGAGCTCACCGAGTACCTGATGGGGGGCATGGGCGTTGGAGGCGACTTGCGCGCGAATCTGCTCGACGGAATCGCTCGCCAGCATTTCGAGCGTGGCCTGAGGAGTGCTGGGGTTGCCTGCGACGTCCCAGCGCGTATTCTCGTTTTCATCTGTCGCAAGGCGCTTGAGCGTCGCCGCAGATACGGAGGGGTTGCGCAAAGCTGCACGCCTCACGTCTTCATCCTGGTCTTTGACAAGACCATCCACAACATCTGACGGCGTGCTCGGGTTCATAGCCACGAATCCGCGAATCCATTCCTCGCCGTCCTGCGCCAAAAGCCTTAGCGCCAACTCAGGAGCATCTTGACGCGAGGCGACCACGCGTCGCACTCCCTCGTCGGCATCTTCAGCAAGCAGCCGCAAGACATCGGCCGAAGCCTTTGGGTGGTGTGCAACGCGTTCGCGCACCTGCGCAACCCGATCTGTAGCAAGCGTTTTAAGCAAGCCATCATCTGCATTGACGCTGCCCGCCACTTTCACGCGCACGTTGGGTTCGGGGTCATCCGCCAACAATCGGAGGCAGGAAACGGAAACGCCGGGATGCGCTGCCACAAGCCTGCGCACTTCCGAATCGCAGTCGCCCGCCAGCTCGATGAGCACGTCGGATTCCGTTTCGGGGCGCTGCGCAAGCGCGCGTCGCGCCTCTTCCCTTCCGATAGGGACCATATATTCTGCCGCCTTTCCCTAGCGAGCGAATTCCTTCTTGCCGCGCGCATCGTAAAGCGCATCCGCCAACTGGGTGATGGTCTCGAGGCTCGCGGAGTACTCGGGGGTGAACCTGATACCGAGCGAGCGCTGCAGCGTCATCGATAGCAACACCTTCTTGATGTCGGTGGAGCTCTGGTTCGTGCATGTCGTCGATCCCTCGGCCAGCTTCACGCTCTTGTCTGCGTTGCGTAGCATCTTCTCGACGCTCACGTTGGCAAGCTTCAAAAGCTCCTCGGTGCCAGCTTCAGCGCATTCTTCCTCAGTGAGGAAGAACTTTGCCAACGTGAATGCCCTCACCTCACGTCGGAACCCACTGCGGTCGAGATCTCCTTCGAGCAATTGTTTCAACGCGGCGTCCGCATCGAGGGCCGCCAAGTCAAGACGTTCCTTCAACGTCCTCTTTTCCACCATGCACGCATCCCCCCGTTGCACGTTAAAGCAGCCGCTGCCCGCAGCGTGTCATGAATCTACTGCGGGCAGGGGCATTCGCTTATATCCGATAAAGCGCTAAGCGTTCACGATCTCCAGACCGAGCAACGTGCCCAGCTCGATGACCTGCTCTTCGAAGTCGCCGTAGATGAGCGGCATGTGATTGCCGATGGCGGCCTGCTTGTGGAAGAAGTCATTGGAGTCCTTCACCTGGAAGAAGACGCCCATCGAGCAGTTCGTCTGGTCATAGCCCATCGAGGTGAGGACCGTGCCCTTGGCGACAAACAGCTTCTCGCACGTCGGGTCGACGCGGCACATCGTGATGACCTGACCGCGGTCAGCCTCGAACTCGTAGCGGAACGTTGCGCCGAAGCCGGAGCGGGCAAACTCGCGCACGGCGTAGGGGCGGTAAGGCTCATCGAACGACTCCCAGCGACGCGGCGGCACCGAGTGGAATGTCAGCACGACGTTCTCGGCGTCGGCCAGCTCTTCGGTCTTCGCATCGACATGCTCGGGCGTGAAGAACAGCGCCTTGGGCAGAGGGGCACGCACGCCGTTGCGGATGGGGCTCGTGAAGCAGTTGCCCATGTAGGACGGACGGCGGCCGATGGACTGCAACATGATCTTCGAGACCAAGGCGCCCAGGTCGTATTCGCAAGCTGAGGGAATGCCCTGCTCGTTGTTGAGCGAGTGGTTCAGGCACATCGTGAACTGCTTCTGGTTCAGACGGCGCGTCGCACACAAATCGGGGCACGGGCAAGTGAACGCGTTGCACTCGAAATAATCCATGAACTTGTTGATGCCCCAGTAGGCCTCGACGGACTTCTTCACCATGTCGCGGGTCATCTGGCACTCTTCGGCGCCATCAATGATTTCGTCGGTCAGCTTGTCGATGCCCTTCTCATCCTCGCCGGTGAGATTCAGGCCCATCCGCCCCGGCGTGCAATGGTTCGACATCGGATCGTCGTAGCTGATCTGGTCGAGCAGCTCGTGAGCCGACACGTAACGGATGCGCGTACCAAACTTGGCCGTGATCTTCTCGGGGTCGATGATGGAGTCGGGTGCGCTGACGGATACGGCAGACGTCATGCGAGTAGCAGCCAGGATCTTGGAATCCTTCAGCACCTTGCGGGCGCGCAGGACGGTCATGTACTCGGTGGCTTCTGCCCAGTCCTCGAAGGAATAGAATTCCAGACCACGCGCCAAGAACTCAGCCGAAGTGATGGAGGAGGCACAGCAGGCCTGCGTGATGGCGCAGGGCTTTCTAGTGCGCATCGCAAACTCGAGAGCCAGGTCATACGGGCGACTGGCATAGCCGATGTAGTACAGGTCGACCTCTTCGCTGCCCTCGGCCAACGTCTCAAGCATCTCGTCCTTGGTCAGGAACTGCTCGTCGCGCTCAACCTTAACGGGCTCAAGCAAATTGACGACATCAGCGGGCATGGCGGCCTGCAGCTGAGCATACCAGCCCTTGAACTTCTCGGCAGCCATATGCAAGTCGAATTCCTTCTCGAGCTGCATGCCCTCGCCGAAACGGCACGGTCCCTCGAACACGTACTCGTGGTACAGCGTCAGGAACATCGGCTTGACGTTCAGGCGAATGTCCTCGTGCTTCTTGATTGCCATGTGCTTTCCTTTCTCGTCTTACGTTCGGCAGCACCCTGCCACGGTTTCGAAAGGATAGGCACAGGGGCTTCGCCCGTCATCAGGCCGCCAGCCACGAGTTCCTGAAATCTATTGTGCCACTTGCACAAGCGATGCCTCGCGAATGCGGTAAGCCAGCAGGAAATCGAATCGCAGAATGGGATCGTTCGTGTCGATACCGTACTGGTCCTCAATCTTGTCTATGCGATACTTCACGTTATTCCGGTGCATGTGCAGCTTGTCGGCAACAACCGAAGCGCGTCGCTCTCCCATCAGGTATTCGTAGAGGAACCGGTAATTATCGGTCTTCATGGCAACGTCTTGCTGGTAGATGGAATCGAGCACATAACCTGCGTAGGTCGAGCAAACGAGCTCGACGCCTTCGTCGGTCGTCGTTTCAACCAGATAGTCGACGCTGCACGAATCAAACGAGGCGATCTTATCCCAATTGTGATGAATGCCGAGCTTGCCATGGCCTATCTGCCGTTTTCGGCTGATACCGCAAGCAACCTGCGCCTGCCTGTACGCAACCGATGCAGCGGCAAGCTCGGTGAATTTCGAGCTGCGCCCGCATGCAAGCCCGAAGCGCGCCATCATGTCGTTGAGCCTCGAGGCGAGCGACTCATGTCCCAAAGGGCAGGTGTTCGAGGCGCAATGCAGCGCGCACCGATCTGATCGGCAGTTAAAGCACAGCACGACGACCGCATCGTCGACGAGCACCGTCTTCGCCGGTGCGACAAGGCGCGACACATCCGAAAGAAGCCGCGATCGCGGAACTTCGCTTTCCGTCTCTTTGATGTAGAACAGGCAAAACCGCGCTTCGTTGGGAATCCCCAGATACTTGCTCCGCTCCTTTACCGCCTGCGCGTTCATCGGCGCGCCGAGGAACAGGTCCTTCAAAAACGTGTCGACCGCATTGCCCGAGGGTTTATCATCGGGGTAATCGCGCTTGGCGAAGTATTCGACGCGCGAGGCGAACATGTCATACACATCGAGCAAGTAATCGTCGATTTCCACCACGTTGCACATCATGACTATGATGATGGAAAACGATGACTTGGTCTTGAACGTCTTGACGACGGTGACGTACTTACAGATCTCGTGGGTGTCGTTGATGACGAAACCGCTTTCCTCCGCCCAAGGCTTGAAGCGTTTGTGCAGCTTGAACTTCGCGATGTTCTCCTCGGTGTGATACCCGTGATCCACGAGCGCCACCGTGATGGGGTCATCGCACGGCACGTCCATGGGGTGCTTATATCGAGAAGGTCCTGGATGTCGCCGCCTTGAAGGCGCGCGTTATCCATCGCGCGCTCCCAATTGCCGAATTTGAACGCCGCATCCAGCATCGCGTTGAACACTACGAGCACCGAATCCCCTTGGAGGACCGACAGCACAGCGCGTTTATCCGGACGGGAATCAGTCGCACTCACGTAAACCGTGCTGCAGCCGGCGGCGCTCACCTTCTCGACATCGGCACGCGTGCTGCAAAGGTACAGCACATCCGATTCGGCGAGGGGCGCCGCGTCGATGAACAGGCGGAAATCCGAAAACGAAGGGTTGCCCGGCTCTGTTCGCACCACGGTGCCAAACGGTCTGAGCTCGTGCTCGATAATGTTCAACGTTATCGCCATTCACGCCTCCTTCATCGCGAACCGGCTCCAAATCGCATGGCCGGCAGAAACGGCAATGCCATGTGGATCAGAATAGCTGGGTCGGCGATTCGGCGTTATCCACCATATGCGCCAGCCGCGTAAACTTTGACCTGCGCCTAAGCTTGTCGATACGTCATTCC
>CACWWI010000102.1 GCA_902764575.1 uncultured Coriobacteriaceae bacterium
GGTATCCCGATCCTTGAAGTCGATGCCCGTTAGCTCGACGATGCGCTTTATGCGGTATTTCAGCGTGTTCAAATGCACGAACAGCTTCTGCGCCGCCTCCGATTGAGCGCATCCGCATGCGATGTACACGCGCAGCGTCTCCAGCAAGCTGGATCCGTTGAGGCGGTCGTAGCTTTGAAGCGCTCCGAGCGCGGGGTGGAGCAGATCGCGGACGACCGGCTCTTTCCTAAGCGTCCCGAGCAGGAAGGGCAATGCCAGGTCGCGGCAATAGCGTATACCGGCCCCGTCCATCGAGCCGCGCGCGAAGGCCGCCTGGCGATACGCCGACTGCACCCCCTCGAGCCCGGCGACGGGCATGGAGACGCCAGCGGCCAGGCTCTTGCTGTCGAACCGTTTGGCAATCTGGGCGATGAGGCTTTCCACTTCTCCCGCGCCAACGAGGAAAGCGGTTGTCTCGTCGAGCTCGCATGCCACGCACGCGACGCCCGACTCCTCGACCTCGTTCGCCAGCAGCATGCGCTGCGTCCTGTTCTGTATGACAAGGCTGGCAACCGAAACGACCGCCAGCTCAGTCGCCCCTTCCACCGCATCCGCGATTCTGGCTGCCAGCTCCTCCGACACTTGCGCGCCGCGAATCAGGTCCACCAAGGCGAGCCGCAACGACTGGTGGGGCGAATGGGTGCTCGTGAACTCGGCCGCTTGGGCGAGGTACACCGAAACAACGGGTTCGAGCGCTCGGGCCAAAGCCTCGCCTTCCCGCGAATTCGGGAAGCACATTATGAAGCCAACGGGCTCCTCGTCGAGGTACAGGTACATGCTAACGGCCGTCACGCCGTGCGTGTCGCTGAGGGTTAGGGGCGAAGACGACAGATCGTGATGGACGTTGCCGGCTTCGTCCACGAGATAGCTGCCAATCCCATCCGCTCCGAGGCTCTTGCGAACGGTCACGTGCTCGCGCAAGCGCGCATCCGGCAAGCGGTCGGCGTTGATTGCCGCCACGACGGAGCCGTCTATGCCGAACACGACGAGCGAATCGCGGACCATCTCCGCGACGATCTGCATCATCTCCGCGAGAGGCGCATGCCGTGCCGCCGTTACGAGAAGCCGTTGCTCGGCGTCGTTGAAGTAATCGAAGACTCCCAGGACGTCGTTGAGGAGCTCTTCGTAATCGGACCCGCGGCATATGATGTTGTTGCGCCCGTTCGCCAGGATAAGCGCCTCGGCATAGCGCGGGTCTTCGAGATAGTCCGCTGCCTGGCCTATGTACACGTAATCGCGGGAATACTCCGCGTGGCGCTCCGATATGAACCTCATGCCGCGTATCGTTCGCGCGTCGTCGTGGATGTCGCTGTCCTTGTCGTATCCGGCCAGACGGCTTTCGATCATCGACATGCTGAGCTTCATCGATCCTCCTGGTACGTCAGCGCCAACAGTCTTTGTCCATTTTAGCCAATTATAGCTTCAAATCTTTGGAAGAAATCGTATGCGACGGACGTAGATTCGAGGTAGCTACCTGTCATATTATCCAACTACCACATGCGCACATGGGTATTAGGGCTTCGAGACGATTTCATCCATTCCAACCAAAAGGAGCGTGTCATCATGAGCGATCAGCCCCAATTCGACTTCAAGGCCAATTACTTCAAGTTCTTGAACCACGAGACCACGCCGTTGATTCCCAACAGCTTCGTCGGGAACAAGGTCATGGGCTTCGGCGCCATCAACGGCCCGTCCATCGAGAAGGGCGACCAGTTCGGCGACCAGATGGACGGCTTCGGCAACAGGTGGGAGTACCCGACGTCGGGAGGCGGCGCAGGCGTTCCCGATGTAAGCGTCATTCCGCTCGACGATGTATGCGAGTGGCGCGAGCAGATCACCATCCCGGACCCTGCTGCCTACGACTGGAAAGCGGCCTACGAGCTCGAATGCAGCATGATCGGCGAGCCCAATCGCGATTTCGAGGCGGTCGACTTCGGCTTCGGGAACGGCGTCTTCGAGCGCCTGGCAGCCCTCATGGGCTTCGAGGAGGCGCTGATCGCGCTCGTCGCGGACCCCGACGAGACCACCGAGCTGCTCACGGCCATCACGGACTACAAGATCGCATCGCTCGATTACATCATCGACATCTGGAACCCAGACACCATCACCTATTTCGACGACATCGCCACCGAGAAGAACCTGTTCATGTCGCCTGAGACATACCGCGAGATGATCAAGCCGCATCACAAGCGCTTCGCGCAGGCATGCCTCGACCGCGGCATCATCCCCATCTACCACTGCTGCGGCCATGCCGAGGACATCGTTGAGGACATCATCGACTGCGGCTGGGCTGCGTGGTCGTCGGTGCAGGTCAGCAACGATGTTGAGGGGCTTATCGCGAAATACGGCGATCGCCTGGGCTTCGTCGGGGGCTTCGATTCGAATGGCCCGGTGGCGCGCGAGAGCGCCAAGCCCGAGGAAGTCGATGCCGAAGTGGTTCGTTGCCTCGACACGTACGGAAAGTATCACCGCGGTTACTGCTTCTTCGGGTTCCGCTACCCCAACTCCGCCGATCCGCAGAAGGTTGCCGCGTTCATGGCGCCCATCGCGCAGAAGGCCACGGAGTACGCCTTCCAGCTAATGGCGGCTGCGTAACGACCTTAACGCGTTCCGACCCTGCGGCGGCGCGATACCAAGGCCCAACGGCTCGTCGAGCCGTTGGGCCTTCGCTACTTGATGAGCGCCTTGACGACGTCCTCGTCCGTTTGCGCCCCGTGCCGCTGGAAGCCTCTTATGAGTTCGCGCCCCAGATGTTGATGCGTTCTTTGGGCGCGAGGTACATGGCGTCGCCCTCCGCCACGCCCAGCTTGTCGTAAATCGGGTCGAACATCTGCGCGTTCACGTTGACGCGCAGGTTGTACATCGGATGGGGGTCCATCAGCAGGTTCGGCAACACCGCTTCGGGCACCACCCTCGCCCACACGTCCGAGAACTTGCTGAAGAACGCCTCGTAGTCGGTGTTCTCGTTCTTCTTGGCCAGTTCCAGGACAGCCTGCATGCCGCACAGGTCGGCGCTGGCCTCGGTTACCACGTACTGGCCGTTCGCCATGGTGCCAGGCGCGATCTCGATGCCGTTGTAGTACAGGGCCAGCGTCGAGCACTTCAACACGAAGGAGTCCACGTCGGCATCGGAGAACACGGGGTTCGGGGCGCCGTACGCATCCATCTGCGCGCCCTGGTAGTCGAAGCCGTGGCTGATCTCGTGGCCGATGGCGAAGCCGGCGCCCGCGAGCAAATCGAGGTCGCCCATGTCCTCGGTGTAGATCAGGCTCATCACATAGCCAGGGTAGATGTTGATGGAGTTGGATGTCGGGTCGTAGAAAGCGTTCATCTCGGTGGGCTTAAGCATGAACCACGGGCATGCCGCCACGGCGGGCTGGCCGACCATCTTGCTCTCCTGGTCCAGGCGGTACTGCTTGAGCTTCAGGTAGTTGCCGAGGAGCGTGCCGCCCTGGTCGGTCGGCGTGAGCTCGACCCCGCTGAAGTCGTAGTACCCGCCTGCGGGCTCCAGCACGTTGAGCGTCATGTTGTCGAGCTTCTCGATGATGCGCTGCCGCGACTCGTCGCTCATCCAGGGGGTGTCCTTGATAAGGACCTTGTACTCGTCGACGAGCTGCTGGGAGAGATCCGTCAGGCGAGCCTTGGCATTGGGGCCGAGCACCGTGTCGGTATAGGCCTTGGCTAGGACGATGGCAAACGTGCTTTGCTGGTTGCAAGCCGCGTAGGCGAACGACTCGGCGTCCTCGGCGGCCTGGCCGTATGACTCGAGCAACTGGTTCAGCGCCGAAGGATCGCGATAGGGACGCGTCTCGGCAAGCACCTGCATCTTAGCGATCATCTTGATGGATTCGATGTTGTCGCTTGTCCACAGCCCGTTGAACGCCTCGAGCCATTTTCGCGTCGAGACGTACTTTGGGGAAGTGCCCTTCCCCATCTTCTCGAGCGTCTCCCTCATCGGAAAGTTGGGGCAAGCCGCGCACAGCTCGTCGAGCGTGAAATTGCTGTTGCGAGCCTCCTCGGCCATGGCGCCGAAGTCCATCTGCGAGTACTTGCCGTTGAAGTCGACGTACTTGCCGTGGGCCTTTTCGAACTCGAGAACCGCGTTGAACTTGGCCTGCAGTTCCTCCTGGGTTACGCCTGCGGACATGAGGTCGAGTAACGGTATCGTCGAAGCGTTCTGCACAGCGGCCTGCATGGACTGCTGGACCTGCGGGTCGTCGGAGTCCTGATAGTACGCGCCGCCCACAGACAACGTATCGACGAGCGCGAGGTTCGCGTTCACGCCCACGACGTTCACATCGCGCGTGTCAGTAAGGGTGATGTTGGCCAGCACGAATGGGCTGAACGGGAAGTCGTTGGCTTTGAGCAGCGCGTTCATGTCCTCGATCGAGGTTACTGCATCGATGCGGTCGAGGTAGGGCTGCACGTCTGCAAGCCCCGTCTTCTGCAGCGCCTCGGTGTCTGCCGCCTGGCCGTAGAAGATGCGCAGCTGGTCCAGGTCATGGCCCGACTTCGAGGTGTCCTCGATCATGGCCAGGCTCGCCGTCTTCAGCTCGGTGGAGCAGTCTCCCATCCTCGAGCCGGGCTGGGCTTGATGAGCCGCCAGGTACTCGTAGTTGTAGTGCGTGTACAGGTCGTCCTTGGCTGCAGGCGCCTCCGCAGGCAGGTTGCCCTGCACGATTGACGTGACCCACGGCTTGCCCGCAAGCTCTCCCGCCGCAACCGACGCGCTTGCGGCACTTCCGCTCGCCGACGAGCTGGCAGCGCTGCCCGCAGTGCCGCCGCATGCAACGAGCGCCAAAGCCATCACCAAGGCGAACAACGACGCAACTAGCTTCTTGCTGGATTTCATCGAAACCCCCTCTCCGCCACCACGCGGCAACGAATCGGCATGGAAAGAGGGCCGAAGGTGCAAGGCCCTCAACTCTGAGATGCGATTATTATAACGGCAGCCCATCGGCAAGGGAACGCCATTCCCTCGCGAACTCGTCAGGCGAATAACCACAAGCGGTGACCGCCCCCGTCTATGGCTTTTGCTCTAGCCGAAGAAGGCGCTCCACCACTTTTTAGCGGCCTTCACGGACGACTTCTGAATATCGCGTTGCTGCTCCCAGAACGCTTCCACATCAGCCATGAAGTCGTCCCACTGGTCCTTGACCTCCTCGCTTCGCCCGGGCCATCCCCAGGGAGCCGCGCCCGGCATGGGCATCGGCGGCATCGGGGGCACTGGGGGCATGAGGCGCATCGAGGACGAGGAGGCGCTCAGCTTGTCGAGCACCTTCTCGATGTCCAGCGTGGGCAGGCTCACGGGAGCGCTGTTCTTGATGTCCTCGGCTATGTTGCCGATGACCATCTCGACGACGTCCGACGAGCTGTCATCCTCGAAAGAAGTCAGGGTGAAGTCCAGCAGCTGGTCCCCATCGCGAACCGCATCCACCGTGTACACGTCGCCGGAGACCTGGCCCTGGTTGATCTGGTACAGGTCGATCTTACCGTTGGTGTTGCGGGGAAGCTTCTCCGACAGCATCACCCGCGAGGGGATGTTGTCCTCCGACAGCGTCTCCTTCTCGATGAACACCTGGCGAAGGGCGTCGAGCACAACGTCCACGGGGTCGCCCGCCCCGTCCACGATCTCGACGCACAGCATGGGGATGGTGTCGTGCTCAATCTTGTAGTACACCGGCACGATGGCGCAGCCCTTGATGTCCTCCAGGCGCGAGAACTCCGTCTCCACCCTGCCGGACTCGTACTTCCTGCCCTCGTCGCGCATGAAGAAGCGGTTGGCACGGCCCAGGTAGGTAATCCGCCCGTCCGGGTCCACGCGCACGAAATCGTTGGTGCACACGTAGGGCTTCCGGTCGATGATCTCGACCTTGATGACCTCCTTGCCGTCCAGCTCCGATGCGGCGATGGACGGGGCGGTTAGGTACAGCACGCCTTCGCCGCCCTTGTTCCGCGGCGAGAAGTAACGGCCGGTGTCCTCGTTGTACAGCCTCACGACCATCCCCGGCAGCGGGTAGCCGATGGTCTCGTCGTTCAGGTCCGACGTGGAGAGGGCGCACGCGCCGCCCAGCTCCGACAGGCCGTAGCCGTTATAGATCGCCACGTCCTTGCCGCCGTGGGCCTCGATGAACTCGTTGTAGCTCTTCTTCTCCGCCGCCGACACGGCTGTGCCGCCGAGCGCCACGAACTTCAGGCTGGAGAAGTCGAAGTCGGTGTCCTCGGGCATCTTGATCCAACGGTCGAACATGTAGCCGGCGCTGAACAGGAACGAGATGCGGTAAGCCGAGACGGCCTTGTAGAACCAGGGGTTCAGGAACCCGAGCGGCACGGTGACCAGCGTTGCGCCCATCGCGAAGGGCAGGTGAACCTGGTCGATGATGCCGTAGGAGTTGCTGAGGTCCAGCATGGTGGCGGTAACGAGATGGTCGAAGGGCAGGGAAATGTCCTTCAGCTGCATGAAGCTTATCGGCACCGAGTTCAGCGCGCCGTCCGACATGGGCACGGGCTTTCCGGTTCCGCTGGTGGTGCCGGTGGTGTGGATGATGAGGGCGTTCTTGTCCGTCGCCTGCTGGGCGTAGTGCACCTCGCGGGTGCCGTAGCGCGCCAGCAGCGTCTCCATGCAGATCGGCCAGAAGAGCGTTCTCATGGACATGCTCTTGGCCTCCTGGGCCGCCGTCATCACCGGCATGGCGGTTGCGCCCGCCATGGTGACGTGCAGCACGATCACGTGGTTGAGCCCCAGCTCCTTGCGCCTGCGCATGAGCTCCCTCACCAGGTCCGGCTGGGCCAGGTCGTCCGTCACGATGAAGTCCGTCAGGTTCTCCTGGCGGACGGTCTCTGCGATCCGCTCGAAGTTGAAGGCCGACCACGACGCCACCAGGGAAACCTGCGCGCCCACCATGTTCAGGCCGTAGAACGCGAACGTGACCTCCGCGCACGTGGAGCCCAGGACGCCGACGCGAGCGCTCTGCTCCTCCGTCATCTCCAGCGCGGTGAACACCGAGGCGTAGCGCTCCCATTCCCGGAACATGCGCTTGTAGGTGTACTTCCTGTTACCGTCGATGATGGCCGGCTTGTCCAGGCCGTCGTCATCCAGGCTGCACACTTCCTGGATGTACTTCCAGGCCTTCTGCTCCTTCTTCACCTTCCGCTTGGCGGCTGTCGCTTCAAAGATGCTTTCCGTTTCCATAGAGCCTCTCTCGTCTCTCGTACATGAGTCACAGGGGCCAGCCCCCTTTGACTCATTCCCTTGACTCGCTGTAAAACACGGCATTCTGCAAGTTACTAATTCTAACGGTTATTGGCGCGAATGCTTCGGCGTTTCAAGGCTCACAGCTTTTGGTCTTGCTGCTGTCCTAAAGGGTCGATAGGGCCTGGCCCCATCGACCCATTGGTTGGAGGGACAACAGACTACGCCCCCGTTGTCCCTACGTCTTCTGCAACAACCCACGAACCCGATCGGGCGCTTCCCAGCCTCGCCAACGCGCCCTCATCCTTGAGCTCGGCGACAATCCGCTCGGCGCTTCTCTTCGAGCAGCCGAGCTCTTCGGAG
>CACWWI010000103.1 GCA_902764575.1 uncultured Coriobacteriaceae bacterium
GGGCAGCGAGGCGAGCTTCACCTTGATCACGATGAAGCTGAACAGCATGATGCCGATGGGCTTGCCGAGCAGCAGGCCCAGGAACACGCCGAAGAACACGGGCGAGGTGACCATGGCGCCGATGTCGCCGCCGAGGAACGACACGTCGGCGTTCGTGAGCGCGAACAGCGGCAGGATGCCGAAGTACACCCACGGGTACAGCTTGCGCTCGAGGCGCGTGGCGGGCGGGATGGTCTGGCGCGCGAGCTTGGAGATGACGGCCGCGGTTTCAAGGTAGCCGCCCTGCGATTCGACGGGGACCTCGGCCCGGAAGCTCCCCTCGACGCGCTGCACGGTCTCGCCCGACCATTTGAGGAAGTTGCGCACGCTCACGCGCGTGCCCGACGGGATGGTGAAGGCGAGCAGCACGCCGGCGATGGTGGAGTGCACGCCCGACTGGAACACGCAGTACCACAGCACCACGCCCACGAGCAGGTACGGTGCGATGGCGTAGATGTGCAGGCGGTTCATGATGAAGAGCACGACCATGACGATGCCCGCCATAGCAAGCCAGAAGAGGCTCGGCGCATGGCCGTAGAACACGGCGATGACGATGATGGCGATGATGTCGTCGGCCACCGCGAGCGTCGACAGGAACACGCGCACGCCGTTGGGCACGCGGTTGCCGAGCAGCGCCAGGATGCCGAGCGCGAACGCGATGTCGGTGGCGGTGGGGATGCCCCAGCCGTGGGCGCTCTCGGGGTTGCCGGCGTTGAAGACGGAGTAGATGACGATGGGCGCGAGCACGCCGCCGAACGCCGCGATGATCGGGAGCAGCGCCTGGCGGATGTTCGTGAGCTCGCCTGCGGTCATCTCGTATTTGATCTCGAGGCCCACGAGTAGGAAGAAGATGGCCATGAAGATGTCGTTGATCACCTCGGCGATGGGCATGGTCGCGATAATGTCGCCGAACACGAACCCGAGGTTGAACTCGAGGAACTGCTCGAAGTACTCCATGGCGGGCGTGTTGGCGATGATGAGCGCCGCGATGGCCGCCACGAGCATGAGGGCCGCGGCCTTCGTGGAGGAGTAGGCGAGCGTGAGCAGTTTTCCGAAGCGGCGCTGGTTTTTGCGGGCTTCTTCGTTGTAGACGCTGGCTGCCTGCCTGCGGATGTAGGCCTTCTGTTCTTCGGAACCTTCCTCGAACTCAGGCGCGTTGGAGGTATCTAGATCGGACATAGCTACGTTCCCCCTCGCCGATTTACCTATCCCCACATCCGATTATCGCACATCATCGCTGTTGGGAATCGGGACATTGGCGAGCGGGATGGCGGCGTGCGAGTGGGCGAGGTCGGACCCTTTCGGCTCTTTGTGGGCGAGTCGAGGGGCTGGCGGCGCTCGCATGCTCAAGGGTGTATCATGAGCGGGTTACATTGCGAAAACAAGGGGGAACAACATGGCGAACGTGAGACCTTTCAAGGCGGTGCGCGCGACGGCGGAGTCGGC
This sequence comes from uncultured Coriobacteriaceae bacterium, assembly GCA_902764575.1. GTDB lineage: Bacteria > Actinomycetota > Coriobacteriia > Coriobacteriales > Eggerthellaceae > UBA9715. The sequence continues at coordinate 1,486 of CACWWI010000103.1, forward strand.
GCCGGCGGTGGCGGCGTTGCCCTACGACGTGCAGAGCACGGCCGAGGCGCGCAAGATCGTGGCGGCGAACCCGCAGTCGTTCTTGGCCGTTGACGAGCCGGTGGTCAACTTCCCGGAGGGCACCGATCCCTTCGACTTGCTCGTGTACCTGAAGGCCGGCGCGATGCTGCGCGACATGAAGACGCGCGGCGTGTACACGGTCGATTCCGAGGAGTCGTTCTACCTGTACGAGCTGACGATGGACGGGCGCGTGCAGAACGGCCTGGTGGGCTGCGTGGCAATCGACGACTATCTGAACGGCGTGGTGAAGGAGCACGAGAGCACTCGCGTCGACAAGGAGGTCGACCGCATCAACCACGTGCGCGGCTGCGAGGCGCAGACGGGCCCGATCTTCCTGGCGTACCACTTCGACGACGTGCTCGCGCGCATCTACGACGAGGCGAAGCAGGGCGATCCCCTCTTCGACTTCACTGCCGACGACGGCGTGCGGCACCGCGGCTTCGCCATTCCCGCCGAGTGCATCGCCGACGTGCGCGGGCGCTTCGACGCCCTCGGGCGCGTGTACATCGCCGATGGGCATCATCGCATCGCAGCTGCTGCGGAGGTCGCGAAGGCCCGCCGCGTCGCGCGTCAGTCGCAGGAGCCCACGGAGGAGTCCGACTACTTCCTGGCCGTGCTGTTCGCCGACACCGAGCTGAAGATCTGGCCGTACGAGCGCGTGGTGAAGGACCTCAACGGCCTGAGCGAGGAGGGGTTCCTCGACGAGCTGCGCACACGGTTTAAGGTGGACGAGATCGTGGCGCCCGAGTTCGGGTGCGAGCCGTTCTCGATTCTGGGCGCGAACGACCCGGTGGCCGCCGAGGAGCTGGTGAAGCCGCGCGCCCTGGGCGAGTTCTGCGTGTTCGTGGGCGGCCGCTGGTACCGCTGCCACGTGCCTGCCGAGAAGATTCCCGACGATCCGAAGGAGGGCCTGGAGGTGTCGCTGCTGCAGCGCCAGCTGTTCGGGCCCGTGCTCGGCATCGCCGACCCGCGCCGCTCGCCGCGCATCGACTTCGTGGGCGGCATCCGCGGCCTCGGCGAGCTCGAGCGTCGCTGCGCGCAGGACTGCGCCGCCGCGTTCGCGCTTTCTCCGACGGGCATCGACGAGCTGTTCGCCGTCGCCGATGCGGGCATGCTCATGCCGCCGAAGTCGACTTGGTTCGAGCCGAAGCTTCGCAGTGGATTATTTATTCACGAGATTTAAGCGTGATTACGCGTAGATTTCCTTTTCCACGACGAGGTCGTTCTTGATCTTGCCGACGAGGTTTTGCAGCGCGTCGATGCAGCGTGGGCGGATGTCTGCGCCGATGAGCACGTACATGATCGACTCGCCCACGTTGAGCGCGCCCTCGTTGAGCCACACCTTCACGTAGTACACGCCGTCCCAGGTGAGCGCTTCGGCAATGGCGGCCTCCACGCCTGCGGCATCGTAGGAGAACTCGACCTGCGCGACGGGCGGCTTCTCCTCGCCCTGGCGCACCTGCGCCTTCGCGGTTGAGCGCACGATCCCGTTGTGCACGAGGAACATACCGCACTTATCGGCGTTTTCGCTGGCCTTGGCTTCGGCGAGCCATTGATCCATAGACGGTTCGGGCTTCGACATAGTGTCCTCCTGGTTCTGCAGCGCGGGCGTTTCCCAGCGCTGCTTTCTTCTTGCGACGGGATAATTGTACGCCAAACGGGAACGGCGGCGACCGTTATAATCGAGGAAATCGTTGAAGAGAGGAACGGAACATGCAGGAGCTTGACGCACGCGATTTGGAGCAGCTGACCCGCCGGACGCTAGCGCTGCCTGGAAAAGGCGTGAAGGGCGTGTACACGTCAGCCGATTTCATGGACCAGATGGCTCGCAAGCGCATCGTGCGGTTGAAGGGCGAGGCGCTCGTCGTCGGCAACGGGAGCGATGCGCTCGAAGCCGCCCGTGCCGCGGTGGGCCTTGGAGCCGAGAAGGTGACGGTGGTCTGCATGGGACCCGATGCGGATATGGCGTTCACGCTCGAGGAAGCGGCCGATGCTAAGGCCGACGGCGTGCGCATCATGCACGGGTGGGCGCCGATGCGCATCGCGGGACACACCGACGGCCGCACGAGCGGCGTGTTCTTCAAGCACTGCGATAGGGTGTTCGACGGAGACGGCCGCTTCTCCCCGAAATACGACACCAACAACACGATGGCGCAATACGGTGACACCGTCATCCTCGCTGGGGATTAATGGCTGCTCTGCTATCATAGTGAGATAAAACTCTCAAGGTTTTCGGGAGGCGGTGCAGCTGCGTTGCACCAGCCCCCCTGTGAAGCGAAGGCATGCCGGGTCAGGGCATTTGGTGCGCGCGCTGCTGGCGCGTTATTGGGGTGAGGGCTGTGGAGAAATACCAGTTCCCAGCGGATCAGCTGGCCCTGTTGGAGGGCATGGAGATTCCCTTCGCCATCTACCAGTTCATCGACAAGCACGTGGTGACCCTCGTCCTCTCGCAGGGCTTCTGCAAGCTGTTCGGGTACGAAGACCGCGCCCAGGCGTACTACGACATGGACCACGACATGTACAAGGACACGCATCCCGACGACGTAGCGCGGATCGCGGATGTGGCGTTCCGGTTCGCCACGGAAGAAAGCGCCTACGAGGTGGTCTACCGGACGAAGATGAAGGACAGCTCCGGCTACCGTGTGGTGCATGCCATGGGCAAGCATGTCTACACCGAATCGGGGGAGCGCCTGGCGCATGTGTGGTACACGGACGAGGGCACGTACTTCGAGGACACGGCGGGCCAGAGGTCGGAGCTGAGCCGCGTGTTGAGCAACGCGCTTCACGAGGAGAGCCTCGTTCGGGCGAGCAACTACGACTACCTGACCGGGCTTCCCAGCATGACGTATTTCTTCGAGCTGGCCGAGGCGGCCCGTGAGTCCATGGTGGCGAGGGGTGAGAACCCCGCATTGCTCTACATGGACCTGAGCGGCATGAAGTTCTTCAACGCCAAGTACGGCTTCGCCGCAGGCGACGAGCTGCTCAAGGAGTTTGCCAAGGTCCTGGTCCACACGTTTGGCAGCGAGTGCTGTTGCCGTATCGGAGGCGATCACTTTGCCGCGTTCTCGAAGGGCGAGGGCCTGGAAGACGTGCTCAGGCAGTTCTTCGAGGATTACCGCGAGGCGAACGGCGGCAAGAACCTTCCCGTGCGCGTGGGGATCTACCTCGACGGCACGGAGGGGGCCCGCGTGAGCATCGCGTGCGACAGGGCCAAGTTCGCATGCGACAGCCTGCACAACTCCTACGAGTCGGGCTTCAACTACTACGATAGCCGCCTGCGCGACGAGCTCGAGCTGCGCCGACATGTGCTCACCCATTTCGACAGGGCGCTCGAGGAGGGCTGGATCAAGGTTTACTACCAGGCGATCGTGGGCGCCGTAAACGGCCGGGTGTGCGACGAGGAGGCCCTTTCCAGGTGGGTCGATCCCAAGAAGGGAATGCTTTCGCCCATCGAGTTCATTCCCGCCCTCGAAGACGCCGGCCTTATCTACAAGCTGGACCTGTACATGGTGGACCGCGTGCTCGAGAAGATGAAGCTTCAGGAGGCGATGGGCGCACCCGTCGTCCCGCACTCCATCAACTTGTCCCGGTCGGATTTCGAAACCTGCGACATCGTCGAGGAAATCCGAAAGCGCGTGGACGACTCCGGGTTCGCCCGCACCATGATCACGATCGAGATCACGGAAAGCATGATCGGCAACGACTTCGGGTTCATGAAGGAACAGGTCGACCGATTCCGGAGCCTCGGCTTTCCCGTGTGGATGGACGACTTCGGCAGCGGCTATTCGTCGCTTGAAGTGCTGCAGACCATACAGTTCGATCTGATCAAGTTCGATATGAGCTTCATGCAGCGCTTGGATGAGGGCGAGAGCACCAAGATCCTCCTGACGGAGCTCATGAAGATGGCGACCTCCCTTGGAGTGGATACGGTTTGCGAGGGCGTGGAGACCGAGGCCCAGGTCCGGTTCCTTCAGGAAATCGGTTGCTCGAAGATGCAGGGATACTACTTCAGCAAACCTATACCGATGGGGACCGTCTTCGAGCGCTACGAGAACGGGACCGCTATCGGCTTCCAGAACCCGGAAGAGTCGGACTATTACGGTGCCATCGCGCGCGTTAACCTGTACGACCTCGCTGTTATCGCGAGCGGGGAGGACGACGAGGGCGACACCGCGTTCCAGAACTTCTTCAACACGCTGCCCATGGGCATCATGGAGGTGAGGGGCGACCAGACGCGCTGCCTGCGCAGCAACCCGTCGTACCGCGTGTTCATAGAGCGGTTCTTCGGGCTGGACCTGTCAGGGGGGCCCGCCGAATCCTCGGCTTCGCAGTCCGATGTGACCAAGTCCTTTTCGCGCCTCGTCGAGCGGTGCCGCGCGAATGGGGGCCATGCGTTCTTCAACGAGCTGATGCCGGATGGGTCTACGGTCCATTCCTTCGTGCGCAGGATTGGCGTGAATGCCGTGACCGGGGCGACCGCCCTTGCGGTGGCGGTGCTCTCCATCGAGGACGCGGGCGAGGGGATGACCTATGCGAGCATCGCGCGGGCGCTGGCGGCGGACTACTACAACCTGTACTACGTGGATGTGGAAACGGAGCGCTTCATCGAATACACCTCGACCGTCGGCGGCGAGGAGCTGGCGATGGAACGGCGCGGCGAGAGCTTCTTCGCGGCAGCGCGCCGCGACGCCCTGGAGCGCATCTACAAGGAGGACCAGGAAGCGTTCGCTGCGGCGTTCACGAAGGAGAACGTGCTGCGCGAGCTGGACGAGCAGGGCACGTTCACGATCACCTATCGGCTGATCGATGACGGCAGGCCCCTGTACGCGAACATGAAGATCATGAGGATGCAGCCCGACGGGCAGCGCCTCATCATCGGCATCAGCATCATCGACTCGCAGATGAAGCAGAAGGCGGAGCTCGACCGGATTCGCAGTGAGCAGGCAGCGCTCGCCAGGGTGATGGCGCTCTCGGGCGACTACTTGGTCCTCTACACCGTCGATCCCGAGTCGTACGACTACATGGAATACAGCGCGATGAGCGATATCGACAGCTTCGGGTTTGCCAAGCAGGGACGCGACTTCTTCTCGCAGTCGATTGTCAATGGCGAGAAGATCGTACACCCGGACGATTTGCAGGTGTACAAGGAGCATTTCACGGAGGACAACGTCATGCGGGCGCTCGACGAGCGCGGATCCTTCCAGCTGCAGTACCGCCTGCTGATGGATGGGCGCGAGCAGCCCGTGATACTGAAGATTGCACGCGTGCGCGAGAGCGGCGGCGACCGTCTGATTGCCGGTGTGCGCATCTGGCGCGACCGCATGTAGCGCTTTCCCAGCCTCATTCGAAAAAAAATGACGACCCGCCGCAGTCAAGGAAGGGGGCGGCGGGTCGTTTCGATTGGAAGGGGCGGACTCGCCAGTAGGAGGGGTCGGCGGGTCCGCCATGCTTCAGACCTTCTTCATTATAAGACATAGACCAATAAAAGACAATACCCAAAATGCGAAGTAGCCGTAGCAAAATTTGCAATGATGAATAATTGACACTATCCAATATAAGATTAGAATTCTGATTAGCAGTTTATTCCAAGTGGACTGCTGGGCTTAAAGACGGGGCGCCATCGCGAGCGCTCTGCGCGTCAAGGAGATTGCACGCGGTCTGCCGGCGAATCCGCCGCAACCGCACCTGTCGGCCAACAGGGCAAGCTGCTCGATGCGCGGATTCGCCGGCGTGCTCTGGGTAAGAGCAGCACTATTATAGTGCGGCTTTCTTGTTCCTGCTCCCCGTTGTGCTCGATATGTCAACAAGAGAAAGGAATAGGAAAGCATGAATAGTCCTGCTCGTGCATTTAGCGGCGAGTTCCTCGGCACCTTCCTGATGTGCTTCTTCGGCATCGGTGCCGTGGCCACCGCCGTTATGGCCGGTGCCCATACAGGCCCCTTCCAGGTGGGTATGGTGTGGGGTATTACCATCGCCATTGCCATCTACGCGACGCG
>CACWWI010000104.1 GCA_902764575.1 uncultured Coriobacteriaceae bacterium
TCTGTGACCTGTACCCGAACTTCATAGGCGTGACCGACCTGGCGTTCAGCGCGCACGACGACGCGCCGCTCGCCGACTGCGATGTGGTGTTCCTGGCCGTGCCGCACACGGCGGCCATCGCCCAGGCCCCCGCGCTGGTGGAGGCCGGCGTAGCGGTCATCGACCTGTCGGCGGACTTCCGCCTGAAGGACCCTGCCGTATACGAGCAGTGGTACCAGGTGAAGCACACGGCCACCGACCTGCTTGCGGAAGCCGCGTTCGGCCTTCCCGAGCTGTTCCGCGACGACCTGGAGGCGCTCGCCGAGCGCCGCGCCGCGGGCAAGGGCGTGCTCGTGGGCTGCGCGGGGTGCTATCCCACGGCGACCTCGCTCGCCGCAGCGCCGCTCATCCGCGCGGGCCTTCTGGGCGAGGGCCCCGTCGTGGCGGATGCCGTGTCGGGCGTGTCCGGCGCCGGCAAGAAGGCCACCGAGCGCACGCACTTCTGCTTCGCCGACGAGAACCTGGAAGCATACGGGGTGGCCAGCCATCGCCATACCCCCGAGATCGAGCAGATCCTCGGCATCGAGGGGCGGCTCGTGTTCACGCCGCACCTGGCACCGCTCGACCGCGGCCTGCTGTCGACGGTCACGCTGCCGCTCGGCGACCACGAGGTGGACCAGGCGCAGCTCGACGAGCTGTACTGCGGCTTCTACGAGAATTCCCCGCTCGTCAGCGTGCTGACGGGCGGCAAACAGCCCAAGACCGCCTCGGTCGCGGGCACGTGCCGCGCGCACGTCGCGGCCGTGTACAACGCGCATGCGAACGTCGTCGTGGCGACGGGCGCGATCGACAACGTGGGCAAGGGCGCGGCCGGCCAGGGCGTGCAATGCGCGAACATCGTGTTCGGCCTGCCGGAGACGGCCGGCCTCGAGCACATAGCCATTCCGGCGTAACGAGAACAGGACGAGCATGGCGAGCGAGGACAACGAGATTCAACCTCTGGACCTACCGGGCGGCATTCCCGACCTGGAGGGCCTGACCGTCGTCGAGGGCGGCGGCGTGGCGAGCGCGCTCGGCTTCAAGGCCGCAGGCGTGCACGCGGGCTTCCGCGCCAATCCCGAGCGCCTGGACATGGCGCTCGTCGTGGCCGACGAGCCCGCCGCCTGTGCAGCGACGTTCACCCAGAACGTGTTCTGCGCCGCCCCCGTCACCGTTTCCCGCGAGAACCTGGACGGCGTGTCGTACGGCGCCGCCCGCGCCCTCGTCGTGAACTCCGGCTGCGCCAACGCGGCCACGGGCGAGACCGGCCTGCAGGCCGCGCGCGACATGGCCGCCATCGTGGGCGACGCCGTCGGGTGCCCTGCGCAGGAGGTCATGGTCGCATCGACGGGCGTCATCGGCGTCCACCTGGACGTCTCCCTGTTCGAGACGGGCGCGCCGCTCGCCGTGGAGGCCCTGTCGCGCGACGGGGGGACCGACGCCGCGAGCGCCATCATGACGACCGACACGCGCGCCAAGCAGTTCGCCGTCACGTTCCCCGGCGACGGGGCGGGCTACGACGGCGCCACGTTCACCGTGGGCGGCATGGCCAAGGGCTCGGGCATGATCATGCCCAACATGGCCACGATGATCGCCTGCATCACCACCGACGCCCCCGTGGCGGCGCCCCAGCTGCACCAGGCGCTCAAGAAGGCGGTGGCCACGAGCTTCAACAAGATCACGGTCGACTCCGACACGTCGACCAACGACTGCTGCTTCGCGTTTGCGAGCGGGGCGGCCGTGGCCGACGCGTGGCCGTTCGACCCGGAGGGCATCGCATTCGAGCGCTTCGAGACGGCGCTGTCCGCCGTGTGCGACACGCTCGCGCGCGAGATGGCCGCCGACGGCGAGGGCGCGACGCGCCTCATCACCGTGCGCTTGGCCGGCGCGGCGAGCGACGAGGAAGCCGATGCGGCGGCGCGCACGATCGCGAACTCGCCGCTCGTGAAGACGGCGATCTTCGGGCACGACGCCAACTGGGGCCGCATCGCGGCCGCAGCCGGCAGATCCGGCGCGCACTTCAAGCAGGAGAACGTGTCCATCGACATCATGGGCATGCCCGTCCTGCGCGATGGCCTTCCCGTGCCCTTCGACGAGGAGGAGGCGCTCCGACGATTCGAGCGCCCGGAAATCGACATCGACGTCGACCTGGGCGCAGGCACCTCATCCACGACCATCTGGACGTGCGACTTCTCGCACGACTACGTAACGATTAACGGAGACTACCGCACATGAAATTCTCGAAAGACACGCGCCCGAACGGCGTTACCGACAAGGAGACCGCGCAGCTGCTCGCCGAGGCGCTGCCGTGGATCAAGAACATCACCGGCAAGACCATCGTCATCAAGTACGGCGGCGCGGCCATGGTCGACCCGGCGCTCCGCGCCGCGGTCATGGCCGACATCGTGCTGCTGAAGACGGTCGGCGTGAACCCCGTCATCGTGCACGGCGGCGGCAAGGACATCACCAAGGCCATGGAGGATGCTGGCATCCCCGTGGAGTTCAAGGACGGCCAGCGCGTGACCACCGAAGAGGGCATGGACATCGTGCGCACCATCCTGGCGGGCAAGGTGAACCAGGAGCTCGTGCGCGAGCTGAACGAGCACGGCAACATCGCCGTGGGCGTGAACGGCGTCGACGGCGGCACCGTCATCGCCGAGCCGCTTTCCGAGGAGCTCGGCCGCGTGGGCAAGATCAAGCGCATCAACGGCGCCTTCCTGCAGGACCTCATCGACGCCGACTACATTCCCGTCATCGCGTCGGTGGCCATCGGCAACGACGGCGGCTACTGCAACGTGAACGCCGACGTCATGGCGGGCCAGATCGCGGCGGCCACGGGCGCGGCCAAGATCCTGTTCCTGACCGACGTGGACGGGCTGTACCTGGATTTCGACGACAAGAGCACGCTCGTGTCGCAGCTGTCGCTGGACGAGGCGCGCGAGCTCATCGACGGCGGGACGCTGTCGTCGGGGATGATCCCCAAGCTGCGCTCGTGCGTGACCGCGCTCGAGGGCGGCGTGCCGAGCGCCTACATCGTGAACGGCACCATCCCGCACGCGATCCTGCTCGAGATGCTCACCCTCTCCGGCGTGGGCACGGCCGTGTACACCGACAGCAGCGACACGGGGCATACGCCGATCGGCAACTTTGCGTCGAAGCTGCTCGAGAACAAGTAGGGGCGCCCTCCGAGCGTCCGCGCCCGCGAGGGCGCATGTATCCGAAAGGAGCACGTTATGACCCTCCAACAGCAACAGCAGCTGGAAGATGCTTACGTGATGCATACGTTCGGGCGCAAGCCCGTCGAGTTCGTGCGGGGCGAGGGGATGCGCCTGTGGGACGACGAGGGCAAGGAGTACCTCGACTTCCTGAGCGGCATCGGCGTCATCAGCCTGGGGCACTGCCACCCGGCGCTCGTGAAGGCGCTGCAGGACCAGGCCGCCAAGCTCATGCACGTCAGCAACTACTACTACATCGAGGGCAGGGGCGAGCTGGCCAAGAAGATCAACGACCTGCTGAAGATGAACCTGTCCTGCGCCCATGCGGAGGACTGGCAGACGTTCTTCGCCAACTCGGGCGCCGAGGCCAACGAGTGCGCCATCAAGCTGGCGCGGCTCTATGCGCGCCGCCAGCAGGAGGAGGCCGGGTCCTCGGCCCGTCCGCAGCTGATCGTCACGCTCGAGCGCAGCTTCCACGGGCGCACGTGCGAGACGCTCGCCGCCACGGCCCAGCCCGTGAAGCAGGAGGCGTTCAGCCCGCTGCCCACCGAGAAGCTCTACGTGCCCGTCCCCGCCAACGACATCGAGGCACTCGAGAAGACGTTCGCCGAGCTCGGAAGCGAGATCTGCGGCATGATGCTCGAGCCCGTGCAGGGCGAGTGCGGCGTGCGCCCGTGCACCGAGGAGTACCTGAAGGCGGCTCGCCGCCTCACCAAGGAGCACGGCGCCGTGCTCATCTTCGACGAGGTCCAGTGCGGCATGTACCGCTGCGGCACGCCGTTCGCGTTCCAGCTGGCAAACGTCATGCCCGACATCGTGACGATGGCCAAGGGCATCGCCGGTGGCGTTCCCATGGGCGCTTGCGCCGCGCGCACCCGGGTCGCGCAGGTGTTCGAGCCCGGTCTTCACGGTTCCACGTTCGGCGGCAGCAACCTGGCCATCACGGCGGCCAACACGGTGCTCGACACCGTCGTGGCCGAGGGCATAGCGGAAAGCGTCACCGAGGTGGGCGAGTACTTCCGCGAGAGGCTGGCGGAGCTTCCGCAGGTCGTGGAAGTGCGCGGCAAGGGCCTCATGGTGGCCGCGGAGCTGGCGGAGGGCCTCGACGCGAACGCCATCGTGCTCGAGGGCCTGAAGGCGGGCCTGGTGTTCAACGCCACGGGACCGCACACCCTGCGCTTCCTGCCGCCGCTCGTGTGCAAGCGTGAAGATGTGGACGCCCTCATCGAGCGTCTGGCCTCGCTGCTGTAGAATGTCGTTTGGTAATCTACCGTGCTAAAGCGCGGTTCGGCCTATAAGGAGGAACGAGATGGCTGAGAAGGAAAAGGTGGTGCTCGCGTATTCGGGCGGGCTCGACACGTCGATCTGCATCAAGTGGCTCATGGACGAGCACGACATGGACGTCATCGCCGTGATCGGCGAGGTGGGCCAGGAGCACGAGGGCCTGGAGGCCATCCGCCAGAAGGCGCTGCGCACCGGCGCCATCGAGGCGTACGTCGTGGACATGCGCGAGGAGTTCGTGAACGAGTACCTTACCGACGCCATCCGCGCCAACGCGCTCTACGAGAACAAGTACCCGCTGCTGAGCGCCCTCTCGCGCCCGGTCATCTCCAAGCACCTCGTGCGCATCGCCCACGAGCACGGCGCCAAGTACATCGCGCACGGCTGCACGGGCAAGGGCAACGACCAGGTGCGCTTCGAGACGAGCGTGTGGCTGCTCGACCCGACGATCAAGATCATCGCGCCGGTGCGCGAGTGGCCGTTCAAGACGCGCCCCGAGGAGATCGAGTGGGCCGCCGAGCACGGCGTGGAGGTGCCCGTCACCAACGCCAAGCCGTACTCCATCGACGACAACCTGTGGGGCCGCGCCATCGAGTGCGGCGTGCTGGAGGACCCGTGGAACGAGCCGCCCGAGGACATCTACACGATGACCGGCTCTCCCGAGAACGCGCCCGACAAGGCCGAGTACGTCGAGATCGGGTTCGAGGCCGGCATCCCGGTCGCGCTCGACGGGCATGAGATGCCCTACATCGACATCATCTACCACCTCAACGACATCGCCGGCCGCAACGGCTACGGGCGCCTCGACATGATCGAGAACCGCCTCGTGGGCGTGAAGAGCCGCGAGTGCTACGAGCAGCCGGCTGCGCTCACGCTCATCACGGCGCACAAGGCCCTCGAGGACATGTGCCTCGAGCGCGAGGTGCTGCACTACAAGCTGGGCATCGAGCAGAAGTGGGCCGAGTGCGTGTACTACGGCCAGTGGTTCGCCCCGCTCAAGGCCGCGCTCGACGCGTTCATCGCCTCCACGCAGAACGAGGTGACGGGCACGGTGCGCGTGAAGTTCTACAAGGGCACCTGCACCGTGGTCGGCCGCAAGTCCGACTACTCGCTCTACGACTACGCGCTGGCAACCTATGACAAGGAGGACCAGTTCGACCACGAGGCCTCCGCTGGCTTCATCGAGCTGTTCGCCCTCCCCGCGAAGGTCTGCGCCGAGAACCGCCAGAAGAACGCGAAGTAAACCGAACGACAACAGGCGGGGAGGGCCAGTGGCCCGCCCCGCCCCGAACGCCACAAGCCAAACGAAGGATAGGAACACACCATGGCTCTCTGGTCCGGTAGATTCACCGAAGACGTGTCGGAGTTCACGCAGCGCTTCGGGGCGTCGCTTCCCGTTGACAAGCAGCTCTATGCGCAGGACATCGCCGGGTCGAAGGCGCACGCGCGCATGCTCGGCGCGCAGGGCGTGATCAGCTTCGAGGACGTCGAGGCCATCGTGGGCGGGCTCGACCGCATCCAGGAGCGCATCGAGGCCGGCGAGTTCCCCTTCGACATCAACGACGAGGACATCCACATGTCCATCGAGAAGGCGCTCATCGCCGACATCGGCGAGGCGGGCGCGCGCCTGCACACCGGCCGCTCGCGCAACGACCAGGTGGTCACCGACACGCGCCTGTTCGCCAAGCAGCGCGCGACCGACCTCATGCAGGCCAACGTCGACCTGCGCCGGGCGCTCGTCGAGGCTGCCAAGCAGAACATGGACACCATCCTGCCCGGCTACACGCACATGCAGCATGCCCAGCCGGTGTTCCTGGCCCATCACCTGCTGGCCTACGCGCACATGTTCGCGCGCGACTACAGGCGCCTCGCGGCGGCGCGCGATGCCGCCGACGTATGCCCGCTCGGCTCGGCGGCGCTCGCGGGGACCACGTACCCGCTCGACCGCCGCATGACGGCCGACGCGCTCGGGTTCGCCAGCGTCACGGCCAACTCGCTCGACGCGGTGTCCGACCGCGACTTCCTGCTCGACCTGTCCTATGCGGCCAGCGTCTCGTGCATCCACCTGTCGCGCCTGGCCGAGGAGCTGGTGCTGTGGTCCACGTCCGAGTTCGGCTTCATCACGATGTCGGACGCGTACTCCACGGGCTCGTCGATCATGCCGCAGAAGAAGAACCCGGATTTCGCGGAGCTCATCCGCGGCAAGTCGGGCCGCGTGGTGGGCGACCTGGTGGCGCTGCTCGTCACGCTCAAATCGCTCCCGCTGGCCTACAACAAGGACCTGCAGGAGGACAAGGAGGGCGCCATCGACGCGGCGCGCACCCTCGAGGACTGCTACACCTGCATGACCGGCATGGTATCGACCATGCGCGTGAACGCCGACGCCATGCGCACGCAGGTGAACAAGGGCTACCTCGCCGCGACCGACGTGGCCGACTACCTGGCCAAGAAGGGCCTCCCGTTCCGCCGTGCCCACGAGATCGTGGGGCACCTGGTGCTCCTCTGCGACCAGCGCGGATGCGGTTTGGAAGACCTGTCGCTCGACGACTTCAAGGCCGAGAGCGACCTCTTCGAGGCCGACATCACCGGCCAGCTCGACGCCGAGTCGATCGCCGATGCGCGCGTCACCGAGGGCGGCACCGGCCGTTCGGCCATCGCCGTCCAGCTGGCCCAGGTCGAGCAATCCCTTTACGACGACGAGGCTTCGTTGTAACGGGCGGTAAACGCGAATTCATCAGTTTGCGCCCGTCACCTTGCACGATGGTACAATTACGGGCGCCTAAGTAGTCGAAAGGGGAGCATTTGAGCTCGCGTTCCTTGAAGAACAGGAGAGGCGTTGGCAAGAGGCGGCCGCTCGCTGCCGTGCTCGGCGTGGCCGTGGTCATCCTCGGCCTGATCGGCGCCTGCTGCGTCGGGGGAGCGGTGACGGTGTCTTCCTGGTTCGCCGACCTGCCCGACTACAGAAGCGCCGATGCCTTCAACACCTCGCTTCCCACGTACGTGTACGCAACACCTCGCTTCCCACGTACGTGTACGCCTCCGACCGCAAGACCGTGCTCGCGCGCTTCCAGCTGGAGTACCGCGAGCCGGTGGAGATGAACCAGATCAGCCAGGACCTCATCGACGCGACGATCTCCAGGACCTCATCGACGCGACGATCTCCATCGAGGACGCGCGCTTCTACGAGCATTCGGGCGTTGACTACTACGGCATCCTGCGCGCCATCGTGAGTAACGTGACGGGCGGCTCCTTCCAAGGCGCTTCCACCATCACGCAGCAGTTCGTGCGCAACACGGTCCTAGCCGACGAGATGGACGAGATCTCCATCAAGCGCAAGGCACGCGAGGCCTACATCGCCATGAAGATGGAGGAGAGGTACTCCAAGGACGAGGTGCTGCTGATGTACCTCAACACCATCAACTACGGTGCCGGCGCCCACGGCGTGGAGGCCGCCGCGCAGCGCTACTTCACGAAGCACGCCTCCGAGCTCACGGTCTCCGAAGCAGCCCTGCTCGCGGGCATCCCGCAATCGCCGACGTACAACGACCCCATCCAGTATCCCCAGCGCGCGCTCGACCGGCGCAACATGGTGCTCGACCGCATGTATAACGAGCACTACATCACGGACGCCGAATACGAGAAGGCGCTCGCCGAGCCGCTCGGTCTGAACCCCAAGAACCTGTCCAACGACGGCATCGAGGCCTACCCGTACTTCACCTCGTACGTGCGCGAGCTGCTCTACAACAACTACGACCTTTCGGAATCCGACATCCTCAAGGGCGGCTTGAAGGTCTACACCACGCTCGACGTGAACAAGCAGGAAGCCGCCGAGGCGGCGTGCGCGGCCAAGCGCGATACCTTAGGCGAAGCCATGGAGGTGGCGATGGCCGTGGTCGAGCCCAGCACGGGCAACATCCAGGCCATCGTGGGAGGCTCGGACTACTACGGCAGGAGCCAGGTGAACATCGCGACGGGCCAGGGCGGCTTCGGGCGCCCGTGCGGATCGGTGTTCAAGACCTTCACGCTCGTCACCGCCATCAAGAAGAACATCAGCCCGCAGCAAACCTACGTCGACTGCAACTCGCCTGCGACCGTCGACGGCTACACGCTCGAGAACTACGACAACGCAAGCTACGGTAACCGCAGCATCGCCGGCGCCTTCGCCATATCGTCCAACACGGGCTTCGTGCGTCTCATCTCCTCGATAGGCGTGGAAGACGTGGCACAGACCGCCTACGACCTGGGCGTGACCACCGACCTGAAACCCGAGGAGGCGGGAGCTACGCTCACGCTCGGCGTGCAGAACGTGACCCCCCTCGAGCTGGCCAACTCCGTGGCCACGATAGCCAACGGCGGCGTGCACCACGACCTGTGCGCCATCACGACCATCGAGGACCACCAGGGCAACGTGATCGTGGACGATACCGACCCGGAGAAGCGTGCCAAGCGCGTGCTCACCCCCGAGCAGGCGCATGCGGCGCAGGAGGCGATGAAGGGTGTCGTCCAGGGAGGCACGGGCACTGGTGCCGCCATGGGCAACGGCCAGCCCGTCGGTGGCAAGACCGGCACCTCCGAGGATTACCGGGACATCAGCTTCGTGGGCATAACGCCGTTCGCAGCGGCAGCTATTTGGGTGGGCGACCCCCTGAACGAGTACGCCGTGACCACGGGGTCGTGTGCCGAGGTGTTCCGCAACTACTGCACTGACATCATGGAGAGCGAAGGCATCCCCGTGCAGGACTTCGACTACGCCGCCGACCCCGACTACGTGGTGTACGACGACGAGCCGCACCACGTGTACAGCTACAGCACCTACCAGAGGCGCGAGGAGGAGAAGCGCAAGGAAGAAGAAGCGAAGAAGAAGGAAGAGGAAGAGAAGCGCAAGAAGGAAGAAGCCGAGCAGCGGGAGAGGGAAGAAGAGGCGGAGAGACAGCGCGAGGCCGAAGAGCAGAAGAAGCGCGAGGCCGAAGAGCAGAAGAAGAAAGAAGCCGAGGCTCAGAAGCAGCAACAACAAGAGCAGAAGAAGCAGACGTAGCAGAACTCGGCCAGGAGCAGGTGTTTGAAAGCCTGCCGGCGAAACCGTGGCCGATTGCAGATAAAAGGAAAAGGCGGATAACCGTCATAAGGAGCGGACGAACATGAACAAGGGAATCATAGCGAAGCTAATCACGGCACTTTGCGCCTGCGCGATCATCGGGGTGCTGGGAGCCTGCTCGCCGGGTACGGCGGCATCGGCATCCAAGACCGCCGAGCAAGTGAACCGCGCCTACATGTCGCAGGTAAACGAGGCCATGGTGAAGCTCGATGAGAACCTCGACCAGTTCGTCGATGCCACGTCGCGCGGCGACGTCGTGGCCATGAGGACCCAGGCCGACAACGCCTACAAGACGCTCGACGCGCTTGCCGCCATCGAGGCGCCCGAGGACATGAAGGACATCCGCGACCAGTACCTCGATGGCACTGGCAAGCTGCGCGAGGCGCTCGATTCCTACATCGACCTGTACGCCGAGGCTGCGGCGGCAGGGGATTCCTACGATTGGTCCGCGCAGAGCAACCGCATCAAGCAGATCCAGGCGAAGTACGACGAGGGCGTGAAGGCCCTCAAGGACGCCGACGCCACCGTCGCTGAAGCAGCCGCCGGTTCCGGCTCGTCCGCCAGCAAGTAGGTTGCATTCCGCATTTCCATATGAGTGACGCCCGCTTTGCGGGCTAGTGGTGCGTGCCGCGTTTGCGCGCGGCGGGCGCACGGAGTGCGCCCCTACCAACGACTTATCCCCCACACCACGGTTTCTCGTGTTCTGACATGATTAAGGTCGAACAAAAAATGCGCGATGGCTTTGATGGCCATCGCGCATTTTTGATGCGGTGTTTAACGCCTATTGCGCCTGGGCGCCCCCGCCTGTTTGGTCGGTGCCCTGCTGTTGCTGCTGCTGTTGGTCCGTCTGTTGCTGGTACTGCTGGTCCTGCTGCTGATACT
>CACWWI010000105.1 GCA_902764575.1 uncultured Coriobacteriaceae bacterium
CTGCCCGAGGCGCCCACCGACTTCATATTCTGCGTGCTGGCAGAGGAGCTAGGGTTTTTCGGTGTAATGGCCTTGCTCGCACTCTACATTGCACTCGTTATAATAGGATTTCGGATAGCCAGCGCGTCGAGCGACATGTTCGGGCTGCTCATCGTGATGTGCATCATCGGCATGTGGTTGTTCCAGATTCTCGAGAACATCGGCATGACGTGCGGGCTCATGCCCATTACCGGCATCCCGTTGCCATTCATGAGCTACGGGTCGTCGTTCATGGTCGTGAATTTCGCGCTCCTCGGGTTCATGGGATCGGTGTGGGCGCGCGGTAAGGAGAGTACGAAGAAGGCAGCGTATGCAACTACCCGTTGATGTAACTAAGCTTCTCGATGAAATGATGAGTATCGACGAAGCTCGTGCGACCGAGCTGTCGTTGAGCGTGTACGTCGACGACAAGGCTCCTGCGGATCTCGTGGCGCATGTGCGCGGCGTGTTCGCCTCGACGTTGCCCACGGTGCGCATGACGCTCTCGTACCTGGACGGGTCGTTCATCCCCCATCCCAATGACGATATGGCGATCATGGTCGCGGGCGACTCCGCTTCGGTGGGCGCTGCGGCTGCGGCGGTGCGCGCCGTCGGCGTGCCGGTCATGATCGTGACTGCAATTCCTTCCAAGGTCGAGCGCTTGGCGGAAAACGGCGGCCATGCGGTGCCCGACGGTGACATCATCGCCCCGTGCGACCCGGAAGCCACCGACGTGGCAGAGCCCATCGCGCTCAACGACGAGGCGCTGGCCGTGCTCGACGACCGCATGGGCAGTTGGATCGTGGCGGTGTGCCGCGACAAGCGGTTGGCGCTCGCCATCGCATTCCCGTTCATGCGCCGTGCCTTGGCGGCGGACGCAGTGCTGATCACGTCGCTGCAGAACGCGGGCATCGGGCTCGTCCCGATCATCCCCGGCGCCGACCTGCCCATCATGACGCTCAACCAGGCCAAGATGGCGCTGCAGATCGCTGCCGCGTACGGCAACGGCATGGACACAGAGCGCTTAAAGGAGCTGCTCGCGGTGGTCGGCGGTGCGTACCTGTGCCGTTCGCTCGCTCGTCAGCTCGCAGAGTTCATACCCGTGCTGGGGTTCATCATCCGCCCGAGCATCGCCTACGGCGGCACGGCCGCCATGGGCTACGCGATTATCGAGTACTTCGAGGGCGGCCAGAACGTCGCCGGAGTTGCCGCCACCGCTTCGCATGTGGGCGAATGGGGAGGAAAGGCGCTCTCGACGATCCGCAGCACCGCGAAGCGGATCATGCCCGTCGTGAACTCCAAGGTGACGGAGTACGCGCCGGCTGTGGAGAAGATCGTGACGTCCGTGGCGTCTGGCAAGGGCTGGCCGGAGGGCAATTTGCTCGCATCTGCCGATAAGGCCGCGAACTAGATTCCCATGAAGCAAGCCCCGGGCACGCGCGTTCCCTATAGGAGCATGTGGCATGAGGTCGCGCCCCTGGTGGCGCGCGCCGAGCGTCCATCGCGCTACATCAATCGCGAATGGGGAAGCACGCATGCGGACGACGCCGATTTCCGCTTCTGCATGGTGTATCCCGACACCTACGAGCTAGGACAGGCGAACCAGGCGCTGAGGATACTTGTGAACGCGGTTAACGCGCGTCCTGGCATGGCTGCCGAACGAGGCTTCGTGCCCGCGCCCGACCTGTGCGACGCGCTGCGCGAGGCCGGGCTGCCGCTGTTCTCGATCGAGGGCTGCGCCCCGCTCGCGTCGTTCGACGCGGTGGGCATCACGCTGCCCCACGAGCTCGCGGCGACGAACGTGCTCGAGGCGCTCGACCTGGGTGGCATACCGATCCGCTCGGCCGACCGGGCCGAGGACGATCCCATCGTGCTGGCAGGCGGGCCCTGCGCTTACAATCCCGAGCCCTACGCACCGTTTTTCGACGCCATCAACATCGGCGAGGGAGAGGAGTCGCTTCCTGCCGCACTGGAACGCGTGCGCGAGCTGCGCCGCACGGGCGCGCGGCGCTGCGACGTTCTGAGGGCGCTCGCCGACCTGCCCGGATGGTACGTCCCCTCGCTGTACCGTTGGCGCAGCGAGGAGGAGGCGCAGGAGGCCGGCTCGTGGGTCGAGCCGCTGGCGCCTGGGCTGCCCCAGGTAATAGAGAAGCAGGTTTACCGCGGCTTCTCGTCGAGCTCCGGTTGGGAGCCCTGCATCGTGCCGTTCGCTGAAGCGGTGCACGACCGCCTGAACGTCGAGATCCTGCGCGGCTGCGCGCGCGGATGCCGCTTCTGCCAGGCAGGCATGATGTATCGGCCCGTGCGCGAGCGCTCGGCTGACAACATCGTGGAGTCCGTGATGCGCGGGCTTGCCGAGACCGGCTACGACGAGGTGAGCCTGACCTCGCTTTCGACAACCGACCATTCCCAGATCGCCGAGATACTCGGGCGCCTCAACACCGCCCTGGCGGGCACGGGCGTGCGCGTTTCCATTCCCTCGCAGCGCCTCGATTCGTTCGGCGCCCGCATGGCTGACCTCGTCGCAGGCCAGAAGAAGGGCGGCTTGACGTTTGCGCCCGAGGCGGGAACGCAGCGCCTGCGTGACGTGATCAACAAGAACGTGACCGAGGACGACCTGTTCGGCGCCGTTGACGCCGCTTTCTCAGCGGGCTGGCGCCGGTGCAAGCTGTATTTCATGATCGGCCTACCCACCGAGACCGACGACGACGTGAAGGGCATCGCGCGCCTCGTGCAGCAGGTGTACGACCGGGCGAAAGCCATCGTGCCCAAGGAGCAGAAGGGCTCGATACAGATATCGGCATCGGTCGCGCTCTTCGTGCCCAAGTCGCACACGCCGTTCCAATGGTGCGGCCAGATTCCTCCCGAGGAGGCGCTGCGCCGCGTGAACCTGCTGCGGCACTCGGTGAAATACCGGGCCATAACGGTGAACTGGCACGACCCCAAGACGAGCTTCGTCGAGGCGGTGATGAGCCGCTCCGGGCGAGAGGCGGCAGCCGTGGTTGAGGAGGCGTGGAAGCGCGGCGCGCGGTTCGACGCGTGGTCGGAATGCTTCCGCGAGGACGCCTGGCGCGATGCGGCCGACGCCTTGGACTTCGACGTGGAACGCGCCGCCCAGGCGAGCTACCCGGTCGATTACGTCATGCCCTGGGACCACATCAGCTGCGGCGCTTCCGTGCGCTGGCTCGCGCGCGAGCACGACCTGGCCCTGGAAGGGCAGACCACGCCCGACTGCACGTTCGGGCCCTGCTCGGCGTGCGGGGTGTGCATGAACCTGAACGCCAAGAACATGCTGGCTTCTTCCCGCTCGTCCGTTGATGAGGCAGGTGAGCACCTTGACCGATCCTAATGCTCCTCGGGTGTTCCGGCTCCGCTCCACGTTTGTCGAGCAGGGGAGGCTGGCGATGCTCTCGCATCTGGAGGTGGCGCATGCGCTCGAGCGCGTGGTGCGCCGCGCTGGCCTGCCGTTCGCGATCAGCCAGGGGTTCTCGCCTCACATGAAGATCGCCTTCGGGTCGGCGCTTCCCGTGGGTGTGGGGTCGACGTGCGAGATCTTCGATTTGCAACTCACGCGCTACGTGCCGCCCGCTGAGGCGCTCGAGGCACTGCAGCGCGCGAGCGTGCCCGACCTCATGGTTCGGGAATGCGCGTACATAGAGAACAAAGCGCCCGCTGCGAGCGTAGCGTTCCCGTTTTCGACGTACGAAGCGCGCTTCTCGGAGCCCGTCGGCGCGATCGACCTGCCCGAAACCGTGACCGTCGTGCGCAAGCGCAAGGAGAAGGTGCTGTCCGTCGCCGATTTCCTAGCTGAGCCGTTCGCGCTTTCGTCCGACGGCACCAGCGCCACCTTCACGCTCGAGGCGAAGCCCACGGGGTCGCTGCGCGTCGACGTGCTGCTGGAATCCTGCGGCCTGGCCGACCGCGCGGTGTCCGTAACCCGCATAGCGCAGCGTTAACGCTACGCTACGCCGGTCTCCGTTACCACGAAGGGGACGGGGACGTCGGTGATGTCGGTGGGAAGGGGCACGCTGCTCATCTGCGCGTTGCGGCAAAGGCCGATGGGAATCCCCGCGAAGGTCGGCAGGAAAACGTCGTAGAAGCCGCCGCCGTAACCCAGGCGGAACCCGTGCGCGTCGAAGGACAATGCGGGGACGAGCGCGATGTCCAAGGGCCCGGCGCTCGCAGGGTCGATGAGCGTGCCGGGGTCGGCCGGCGGTTCCTCGATGCCGAACGAGCCTGGTTCCAGGTTGTCGAAACCCTCGATGACATGCCACTCCATGGTGCGCGTGCCCGGGACGCAGCGGGGGACGGCGACGGTCTTTCCCTGCGACCACGCGTCGCGGATGATCTCCCGCGTGTCCACTTCGTCGCCAACCGAGAGGTAGGTGAAAACGTGGGAGGCAACCGCGTACTGCGGCAGGTTCTTGACGTGCCCGGCAATGGCGGCGTCGATGCGGCCTCGCTCTTCAGCGCCCAGCTTCTCGCGCAGTTCTTTCAGCTCTTTTCGCAACTCGTCTTTCGCGCCCATGCGTCACACTCTCCTTGCCGCGAATCGAAATCGATGACTGTTATTCGGGTCAATCCGCCCTTATCAACAGTAGTTGGCCCTGATAGAATGGTATCCTAAAGAATCCAGCGTGGCACGGCGTTTTGGCGCTGTTTTCGGCATTGCAGCAATACGTGTACCAAGGGGGGCGGTTTCGTGGAAGTTCAGACTTCGGGATACGAGAAGAGAACCATCCTGACGATGCTTGACCCGAACGACCGGGGCCACGAGGTGTACGGCATCCTTGCATGGAACTTCGAAGTGGTCGTGTGCTACAGCGTCGAGGAGTTCCTGGAGAAGCTGGCCGGGCGCTACCTCGACCTGTCGGTCGCCATCGTTGACGTCGACATTGCCCAGGAGGACGACTGCGCGCTCCTGCGCACCATATCGTCCAATCAGCACTACAACTCGATTCCCGTGCTTATCATGTCGAAGCGCCCGCTCGTCGATAGCGACATGCGCTGCCTCGATGAGGGCGCGGTCGATTTCCTCATGCGCCCGTACTTCTCGCACCTGCTGAAGCAGCGCGTGGAGAACGCCATCAACCTCAAGCGCATGGAGGCGTTCTACGAGCTGGAGTCGATGCTCTGCGAGCTGCCGTCCAACATCTTCCTGAAGGACACCGAATGCCGCTACGTGTTCTGCACCCATTACTGGCACCATTTAGACATGCCCGACGATCCCGACTGGAGCATCCGCGGACTAACCGACATGGACATCCGCAAGGATAAGGAGAACGCGGCCAAGGCCATGGAGGCCGACCGCGAGATTATCCGCACGGGCAAGGGAACGAACTACGTCATCGAGATCAACGTCGACGATACGCAGGAGTTCATGGAGCTCATCAAGCGCCCGGTGTTCGACAAGGATGGCAACGTAGCGGGCATCATCGCGCTCATCAACGACGTGACCGAGCGCGAGCTGCTCAAGCGCGACCTGGAAGTGCGCGCCCACACCGACGAGCTCACGGGGCTTGGCAACCACCGCTCCTTTGCCGACTACGTAGAGGAGATCAAGTATAGGAACGACTTCCCCATCGGGGTTATCTCGGCCGACTGCGACAAGCTCAAGAGAGTGAACGACACGTTCGGCCATCTGGTGGGCGACGAGTACATCCGCAGGTCGGCGCTTGCCGTGGAATCGGCGCTTCCCGAGGGGTCGAGCGCGTTCCGCACGGGCGGCGACGAGTTCATAGCGTTCCTGCCGGGCAAGTCGCTCGAGGAGACCGAAGAGGTCATCCAAGTGGCGCATAGCAAGCTCGGCGATTTCAAGCTGGACGAGTGCGATCTCAGCATTTCGTTCGGCGCCGCGGTCATCAGCAACCAGGATGAAAACGTGCTCGATGTCATCGCGAACGCCGACCGTATCATGTACGCGTACAAGGCGAAGCATCGCCGCGCACGCGCGACCGACGTGAAGGACGAGCGATGATAGAGCCATTGGCAAGGGCGCGTCAGCTGGTGACCGCCCAGATGCAGAAGGTTCAGCTGCGCATGCTCCCCGAGCTGCTCGTTGGCCCCGGTTCGCTCTACGACGTGCAGGACGTGCTGCGCGACCAGGACATCCGCTGCGTGATGATCGTGACGACCGAGGGGTTCGTGAAGCGAGGCGTCGTGCCCTCGTTTACCCAGGACCTGCTGTCGCACGGCATAACGTCGGCGGTGTTCTCGGAAGTGACCCCCGACCCCGACGTCGAATGCGTTGAAAAGGCGGCGGCGTTCTACCGCAGCCGTGGTTGCGAGGGCATCGTAGCCATCGGTGGTGGGTCGGTTATGGACTGCGCCAAGATTGCCGGCGCTCTTGCAGTGAAGCCCAACAAGCGGGCGCTCGACCTTGTGGGCACAATGAAGGTGCGCACGTCGCTGCCGTACCTGGTGGCCGTTCCCACGACGGCCGGAACGGGCTCGGAGGTGACCGCCGCGGCGGTGCTCACCGACCCGGAGCGCCAGCGCAAGTACGCGGTGAGCGACATCGCGCTCATTCCCGACGTGGCCGTGCTCGACCCCAACTTGCTGCTCGGGTTGTCGCCCGAGATGACCGCCTACACGGGCATGGACGCACTCACGCATGCGGTTGAGGCGTATACGAATCGATACGGTTCGCGGGAGGCCCGCGTGTACGCCCGGCGCGCCGTGGAAATCGTGTTCAAGGATCTCAAGGCATCCTACGACGATGGGCGCGACGCCTCGTTGCGCGAGAACATGCTCATCGCCTCGTATTATGCGGGCATTGCCTTCACGAACAACATGGTCGGTTACGTGCATGCACTCGCGCATGGCATCGGCGGGCGCTACCACGTGCAGCATGGGCTGGCGAACGCCGTGCTGCTTCCGGTCGTGCTCGAGGAATTCGGCGTTGCCGCCGAACCGCGGCTTGCACGGCTGGGCGAGGCGATAGGCCTGGGAGGCGCGTCCGACCACGAGTTGGCGGCGGGCTTCATCGCGGCCATCCGCGAGCTGGCGGCGTCGATGGGCATACCCGAGACGATTCCCGAGATCCGCGCCGAGGACATCCCCGAGTTGGCGGCGGGGGCCGAGGCCGAGGGCAATCCCGCCTACCCTGTTCCCGTTGTGTGGAGCCAAGCCGATTTCGAGCGGGTGCTGCGGCGCGTGCTCGCCGAGGAAGCGCAGGAGGAAGCGACTGCAGGAGAGCCCCAGTCCGCCGCCATCGAGCCTGCGACCGCCGCCGAGGCGGCCGCGGAGCGCGCACCTTCCAATCGCAAGGTGAAGGTGGCCGCAGCGGGTGCCGTTGCCGCCGCATCGGCCGCCATGATGATCGCCAAGGCGAAGAAACGCCGGTAGTACTTGTGGGTAGCGCGTCATGCCAAGCTGGAACATTCACACCGCCCACGTGGAACGGCTGCTCTCGCAGCGGACTCCTGACGAGCTGGGCATCGAGGACGTCAACGCGTT
>CACWWI010000106.1 GCA_902764575.1 uncultured Coriobacteriaceae bacterium
GCCCTCGTCGGACACGTCATGAACCGCACTGACGATCTCGTCAAGGTTCTTAGAGACCTCCTCCAGCCCGTCGGCATCGACCTTGTTGCAGAACGCCGCACTGAACGCACCCCGCTTGCTGTTGCGGAACAGGTCGAGATACGCGTCGGCAACCTGTTCGGGCGTACCGTTCTCCAACAGCTCGGCGCGAACGCCGTCGAAACCGATCTTGTCCAGCTTGTCCAACGAGATCAGCGCGCTACCGACCTCGTCCTCGGCAAACCCGACCTTCAGCGCGGCAGCCTGCAGGATGCGCCGGTCGTTCACGTGAACGGTGAATTCCTTGATGCCGGCCGCCGACAGCACGCGCGAGAGCGCCTTGGACGTGGCGGTGATCAGCTCGATCTCGGCGAGGCACGTCGCGTCGCCCAGCACGTCGATGTCGCATTGCACGAACTGGCGGAAACGGCCCTTCGCCGGTTGGTCGGCGCGCCACACGGGACCCACTTGCAATGCGCGGAAGGGGCTCGGCAGCTGCTCCTTGTTGTTGGCGTAGAAGCGCGCGAGCGGCACGGTGAGGTCGTAGCGCAGGCCCTCGGCCACGAGTTCGTCGGGGTTGCCCGACTCGTAGGCGCGCGCGAACGCGGCGCCGCGCTTGAGCACCTTGAAGATAAGCTTCTCGTTGTCGCCGCCCTGCTTGGACGTGAGGTTGCCGATGTGCTCCATCATGGGGGTCTCGATCTGCGCGAACCCGAACTGCGCGTACGTGCGCTTGATCTCGTCGAGCACGCTGTTGCGCAGGCGCATGTCAGCGGGTGGGAAATCGGTCATGCCCTTGATGGGCTTTTTCGTGAAGGCCATTGTTCGCTCCTATTCGCACGAGACGGGGCCAGCTGCGCAGGCTCCCTCGCTTTTTCCATTCGTGAAAGTATAGTACGACTGCCCACGGAGCGAATCCAAGCGGAGTATCACCCGATATTTCACATGGTATGCTCGATGCGGCAACCAGCGCTTACGCTACTATGTCTGAGGAGAAAGGGCGGCATGGCGCTCGGCGCGCACAACCGATAACGAACCGAGGAGATCTTCCGTATGGCGTATTTGGAAGCAAGCGGCCAGGGGACCAACCCCGGCAAGTTGATGTTGTACATGGGAGTGCTGTTCGTCGTGCTGGGCGCCGTCATCGGCGTCTGCGGCGTCGTCGGGGCGATCGTGATGGGCGAGCCGTTCTTGGCGGTGTTCGGCATCGTGTTCATCGCCATGTTCTGCGGCATCGGCGGGCTGTTCGCCAAACTGGGCCACGACAACGTGCACGCTTCCGACGGCATCTTGGAGGACGGTGCGGCTTACCTGGGCAAGATCTTCAAGCACGAGCCCGACTATCAGATTCTCATGAACGGGCAGCCCTGCATCACGCTGGTCGTGCGCTACCTCATGATGGGCGAGATCCACGAGGCGCGCGTCAACACGGGCGAGGTCGACGCCGCACGCTACCCCATCGGCGCAACCGTGTCGATCAAGGTGCTCGAGGGCACGGCAGCGCTCGTGCCCGGCTCGATATGCGACATGCGCATCGAGCGCGAGGACGACCTCATGAACCCCGATTTCGACCCGCTGGGCGTCCATTCGTCGATCGGCGTGTCGTGCCCCAACTGCGGCGCCAACATCGCCGTGCCGCTGGGCATGTCGCGCTTCTGCCCCTACTGCAACACCAAGATCAGCGTGAGCGCCGACGGCCGCCTTGTCGGTTAACAGTGCCAAGAGTCCACGGGGCGCGGCGCGCGCGGGCTGGGTATACAATGTGCCGAGCCAAGACGAGGGGAACAAATGAAAACGAGCGATTTCGAATACGAGCTGCCGCCTGAGCTAATTGCACAGGAACCGGCGGCGGTGCGCGACGCATGCCGGCTGCTGGTGATGGACCGCCGGACGGGCGCGCTCGAGGACCGCATCTTCCGCGACATCGTTAACTACGTGCGCCCCGGCGACCTGTTCGTCGTGAACGAGACGCGCGTGCTGCCGGCGCGCCTGCTCGGCGCCAAGCGCGGCACGGGCGGCGCGGCCGAGGTGTTCCTGCTGCGCGAGGTGTTCGACCGCGAGCCCAAGACGGGGTCGTCCGCCGTGTGGGAGGTGCTCGTGAAGCCGGGCAAGCGCCTGAAGCCCGGGAGCGGCGCCATCGTGGACTTCGCCGACGCGCTGGGCAACGTCGCCCTTTCCGCCGAGATCATCGACTGGGCCGAAGGCGGCGCGCGCGGCGAGCGGATCGCGCGGCTGACTACGACGCAGCCCTCGCTCGACGAGGCGCTGCATGCCGTGGGGCACACTCCCCTCCCGCCCTACATCCACGACTACACCGGCGACGAGGAGCTGTACCAAACCGTGTACTCCCGCCGCGTGTACTCCCGCCGCGAGAGCTCGGCCGCCGCACCTACGGCGGGGCTGCACTTCACGCCCGAGCTCATCGACCGCGTGCGCGAGGCGGGCGCCGGCTGGGAGACGGTCGAGCTCGAGGTGGGCCTCGACACGTTCCGCATCGTCGACGAGGACGACCCCACCGCACATCAGATGCACACCGAGTTCTACACCGTGCCCGGGCGCACTGCCGAAGCCATCGCGCGCACGAAGGCCGACGGAGGGCGCGTGATCGCCGTGGGCACCACGAGCGTGCGCAGCCTCGAAAGCGCCTGGAGCGCCGAAGCCGGCCGCGTGCTGCCGTGCGAGCGTGCCACGACGTCGGGAAGCACGTTCCACGTGGTGGACGCGCTCATCACGAACTTCCACGTGCCGCGCTCGACGCTCATGATGCTCGTGAGCGCCTTCTCCACCCGCGATCACGTAATGGCTGCCTACGAGCACGCCATCGCCGAGCGCTACCGCTTCTTCTCCTTCGGCGACGCCATGTTCATCGAATGAGTCAACCGCCCCTGGGGCCATCGACTCATTCCAAGGTGGCTTGCCATTCCTTTTCGCGGAAGCCCACGAGCACGGTGTCGTCGAGCACGAGCAGGGGGCGCTTGACGAGCATGCCGTTGGTGGCCAGCAAGTCGATCATCTCGTCTTCGGACATCGTGGGCAGCTTGTCCTTCAGGGCCATGTCGCGGTAGAGCATGCCCGACGTGTTGAAGAAACGGCGCAGCGGCAGGCCGCTCGCCGCATGCCACCGGCGCAGCTCGTCGGCGGTCGGGTTGTCCTCGACGATGTGGCGCACGTCGTACTTGGCGCCGCGCGCGTCCAGCCACGCCTGGGCCTTCTTGCAGGTGGAGCATTTCGGATAGCAGACGAACAGCATGGGTTCCTCCTCACGTTAGCGCATACATGGGGACTGTCCCCGTGTATGCAATCCATCTATCAGTAGCCCAGCACCTCGCCGACCTTGGCGGCAACGCAGAGATCGGCATAGCGGTCGCGGGGCGTGGGAGCCAGGTTGACGATGGCCAGGTGGCTGCCAGAGAAGTAGTCGATGAGCCCAGCGGCGGGATACACGGCGAGCGACGTGCCCGCGATCACCAGCAGGTCGGCACGGCGGATTGCATCGATCGACGCCTCGATGACGCGGCTGTCGAGCCCCTCCTCGTAGAGCACCACGTCGGGCTTGGCGATGCCGCCGCAATCGGGGCAGCGCGGCACGCCGTCGGCCGCCGCCTCGTGCAGGGCGATCTCCTCGTCCAGGTCGAACGCGCGCCCGCAGCCCATGCAGTAGTTGCGCAGCACGCTGCCGTGCAGCTCGAGCACGTTGCGGCTGCCCGCCTTCTGGTGCAGCCCGTCGATGTTCTGCGTGATCACGGCCGAGAGCGTACCCGCGTCCTCGAGCTGGGCCAGCTTCAGGTGCGCGCGGTTCGGCTGCGCCTCGCACGCGATCATGCGGTCGAAGTAGAACGCGAAGAACTGCTCGGGATGCCGGTCGAAGTACGTGCGCGAGATCATCTCCTCGGGTGGCACGTCGCCATACTTCTGAGAATACAACCCGTCGGGGCTGCGGAAGTCGGGAATGCCGCTTTCGGTGGACACCCCCGCCCCGCCGAAGAACACCATACGCCCCGGCTTGCACTCGTCTATCCACGCACGCAGTTGCTCGACCTCGTTCATCTGGCACCCCTTTCCTATGAGTCGCTCCCCCAGGGGGACCCACTCATCTATGAGTCGTTCCCCAGGGGGACCACTCACCCGCCGGACCTCGTTCACCCTCATTCTGGCACAAAAGAACTGTACAATGGAACGCGTTCGAAATCACCCCAGCGACAGGAGCACACCATGGACTTCACTTCCAACAAGCGTCCCGACGACATGCAGCGCATCAACACGCCCGAGCTGGCCGATGCGTTCATCGAGGAGGCCGTGGCCGCCATGCGCGCGCAGGTCGGCGACAGCAAGGTGCTGCTGGCGCTTTCGGGCGGCGTCGACTCGAGCGTCGTGGCCGCGCTGCTCATCAAGGCCATCGGCAAGCAGCTCGTGTGCGTGCACGTGAACCACGGTCTCATGCGCAAGGGCGAATCGGAGCAGGTCATCGACGTTTTCCAGAATCAGATGGACGCGAACCTGATCTACGTCGACGCGGTCGACCGCTTCCTCGACCTGCTGGCCGGCGAGGCCGACCCCGAGGCCAAGCGCCATATCATCGGCGAGGAGTTCATCAAGGTGTTCGCCGAGGAGGCTGCCAAGCTCGAGGGCATCAAGTTCCTGGGCCAGGGCACCATCTACCCCGACATCCTCGAATCCGAAGCTGGCGTGAAGGCGCACCACAACGTGGGCGGCCTTCCCGAGGACCTCGACTTCGAGCTCGTCGAGCCCGTGAAGCTGCTGTTCAAGGACGAGGTGCGCGTCGTCGGCGACCGTCTGGGCCTGCCGAAGAACATGGTCTACCGCCAGCCGTTCCCCGGCCCCGGCCTGGGCGTGCGCTGCACTGGCGCCATCACGCGCGACCGCCTGGAGGCGCTGCGCGAGGCCGACGCCATCGTGCGCGAGGAGATCGACGCGGCCGGCCTGGACATCTGGCAGTACTTCTGCGTCGTGCCCGACTACCGCGCAACGGGCGTGCGCGACGGCAAGCGTGCCTTCGAGTGGCCGTGCATCATCCGCTGCATCAACACGGTCGACGTCATGACCGCCGAGGTCCCCGAGCTCGACTGGGCGCTGCTGAAGAAGATGACCGACCGCATCCTCGGCGAGGTGCCCGGCATCTGCCGCGTCTGCTACGAGCTGAGCCCCAAGCCCATAGCCACGGTGGAGTGGGAATAGGTCGAAACCGTCGAAGCTGGCACGCAGCCGCCCGGTTGATGCGCTGGAGGATAGCGTGGACATTCAACTGCACTACGAGGAGCACGGCAGCGGCGAGCCGCTGATCTTGCTGCACGGCAACGGCGAGGACAGCACGTACTTCGAGCACCAGGTCGCATACTTCCAAAACCGCTTCCGCGTGATCGCCGTCGATTCCCGCGGGCACGGCAAGAGCCCGCGCGGGACAGCGCAGCTCACGCTCGGCCAGCTCGCAAGCGACTTGGCCTCCTTCATGGACGGGCTCGCCCTGGATTCGGCCCACATACTGGGCTTCTCGGATGGCGCGAACATCGCGATGCTGTTCGCGACGGCGCACCCAGAACGCGTGAAGAGCCTCGTGCTCAACGGCGGCAACCTGTTCCCCGAGGGGCTCACCGACCAAACACGCCGCGAGATAGACGAGGAGCACCAGGCGGCGCTCGCAGCCGACGATACAGCGCAGCTCGAGCTGTTGCGCCTGATGATCGACGAGCCGCATATCGACCCGGCGAGCCTTGCCGCCCTGCGCATGCCGGCGCTCGTCATCGCTGGAACAGACGATATGATAGAAGACGACCACACGCGCCTCATCGCCGAAAGCATCCCCAACGCGCGCCTCGCATTCGTGGAGGGAACGCATTTCGTCGCCGCCGAGAACCCCGACGCGTTCAACCGCGTGGTCGAAGATTTCCTTGTACAGGCCTGACGAGTTAGCAAGGAGGACTCATGGCTCAACGACCAGAACTTCGCAACAGCGTGCTCGCCGCGCTCGAGCGCAACCATACGTTGATCCAGGAAAACCTGGGCGCGGACGCACGCCTTTCGAAGAAGGGCATGACGTTCGAAACCGAGAGCTGGGAAATCCAGGGAATAGGACATCTCTGCATCATGCGGATGAACGCGTTTCTCGGCTTGATGCGCATGGAGACGGCCGTCATAGCGCCAACGGGCGTCGACGTCCCGCTCTTCAACCTCGATTGGGTGAAGGCTTTCGGCAACGAGACCCAGATAGCGGAGCTCTACGACACCCAGCTGCAACCCTGGCCGGATGAATGCCTGGAGGCGTTCGAGTTCGCTGGCGGGCGATACGCGGACCTGCCCGACGTCCCCGCTGGCGAAGCCCGCTGGTACGACGACATCCTGTACCCGTGCTCCTTCCACAAGAAGGGACGCGGGCTAACGGAGCGCCTTTCGTGCGCCGCCCAGGATTACCTCGAGGTCTACGCCGAGCTGCTGGCAAGCGCCCCCGCCTGCGACGCGCCGGCGAAGGCGGCGAAGGTACGCGATTTCGCCGAAAGGCTGTTCGCCGAGGGAGGACCGGCAGTCGACCAGGTCACCAAGCTCTTCGGCGAGCAAACGGCGAAACGGCTCATCCTGCAGCACATGTATGGAGTACGGGAATTCGAGTAATATATCATTCGGTCAGGTTAGGTTAGCGCATGTGCGGAGTTCTGCGCATGCATGTAGGTCAATGAACTTCGTCCTGCAACCCCGTGTTGCAGATGCGGTTCCGGAAGGTTTGCAATGCCTCTGTTCTTAGCGATGCTCGTAATTGCGCTCGTGGCTAGCAGCATCGGGTTCAAGAAATACGTCTGGTTCATCTCGATCGGCTACGGCCTCGCGGTTGCTGCGATCGGCGTGGCGCTGCTCATCGCCGGGCGCGATCAGCTTACCGCGGGCACGGTGTGCGCCTGCATCCTGTTCATCGTGTACGGCCTCAGGCTCGGGGGGTACCTCGCATTCCGGGAGCTGAGGTCCTCGACCTACAACTCCAAGATGAAGACCGAGATCAAGAGCGGCGACGATATGAGCATGGTCGCCAAGTGCGGCATCTGGATAAGCGCCGCCCTCCTGTACACCTGCCAAACCTCCCCGATCATCTTCAGGTTCGTCAACAACTCCGGAACCGATGCCCTGCTGATAGTCGGCATAGTCATCAGCGTCATCGGGCTGGTCGTGGAAACCACGGCCGACCTGCAGAAGAACGCTGCGAAGAAGGCGAACCCCGGGAGGTTCGTCGACACGGGGCTGTTCCGCATCGTCCGCTGCCCGAACTACTTCGGCGAGATGCTGTTCTGGACGGGCGTGTTCGTCGGCGGCATCACGATTTACGCAGGCCCCCTGCAGTGGATCGCAGCCCTCCTCGGTTACCTCGGCATCATCTACGTCATGTTCGGCGGCGCCCGCAGGCTGGAAATCCGCCAGAACAAGTCGTACGGCGACGACCCGGAATACCAGCGCTACGTGAAGACGACGCCCATCATGATTCCGCTCGTCCCCATCTACAGCGTGGAGAAGCACAAGTGGCTCGTGGCCTGATGACTTCCGGAGCAAAGCGCGAACCGTTCCGCCCCGGTACGGGCACGCTGGTCACGCTCGTCGTCGTGGCGATGTTCAACGTCATGGGAGGCGCGGCCGTGTCGCCTGCGCTGCCGGCCATGGGCGAGGCGTTCCCCCAGGCCTCCGAAACGGCCATATCGCTCGTCATAACGCTGCCACCGCTGGCGGTGGCCATCTCGGGGCTGTTCATGGGAGCGCTTGCCGACCGCATCGGCAAGGCGCGCACGCTCGTGCTGTCGCTGGCAGTGTTCACAATCTGCGGCCTTTCCGGGCTGTTCCTTCCCACGCTCGAGTCCCTGCTCGTCGGGCGCTTCATCATGGGCGTCGCCATCGCGGGCATCGCCGCCGCCTCCGCCGCGCTCGCGGCCGAGTACTACGACGAGGAGAAGCGCGCGAAGGTGTACGGCTGGCAGAGCGCTGCATCGGGCGTGAGCGTGCTCGTGCTCGAGACGGGCGGCGGGTTCCTCGCGCTGTTGGGGTGGAGAGCGCCGTTCTGGGTGTACCTCGCGGGTCTTGTCGGGCTTATCCTGGCGCTGCTCTTCGTGCGCGAGCCCGACCGCTCGCATGCACCTCAGGCGCATGGCGGCGTCGCGGGCAAGGTCGCCCGCGTGGCGGGCGTGGCGTTGGCGGTGTCGCTCGCCGTGGCGTTCGTCTCGCAGACGATCTCGTACCTCGTGCCCTCGAAGATGCCCTACCTCGTAACCGCCTTCGGCGAGAGCTCGGCGGTTACGGGCCTGTTCCTGGGAGGCTTCGGCCTTGCCAACATCGGCGGCTCGCTCGCGAGCGCGCCGTTGCAGGCGCGCATCCCGCGCTCGGCGCTCACGGCCGGGTGCTTCGCGGCCCTGGCAGCAGGTTGCGCCTTCATGGCGGTAGCGCCCGGCATGTGGGCCGTGCTCGTGGGCGCCGTGCTCATCGGGATCGGCGTGGGCTGCGTCACGCCCGTGCTCATGAACTGGGTGGCCTCCACCTCGACGCCCGAGAACTCGGGCAAGCGCATGGGAGCGCTCGCCACAGCCTGCAACCTGGGCCAGTTCTCCTGCACGCTGCTCTCCGGCGCCGTGCTGGCGCTCGGCGGAGCCCACTCGACCGTGTTCGCCGTGGCGTGCGCCATCGCGATCGCCGGCGCTGCCGCAGCCGCCCTCTCCTATCGGCTGCTGGACGACGAGTCTCCCAGCAGCGGAAAATAAGCGCGCCGCGCACGGCAAGCAAACCATTCGACAACGGTTTTCGCCGATGAGAATGGTAGAGTGCATAATTGACGGTATATAATCGATATCCCCGTCTCATCTGGCCAAAGGAGCGCGTCATGGGTACGAGAAACAACTTTGGCGGCAACGCCGCACGCAGGAAGGGCCTGGCCGAAGGCGCACGCACCGCGCTCTGCCTGTTCATGGCGGCGCTGCTTGCAATTACCATGACGCCGTTCGTCCCGCAAGCGGAAGCGGCCCAAAACGAGCCCACCATGGCGGTGATGATGACGATGCCCGATGGCAGAACGGCGGACGTCACCAAGGTGGTCATGACGTTGAACGGCGGGGACAAAGCCCCCGTCAAGTTCAAGGTGACGAGCAACGTCTCCCCTCAAAGCCGGACCGGCTGGTTGGTCTACGAGCTCGTCGACAACGACGGCAGCCGCGATGGCAAGGTGCTGCATCATGGCGGTCCGGAGTTCTCCGTCACTTTGGACAAAATCGTCGCATCGCATGACCTTCGCCTGCACATCTTGGAGGCGGACAACAAGAACCCATCGGGCATCAACCTTTACGACAAAAAGCTCAACATCAGGATTGCCGACACCAAGAAGGCCGAAAGCCAGATGTCCGGCGGCTGGTCGATATGCAACGGGTTGAACATCAAGCTCGCCGGCAGCGCTCCGGGCGGCTTCTTCAAGGACACGACGCTCACGTTCAGCCCCATCAGCCTGCCCGTCACCTACAAGCACAACCCCGACGGCACCACGGTCGTGGGCATCAACTGCAACGCCAACGACATGGCGTTCTACAAGGCCGTGAAGAACAAGAACGTGTGGCAGAAGTATTCCGACAAGGCGCTCAACGACATGGCCAAGGGCATCAACAAGGGCATGAGCGGCAAGGGCGTGGGCACATGGGGCGGCAAGGGCCAGGACTGGTCGATTGCCGGCTTCGCCGAATTCAACACGAAGAACCCCGATGCCCCGTGGAGCGTCACCCTCGTGGGCTCCGCGGGCATCAAGTACTCGCAGAGCGCACAGTATTTCTGCCTGACGGGCACCATTACAGGCGGCGCGGGGGTCAAGTTCCTCGGATCGCTCATCCGCAACCCGAAGGCGGATACCTACTCCGGCTATCTTGACGGAGGCGGCTACGGCTCGATCGAGCTGTTCGGCGGCATCGGCGCAGGTACCATCGCGGCAGTCGGCATATACGGCAGGGGCAGGCTCGACGTGATGCTGGGGCTTTTGCCCAAGAGCTCGAGGTAATGCTGGGGCTTTTGCCCAAGAGCAACTTCGGTTTCAAGACGGTCAGCGTTTCGGGCGATGCCGGGCTGAAAGCCGTGGCCTTCGGCTTCGACATCGTGCGATGGGTGGTGTTCGAGCCCAAGAACAGCCCTTACTATATTTACGATCGCGACAAGAAGAAGGCCGCCCCGCCGGCAACCCGAGTCGCGCAGGACGACACCCCCGCACCAGCGGCCACGCCTGCCGACGTGAGCGCGGACGCGGTGTACCCCGAGCTGTCGCGCGATTACCTGAACGACGACAGCACCTGGATGGGCGGCGACCTTGCTGCGGGCTCGTCCGATGCGCTGAGCGCGCAGGCCACCACGCTCGTGAAGAACATCTACGGCGCTACCGACCTCGTATGCGCCGAAACGAAGAGCGGCCCGGTGGTGGCGTATATCGCCGACGCCGAGCAGGTGGACGTAACGGGGCGCGATTCTTCCAACCGCTCCGTGCTCGTGTACTCGCGCTACCAGAGCGACGGCTCGTGGTCGAAGCCCGTGCCAATCGATGTGGCCGATTCCACGTACGGGAAAACGCCCGATTACAATCCCGCCATCTTCGCATTCCCCAACAGCGATGACTTCTACGTCGCGTGGCTGGATGCTAGGGAGAAGGTTTCCTCGGGCGAAACGTTCGGCCAGATCGCGAAGAAGCTGGACGTGCGTTTTGCGACTGTGCGCGCGAACGGTAGCACCGTAGTCGATACGGTGTGGCCGGAACGCGGCAAATCTGCTCCCGCCGACGTTTCCAATGGCGCCCCCTCCCTGTATGTAAAGAAAGACCCGGGAAGAAGCCCCCATGCCTACGTGGGATGGGCGACCAACGAAGCGACGGGTGACGAGGGCCAGGTCATCGGCACATCCGGCAAGCATGACGTGTACCTGGCTTCCAAAG
>CACWWI010000107.1 GCA_902764575.1 uncultured Coriobacteriaceae bacterium
CCACGTTGGGCGTTGTGGGCGGGGATTGGTATACAACCGCAAATTTGCTGCAATTTGGTGCGCTCATTTGCAGCAAATCTTCGGTTGTATACCCGTCGATGGAGGTGGCGATGATCGCGACCTGGGGAAATGCTCGCGGGGCGGCTGCTGCGGCGCTGGAATTCGTATACAACCGCAAATTTGCTGCAGCCCGATGCGCTCATTTGCAGCAAATCTTCGGTTGTATACCCTGCCGGGCGGGCGAGGTTGCTTTTGCGTGGAAGGGGGCGGTCCGTTTTGTGCCGGATGTGCGGGTTAGTGCGATTTTTTGGGGATGTCGATGGACCAGTCGAGGATGGGCCAGTTGCGGGACTTGGCTATTTTTTCCATGCCGGTGTTGGGGGTTACGGCGAAGGGGTGCTTCGCTGCCGAGAGCAGGGGTTCGTCGGAGTGGTGGTCGCCGTATGCGTAGGCTATTTCCCAGTTTCCCTCGCCGAAGCGGCCGTCGCACCAGTGCTTCAGTGCCACGATCTTCTCGTCGCCCTCGATGCAGCGCCCGTCCACCTCGCGCGTGTACGTGCCGTCTTCGGCCACCTTCATGCGCGTCGAGATCTGGTGGGTGAATGGATGGCTTTCCATGGCGCGCAGCACGATGGGCTCGAACGTGGCCGACACCACGACCACCTCGCAGCCCTCGTCCGTCCGCGCCTGCATGGCCTTGTCGGCCTCGGGGCGGAAGCGCTTGGCAATCCACTCGTCGTAGAAGTTCGTGAGGTAGCGGTCTACCTCCTCTTTGGGCTTTCCCTCGAACGCGCGGAACACCTGCCCGCGCACCCACGCCTCCTTCTGGGGAAGGTGCCACTTGT
Organism: uncultured Coriobacteriaceae bacterium; assembly: GCA_902764575.1. Classification (GTDB taxonomy): domain Bacteria; phylum Actinomycetota; class Coriobacteriia; order Coriobacteriales; family Eggerthellaceae; genus UBA9715. Next base: position 846 of record CACWWI010000107.1, read on the forward strand.
ACGCAATGCCCCAAGCCCCGATCTTGAGCGTGGTGGCAGGAGAAATTTTCCGCGAGAAGATAAGGCGGTTCACCAACCATGAGGGCGATGAGCCCTCGATGGACGTGCCGTCGAAGTCGAAGACGGCCACCTGGATCTTGTTGTTATCTTCCCCCTGCATGGTGCGCCTATTCTACCAGATGCGCGCCGCACGCGAGTTTTCGCAGCGTTCGCGCCCGTTGCGCATGGCAAGAACTCATGCCCCGAACGGCGGGCAAACGAAAGCGGGCCAGGTTGCCCCGGCCCGCTTCGCTATCGCTCTTGTAAGCGCTCGTTACTTCGAGAACACCATGATCAGGGGCATGCCGAGCTGTTCGGACATGTCGATCATGATCGAGCCGTCGAGGTTCTGGACAGGCATCTTGGTGCCGCCGAGGTCCATCGTAGCGCCGTCAGCGCCCACGGTATACGTGAACTCGCTGCCGGTCATGGTGCCCTTGCCGCCGGCCTCGAACGTGATGTTCATATCGGTGCCGCTATTGCCCATCATGCTGATGAGGGCTTCGCTGTCACCGAAAATCGACAGGCCGAGCATATTCATGCCGGTGAACTTCCAGGTGCCGACGAGGTCAGCCTCGTTCGTTATGGGCTTGGCGTTTGCCGCGCTGATCTCCTTGGAACCGGGCAGCTTGCCATCCTGCGTGAAGAAGAGAACGCCGGCCTGGCCGTTCTGCTCCATCGCGAGAGCCAGCACGCCTTCGGCGTAGCCAAGATCGACGCTCGAGCCAATTCCACCGAGGCCCGTCGAGGCAGATGCAGACGAGGCGCTCGCAGAAGCGGAAGCGCTCGAGCCAGAAGCGGCGGAGGCATCGGTGATGGTGATGCCCGCAGCGCTCTCGGCCCAGGTGATGGGATACGTGCTATCGCCCGAGACGAACGTGCCGGTGCCGTCTTCCTTCAGGGAAAGCCCGAACGTCATCGAAGACGAAGAGCCACCGAACATGGAGGCCATGGCGTCAAGGTCGCCGATCATGGTAATCGTGCCCGAATCCGTGGTCATCTGCATGCCGGCGAACTTCCAGTCGCCCACGAACGTGGACGCAGCCGACGAGCTGGCAGCCGAGGACGAGGCGCTGGCAGACGCCGACGCGCTGCTCCCCGACGCTGCGGCAGAGCTCGACCCGCTCCCGCCGCAAGCGGCGAGCACCAGGCAGCACGCGCACAGCATGGCGGCGCACATCAATGCTAGGATTCTCTTCATGGGAGTCCTTTCTCTCGTGTTTCTTCCCTGTGCGTAGGGTATCACGAACCCAAAAGAAATCGCTCAACAATACACGACAAGGCTTCCGCAGCCCCATCAATGGAACTGCGAGTTGTACAGCTCCGCGTAGAAGCCGTCCTGCTCGAGGAGCTCGGCATGGGTGCCCTGCTCGACGATATCGCCCTCGTTGATGACGAGGATCAGGTCGGCGTTGCGGATGGTCGACAGCCGGTGCGCTATGACGAACGACGTGCGCCCGACCATGAGGCTGTCCATGGCGCCCTGGATGCGTTCCTCGGTGCGGGTGTCGACCGAGCTCGTGGCCTCGTCGAGCACGAGCATGCGCCTGTCGGCCAGGAACGCGCGCGCGATGGTGAGCAGCTGGCGCTGACCGGCGCTGATATTGCTCGCATCCTCGTTGATCATGCAGTCGTAGCCGTCGGGAAGCGTCTCGATGAAGTGGTGCACGTACGCACGACGCGCAGCCTCCTCCACCTCCTCGTCGGTGGCGTCGGGCTTGCCGTAGCGGATGTTATCGCGCACGGTGCCGTGGAACAGCCACGTATCCTGCAGCACCATGCCGAACAGGCTGCGCACGTCCTCGCGGTCGAGGTCGCGCACATCCGTGCCTCCGATGCGGATGGCGCCGCCCTGCACGTCATAGAAGCGCATGAGCAGCTTCACGAGCGTGGTCTTGCCCGCGCCCGTCGGCCCGACGAACGCCACGGTCTGGCCTTCCTCCACCCGTGCGCTGAAATCCTTGATGACGGGCTTGTCGGGGTCGTAGCCGAAATGCACGTGGTCGAATTCCACATCGCACGCAAGCTCGTCGGTACGCACTTCGGGCGTCTCGGCGGGCTCCTCGTCGGCCTCGAGGAACTCGAAGACGCGCTCTGCCGCGGCCGCCGTCTGCTGCAGCACGTTGCTCACCTGGGCGAGCTGCGTGATGGGTTGCGTGAAGTTCTTCACGTACTGGATGAACGCCTGGATGTCGCCCACCGTGATGACGCCCTGCACGGCGAAGATGCTGCCCATGATGGCCACGACCACATAGCCCAGGTTGCCGATGACGTCCATGACCGGGCGCATGAGGCCGCTGAGGAACTGCGACTTCCACGCGCTCTCGAACAGCCGCTCGTTCGTGGCGTTGAACTCGTCGATGGCCGCCTGCTCGCGGCCGTACGCCTTCACGATGGCATGGCCGGAGAACGTCTCCTCGATCTGTCCGTCGATGGTGCCGAGGTTGGCCTGCTGCGCGTAGAAGTGCTTCTGCGAGCGCTTGACGATGAGGCGTATGAACACGAGCGAGACCGGCACGATGAGCAGCGTGACCAGCGTCATGGGGACGTTGATGGAGAACATGATGGCCACAACGCCCGCGAGCGTCACCACCGCGCGCAGCAGCTCGGAGATGCCCTGGTTCAGGCTCTGGCCCAGCGTGTCGACGTCGTTGGTGATGCGCGAGAGCGTATCGCCCGTGCTCGTGCGCTCGAAGTAGCCCACGGGAAGGCGGTCGATCTTCTCGGAGATCTCGCGCCGGAACTCGTAACAGGTCTTCTGCGACACGTACGTGAGTATCCAGCCCTGCACGAACTGGCACGCGGCGCTGGCCAGGTAGATGCCGAGCGTCGTGACGAGGATGGTCCAGATGGCGTCGAAGTTGATGCCGCCCGTGCCCTCGACCTTGGCCACGATGCCGTTGAACAGCTCGGTCGTGGCCGTGGAGAGCACCTTCGGCCCGATGACGTTGAACACGGTAGAGCCTATGGCGAACACGAGCGCCACCGCCATGGCGATCTTGAAGCGGCCCATGAAGCGGATGAGCTTGCCCACCGTGCCCTTGAAGTCACGCGGCTTCTCGGTGACGATCATGCGCCCCGCAGGCCCGCCCGGCCTGTAGCCGCGCCTCTTGCGCTGCGATGTCTGCTTGAGCTGGCGCTCTTGCGCCTCATCGTACTCGCTCATTCCGCCTCACCCCCTTCGGGGCAAGCTCCGGAAGCGTTCTGGCGCGCATCCAGCTCCTCGGGGGAAAGCTGGGAGTAGGCGATCTCGCGATACTGCTCGCACGAGGCCAGCAGCTCGTCGTGTGTGCCCTCGCCCACGACGCGGCCATCGTCGAGCACGACGATCTTGTCGGCACGCATGACCGTGGCGATGCGCTGGGCCACGATGATCTGGGTCTTGTCGGGAAGCCGCTCGGCGAGCGCCTTGCGCAGGGCAGCGTCGGTCTTGTAGTCGAGCGCCGAGAAGCTGTCGTCGAACAGGAGCGCGCGGGCATCGGTCGCGAGCGCGCGGGCGATGGCGAGCCGCTGCCGCTGGCCGCCCGACACGTTCGTCCCGCCTTGGGTGATGTCGGCGTCCAGCCCCTCTTCCTTCGATTCCACGAGTTCTGTGGCCTGCGCGATCTCGATAGCCTCGAGGATGCGCTCCTCGTCCATCTCGTCTTCCCCATAGCCCACGTTCGACGCGATGGTCCCCGTGAACAGGAACGCCCGCTGCGGCACATACCCGAACTGCCCCCTCAGTTCCCTCAAGGGCATATCGCGCACATCCACGCCATCAACGAGCACAGCGCCCTCGCTCACATCGTAGAACCGCTCGACCAGCTTAAGGACAGTCGACTTCCCCGACCCCGTAGACCCGATGATTGCCAGCGTCTTTCCCGCCTCGGCAGTAAACGAGACATCCGAAAGCACGCACTCGCTGCTCTCGCCGTACCGGAAGCTAACATGGTCGAACACAACCTCCGCCCCAGCACGGCGGTCCTCAGCAGAGGCGACAGGGGAACCGGACGGAGCAGCATCAGGGTCGACGATCGACACCTCGGCTTCCAGGACCTCGTCGATGCGCCCGGCCGAGACGTCGGCGCGGGGAGCGATGATGGCGAGCATCGAGAGCATGAGAAAGCCCATGATGATGACCATGGAGTAGGTGATGAAGGCGATGAGGTCGCCCGTCTGGATGTTGCCCGCGTCGATTTGCCCGGCTCCCACCCATACGATCACGACCGACACCAGGTTCATGATCATCATCATGATGGGAAAGAGGAACGTCATGGCGCGGTTCGTGAACAGCTGCGTGCGCATGAGGTCGGTGCTCGCCCGGTCGAAGCGCTCCTCCTCGTGCTGCTGTTGCCCGAACGCGCGCACGACCTGCACGCCCGTCAGGCGCTCGCGCGACACGAGGTTCACGCGGTCGACGAGCTTCTGCATGATCTTGAACTTGGGCATCACGACGGCCATGAGCACGAGCGCCACCACGACGATGGCCGCGATCGCCACGCCGATGATCCATCCCATCGAAACGTCCATCTGCGCGATCATGATGATGCCGCCCACCGCCAGGATGGGCGCGTACAGCACCATGCGCAGCAGCATGATCGACATCATCTGGATCTGCTGCACGTCGTTGGTGCCGCGCGTGATGAGCGATGCCGCCGAGAAGCGCTGCACCTCGGCATCGGAGAACGACATGACCTTGGCGAACAGCTTGCTGCGCAGCTCGCGGCCGATCTTCGCGCCCGTGCGTGCCGCCACCAGGCCTATGAGGGCCGCGATGCACACCGACAGCAGCACGAAGCCCATCATCTTGAGGGCCGTGAACAGCAGCGAGTTCATCTGCAGGGCGGTCATGTCGTAGCCCAGGCCTGCATACTCGGCGCGCGCGGCGGCGATGGCCTGCTGGCCGATGAGGTTGTCGTCGAGGTCGGCCGTTCCCATGAACATCCTCGCGAACGGGGCCGCGATGGCCTCGTCAAGCTTGGCGCGATGCTCGGTGCCGTACGCGTTCAGCAGGTAGGTCCCCGAATCGCCCCGTTCGTACGAGGCTTTGAACAGCTCGGCGTCCTCCCCGTCGAGCTGCGCGGCAATGCCGTCGTAGGTGGCCGCGCTCAGCTCGGTGGCGGAAGCGTGGTCCACGCCCGCCTGCTGGATGCCCACGTCCACGATCTGAGCCGTGTAGTTGGGAAGCATGAGGTCGCAGAACGCCTGGCAAATGAGCAGCAGGAACACGAGCGCAATCGCGCCCATATGCTTGCTCAAGTACTTGAACAGCCTCATGTGAACCCTTCCCGATGTTTCCCCATCAGTGTAGCGCCCCGAGGCTTCAAACATTCCGCAAAAGGCTCGACGTTACCGAATTGCCAATTTCTACAGGTACCTGTTATTTATTGCAAACACATCGCCCCTTGAAGGAACTGGCGCAAGTTGATTTATCGTTGGCCTTTCGTTAATGCGATTTTTTCCTTGCGAAGAGGGCGATCGCGCCCGCGGCGGCAGCCACGAGGGCAAGCGTTAACGGCAGTGCGAACGAGAGCGCATCGCTGGTTCTGGTGACCTTCGAGCTGTTCGAGCTCGAAGCCTTGGTCGAAGCGGTGTCTTCAGCCGAGCCGGACGCCGCCTTAACCGCAAACGTTGCCGCCGCGGGGTCTCCGTCGTCGAACAAGGCGGAAATCGTGTGGTCGCCCACCTCCAGAGTTTCGAGGAACGACGGATGCATCGTGATGACGACGCTACCCGACACCGCATCGTATTCGCTGGCGGCCACATCGGCGCCGTCGACTCGAACGCCCTGGAAGTGCGAGAACGTCGTGGCATCGTCCACAGATCGCTTGAACGTGAACGTCAGCCCCTCTGCGCTGCCCTTCGTCCAAGTGCTGCTTCCTTCAACGTTGCGGTAGGTGGGCTTCGAGGGGTCGAGCTTCTGGATGGCGCGCGACTCGGTTTTATCGCAACGCGCGCACGTGCGCGTCTCGAGCCCTTCCTCGGTTTCGGAAGCCTCCCTGGTGACGACCCATGCACCCCAATCGTGGCCGAGAGCCGGGTCGGTGATACCCGTGGCGCGATAGGTCTCTTCGCCGCATCTCGTGCAGTGAATCACCATGTCGCAGGAGCCGCCCTTTTCGCATGTGGGAGAAACCTCGTTTTCACGCTCCGCATCGCCCTCGGAGTGTCCCAACGCCTTGATGACCGTATCTTCTTCCTGAATCTCCACCTTGCCGTCGCCTTCCGCAGCAAAGTATCTGCCGCAGCCCTCGCAAACCCAGTACTCGATGTTGCCGCCTTCGGTGCAAGTGGCAGGCTTGGCTTCGACGTGGCGAGAATAGTTATGTTGATGGTCAGTGACGGGAATCGGACGCTCCTGCGTATGAGACGCGTTGAGCGTGCATGCGCGCGTCTCCGATCCCTCTTCGTCCGCGGTCGC
>CACWWI010000108.1 GCA_902764575.1 uncultured Coriobacteriaceae bacterium
GGACAGTTGTCAAGCCCGCAACCGAGACCGAGGAAGGCCTCGAGGAGCATGTATGCGCCCGCTGCGGGGCCAAGGAAACACGTGCTATACCGACTACCGTAGAGTACCGCTACGTAGGCGCAGACGGCGTTGAGTGGACGAAGGGGAGCAGCGACGCGCTTCCGTTCACGTTCAAGCGGTCGCTGGCCGACGAGATGACGTACGACCATTTCAAGGGAATAACGATTGACGGCGAGTCCGTCCCCGAGACAGGGTCCTCCGGCACGGCTAACTACACCGCAAAATCGGGTAGCGTGGTGGTAGAGCTGCAACCCGCCTACCTCGAGACGCTCTCGGTGGGAGACCATGAGATAAAGGCAGTCTTCGACGACGGCAGCGCGACGGCCTCGTTCACCGTGAAGGCCGCGCCGACCAAGCCCACGAGCTCAGCGAACACAGGCGACGCACTACCCGTGATCGCCATCGTCGTGATAGCCCTCGTTGCCGCGATAGCGCTAGGAGCCATCGTAATCGCAAAGCGAAAGAACAAAGAGTAATCAGCGAGAGCGGTGACATTTGCAGGTTAAGCTGCTTCTGGGAGGGCGGTTTCTCCGCCCACTTTGCCGTTGTGGGAATGGTAGCCGTCGTATTCGGATAGATAGCCGTATGTAGCGCCCAGCACGTTGGTCACATCGCCGGCGTCGCAGTGCACCGCGAACGTATCGAACGCTTTGGCTGTCGTCAGATTGTTGTCTATCAGGTAGTTGAGAAGCCCTTCGTTGTCTTCGTTCGCGAACAGCTTGGGCTGCGTCTGGCCGAGCTTCACGGTGTCGATCGACGGGCGAAGCGTCCTCTTCCCGTTTTCGTCGCGTCCTTGTAGCACGTAATAGGTGTCGCCCGCCGCATTCGCCTTCGCAAGGTCGTAATCGAGCGTATCCTGCTGGTATACGGCTACCGCAGCGACGATCCCTGCGCCCTCGGTGATCTTGCGGTCAGCGCGGTTGTAACAAATGACCAGCTTCATAGAGTCGAATTCGGTGCAGAAGTTGAAGTCGCCTGAAGAGTCCATGAAGCCCGCTAAGGGGCCGCAACCATACATCGGGACGAGCGCGTTCTCTATCGACTGCACCTTGCCTTCGCGCGAGGTGAGGGCGCGGATGGCCTTATCGCTCTTGCGCCAGACGCCGTTGCCTTCGTTGACTTGAGCGTAGCCGGTCTCCCAATCGTAGGCGGGCACGTAAATGCCCCCTTCGGCCTTCTGCGTCATGCCTATGACGCCTTGCACATAGTCGCCCAAACCATACGCATCTACCGCGGCCCGCACGCCGTCGACATGCGACGCCGAGCATATCCACACGTCGATCCCGTTTTCGCTGTAGGCCTTGAGCATAGCCTTCACGTCATCGGTCACCGACACGCCGATTGGAAACTCGCACGACTTTACACCGACCTTGGAATCGACGCTTTCGGGCGATTTCCAGGTTACAAGCTCCGAATCGACGTCTTGATACTTCTCGCACGAGCGCTTGTACAGGTTGTACACCTCGTCTTCCGTCATGCCGGCGTACCAGTGCAGCACCCACGCGCACGCCGTGGGGTCGTCGATGGTATCTTCCACGTGATCGTAGAGCGCTTTCATCTTGGTTGCGAACTCCAACCACTGAGGATCTGCCTGGATGGCCGCCTGCGCCTGCTCGTCAAGGCCGGCAGGCGAGAACGGCCCGTACTGTTCCCAAAGGTAGCGGTAAGACCGCTCGATATCGTCGAGCCAGAGGGAATTGTCATGTGCGTTCACATCGATGCCCGACGCAAGCGCCGTACGTAGAGCGGAGGGATCGAGGGCGAAAGCCATCGTCTGCAGCTGATAGGTATTGCACTGGTTGGCGATGTCGAAGATCGACGTCGTGTTATCGAAGTCGCTCACCACGTAGGCATCGCCGTTCCAATTGGGAGACCCCTTGCCGTACGCGGCTATGAAATCGTTGATGGCCGTTTCGGTTATGGGCGCAAACGACGTCCCCGATAGGTATGCGCCCGCTGCCGAACCAGGCTTCTGGGATGCTGAGGACCCGCCCGTTGATACAGGAGCAGCGCAACCGAAAGAAAAGATCGCGCATGCGAGGACCAGCAGTGCTATCAGCGATTTACGACTCAGCGCGCCCATGAACATCCCTCTTCCCGTGATCGATGAATAGCAGGACGTGTCTGAGACCTATTTTACGCTGCCGGGCCTATCTGGTACTTGCTTTTTATTCGGCCGAACATGCGGGGCCAGGAAATGGCGATGGGAACGAGGAACACCACCGTGCCAATCGCCCCCGCGAGGTTCGTGAAGAATCCGGCCGCGTAGGTGGCGAACGCGTTGGCGGCGTTCATGTCGGCCACGAAGCCCACGATGGTCCAGGTGTCCAGGATGAACCCGTAGAGGAACACCATCAGGAACCCGAACACGCCTATCGACCAGCGGCGCTTCAGCAGCCCGTGGCTTCCTAAAACGCCTGCCAGGTAGCCGATGAGGCCCATCGTGAACATCTGCCAGGGAGTCCAGGGTCCCTGGCCGAAGAAGATGTTTGAAACGAGCATGGTCAGCGCGCCGGTGATGAAGCCCTCATCGCGCCCGAAGCACAGTCCCGTTATGATCACGAGTGCCGTCACGGGCTTAATGGCGGGCACAGGTGCGAAGATGAGGCGCCCGGCGACGGCCAGTGCGGTCATGACGATGATCGGCATGATGTCGCGCGCCTTCCTGCGCTCGGCTTCGAAGCTCACGAAGAACGGCACGAGGGCGACTATGGCGCATGCACTCGTGACCAGGGCGGCATTCGGCAGGCGCAGCCATGCCCAGATGAGCATGACGATGGGCAAAGCGACGAGCGCAACCGGCTCTATGGAGCGCATGAAGCGACCGAGCTTGCCCATTTCACGCTTCTCTACGGTGGTCTGCTTACCCATGGTGCGGCCCTTCGTCCACGCCGAACGAAGCGGCGATGTCGGCCGTCGTTACGCATCCCTCCAACGTACCGCGAGCAATACGCGCCGTCGGGGTGGAGTAGAACAGGTTGTCCACGAAGAAGCCGTGCGCGTCTTGCGTGCACGTCACCTCGCAACCGAACATCATCGAGCACGTGTGCGTCACTTCCGACACGAACTCGAGGTCGTGGGCCGTCATCAGAATCGCCTTGCCCTCGTTGACGGCCAAGTCGGTGAGGATCTCGCCGATCTGAGCCTTGGCGAGCGCGTCGATGCCCTTCACGGGCTCGTCGAGCAGCAGCACGTCGGGGTTCAGAAGCAATATCTTTGCAAGAGCGGCCTTCTGCGTCTCACCGCCCGAGAGGTCGTAGGGGTGGCGCGTGCGCATCTCGGCAAGGCCGAAGCGCTCGAGCATGTCGTCGACGTCCTTCTCGGAGTACTTACCCAAGTCCTGCCATTCCAGCAGGTCGTCGACAAGCCGATCGTGCACGAACAGCATCTTCGGGTTCTGAGCCATCAGCGCAACGTGCAGCTTCTTCGGGTTTGCGATGCGCCCGCGCTCGGGCTTGCGTATGCCGGAAAGCGCCGAGAGCAGCGTGGACTTGCCACTTCCGTTGCCGCCAACGAGTGCGGCTATACGCCCTGCATGAACATCGAAATCGACGCCGCGCAGGACGAACGGCATCTCTTTGGTGTAGCGGAACCACAGGTCACGTGCTGAGAGCGCGACGTCGTCGGCAGGAACCTCGCGTCCTAGGGGCCGCGATTCGATGGGATTGCCCGTTTCGCGCGCATGCTCGACTGCCTGCGCTATGAACGTGCGCCCCTCACGAACCGTGACGGGGTAGGGAGCGTTCGTGCCGTCGCTCAAGCCCGCGCGGTTCAGGCAGGCGCCCATCCGCGTGGCGGCCGGCAGAGCGGCGTCGAAGCCCTCGCGGTTCTCAACGAGCATGCGGACGAACCCGTCGCGGTCGCCGTCGTAGGACAGCTTGCCGCCCTTCTGCAGGAACAGCACGCGGTCGGCGATCGGCAACACGTCCTCAAGCCGGTGCTCAATTATGATGATGGTGATGCCGAGCTCGGAATTCACCCGCTCGAGCACGTCGAAGAAATCCTTCGCGGCAATGGGGTCGAGCTGCGATGTGGGCTCGTCCAAAACGAGCACGGCGGGCTGCATCACCACGATGGCCGCGAGGTTCAGGAGCTGCTTCTGGCCGCCCGAGAGGTCGGTGGTCCGACGGTCGAACCAGCCGCCGATGCCGAAGAAGTGCGCCGTCTCCGCGACGCGCCGGTGCATCGTCTCGGTGTCCATGCCGATGTTCTCGAGGCCGAACGCGAGCTCGTGCCACACCGTGTCGGTGACGATCTGGTTCTCGGGGTCCTGCATGACGAAGCCGACGCGCGTTGCCGACTCGATGGGGCTGAGCGAGTACGGGTCGTCTCCGAGCACGCGTATCTGACCGCTCGATTCGCCCGCAACGGCGAGCTCGGGCTTGAAAGCGCGCAGCAGCGTCGACTTCCCCGAACCCGACACGCCGCAGAGCGCCGTGAACGAGCCCTTCTCGAGGCAGAACGAAATGCCGTTCAGCACGTTGACGCCTGTATCTCCATACGAGAACGAGTAGTCCTGCACTTCAAGCGCGTACTCGGGCATAGCTTACAATCCCCTTCTCATCATCTCTTTAGCCGTTCCAGCTCTACCAGGAACGGCAGGCCAAGCATCAGCGCGTACGTAAGGTAGCCCCACAGCGGCTCGATGGGGGACACGCGCGGGTAGAACTTGAACGACCCGGTGCCGATCACCAGCAGCACGATGTTCACGACGATCATCACGAGGAGCAGTCCCATGACGACGCGTTCGCGTGTGTGCCACTTGAAGCGGGCATACGACGTGCGCGACGTCGTTCCGTAGCCGCGCGCGCACATCGAGTCGGCCGTTTGCACGGAATCCTCCATGCCGAGGCCGGTGAGAACCGTCGCCATGCGCAGGCTCCGCTTCATCTTGCCTGTTTTCGATTGGTCGTAACAGCCGATGAGCGCTTCCTGAGAGTCGTAAACGGAATGTCCACGGCTCACCATGCGCGGGATCCAGCGCGAGATCATCGAGACCATAAGCGATATGGTCGGCAGCTTGCGCCCGAACAGGTATGTGAACTTGTCCTCGGTCATAACCTCGTTGTAGCAAGCGAACCAGAGCAAGATGGCCACCAGCATGCCGCCTACCGCCAGACCGTAGCACAGTCCCTCGACGGTGACGCTGAACGGTCCCCATTTCCAGAGCGACGTCGCGCCCGTCGCGTTGAACAGCGAGTTCAGCACGCCGACGAACACGACCATGGGTACGAACATGCCCAGCGAGCGCAAGAACGGGCGCACGCCCCGCAAGTACACGAGGTATGCGCCCGCCATTATGCAGGTCAGAACGACGTACACCGGGTGCTGCGTGCTGAACGTGAAGCAAATCGCCGTCAGAAAGAACAGCATGCACACCGCAGGATGGTATGTCGCGAACAGACCCTTAGCCATTTTGCCGTAAAGCTACTGGGCCCTGGTGTAGTCGGACGTGAACTTCCAGATGATCTCGTCGCCGTCGTTGATCACCACCGCGTCGGCCCCTACGCTTGGGGTCTGACCGTTAACGGTGAACAGCCAACCGGCGTTCGGGCCCGTTTCGGAAGCGACGACGCCGTTGATGCCGTCAACGTATGCGGTGCCGGAGGAGCTGCTCACCTTGAGGTCGAGACCGGTGTCGATGAGCGCCTGGTACACCGTCACGCCCTTGCTTACCGTGCCGCCACCGTCGTAGAGCATGCCCTTGTCGGCGTCTGTCGCGTCGACCTTCAACACGAACGTGACCTCGTCGCTGCTTGCGGCGCTCGAGGCGCTGGCGGACGAGGCTGCGCTCGAAGCAGCAGCTGACGTGCTGGCCGAAGCGGCGCTGGCAGCGCTCGCGCTCGAGCCGCTTGCCGCCGAGCTCGATGCCTGCTGACCGCAGCCAGCCATCGCGAACATCAGCGCAAAGGCAAACGCTGCAACGAGAATTGATAGTAGCTTGGTGTTCCTGTGCATCGGGTCCTCCCTCTTTCGATTACCCATTTCCTTACTGCAAACGAACGGGCCGTGGCGTATACGCCACGGCCCGTATTTGCCGTTCCCGTGCGGGTATCACCGGGCAATCCCGCCCGATTGTACCGCTATCCGCGAAGAGGTATTCTGGCTCGCGCTCGTCGTGTTACCACGACAGCTGCGCATCCTCGCCTTCCCAGGAGCTCCCAGTGACTTAGCGGATGCGCAACGAAAGCGCTCACAGCGGCGGGCACCGTCCGGGATTTCCACCCGGTTCCCTCTTTCAACATTGACTATTATACAATCTACAAATAATCGTGTCTGCGCTCTATCGAGAATAAGCGCAGATGAAAGGTCATCGATTGGGGAAATCCTTGAAGCTTTTGACCAACTTCGCCGTGTACGATGGATGGCTCGACGAATACGACGGGGTGGGGGACCTCGAGCGCGACTGCGCCGAACTCGGCCTCGACGGAATCGAGGTCGTGTGGGGCGATGATGAAAGCGTGGACCCAGAGCCAACCAGCGGCCTCGTGGTCGGTTACCACATGCTCTTCTTCTCGACGTGGGTGGATTTCTGGCTCGGCAAGAAGGGGGCCCTGCTCGACGAGTTCGGCACGTGGGAGGCGGTCAAGGAATGCTACGGGGCCGAAACGCGCGACGAGCTCGTGGTGCGCTTCAAGCGAGACCTGCACCGCGCCATCGATTTCGGAGCGGAATACGTCGTGTTCCACGTATCTGACGTACGCATGCACGAATGCTTCTCCTACGAATTCAGCCATACCGACCGCCAGGTGTGCGATTGCGCCTGCGAGCTCATCAACCAGGTTTTCGATGGCGTGGGCGCCAACATGGCACTGCTCGTAGAGAACCAGTGGTGGCCGGGCTTCACGTTCTGCGATCCGAACATGACGCACCGCTTGCTCGATGGGATAGCGCACGAGAACACCGGCATCATGCTCGACACCGGCCATCTCATGAGCACTAACAGGGGCCTTCGCACGCAAGGGCAGGCCATAGACTACATACGCGAGTGCTACGACGCCCACGGCGATATTGCGCAGAAGGTTCGCGGCATGCACCTGCACCAGTCGCTTTCGGGGGATTACGTCAACCGCTCGCTGGGCATCGTGCCTGATGACTTTGCAGGGACCTACGAGCAACGGTTCACGTCTTCCTACCGCCACGTGCTCAACATCGACCGACACGAAC
>CACWWI010000109.1 GCA_902764575.1 uncultured Coriobacteriaceae bacterium
CGTGCCGGCGGGTTCTTCAGCCGCTTCCGCAAGAAGAACCGCGAAGGCCTCGAGGAGACGCCCCAGGAATGGCTCGACGTCGACAAGGACTTCGAAGCCCGCGATGTCGGCCGCAAGCGCGGTAGCTGGGAGAGCTTCCGCGACGACCAGTACGACGATTTCGACCAGTACGACGATTACGACGACGACAAATGGAACGGCGGCTCGTTCTCGCGGGTGCGCCTGGGCCACGTCGATACGCGTTCGGGCGAGGATTCCGATGCCGACGTGCAGGAGCCGTTGATCGAGGAAGTGGAAGACATCGCGATCGCCGAGGACATCGAGCAGATCTACCACTTCCGCAACCCGCTGTTCAACACCGAGGTGTGGTTCGTGGCCATCGGCTCCGACACCGACCTGCACGATGGCGCGCGCGCATTCGTGGCGGAGCATCGCGACGACCTGCGCGGTTCCATGATCATCGAGGTCGAGTCGCTCGGCCTGGGCACGCTCGCCGTCGCGTCCGAAGAAGGGCGCTACCGCAAGGTCAAGGCTTCGTCCCGCGTCAAGCGCTACATGCGCCAGGCGACGACGGCGACCGGTATAGCCCCGGGCTCTGCTTCGCTGGCCGGATACGACAGCATCACGACCGTGCTGCAGAAGGCGGGGTGCCAGACCATGCACCTGTTCGGCGAGGAGAACGGGAAGCCCGCCCTGAAGGGGAGCGCCGACGACGTCCTCGAGAACATCGACGAGCTCGCACTCGACGAGAACGTGAACTTCCTCCTCGAGCTCGTCAAGCGCGGTTAGGGGGCCATCGTGGCTGATATCGTCGAAGCGATGAAGAAACGCGGCTTCAAGCCGCTGACCGACGAAGACCTGCGGGGCCAGAGCATCGATCTGGTGAAGTGCCGTGCATGCAGCGGCTACGGCAACTGCGGCTACAAGACGTTCTTCCTGTACGAGAACAAGCCCTACTCCGTATGCAACCTGCGCTTGGGAAAGATCCAGAACGGGGAGAACCCCGAAGAATAGGCAGAACCAGCAGATGGGTTGCCGGGGCGCTCGCCGAGCGCCCGCCGTCTTCAGCCGAAACGGCCCACGTTAACCTCGTGTTCATGTTCGGGTGCTATGCTTCGTGCCACACCCGAAGCACGTCAGCACTACCCGAAAGGAACCGACCCATGACCTGGAACAAGAAGATGCCCGTAAATCCCGTCGTGGCCGTCGCCGGCGCAACCGGCGCCGTCGGCCAGGAGTTCATGCAGGTCCTGCACGACCTCGACTTCCCGGCAAGCGAGGTTCGCGCGCTCGCGAGCGCGCGTTCCGCCGGCAAGAAGATTCCCTTCCTGGGATGCGGTCAGGTGCCTGCCGGCGAGCTCACCGTTCGGGAAATGACCCCCGAGAGCTTCGAGGGCGTCGACATCGCGCTGTTCTCCGCCGGCGCCGGCGTTTCCAAGGCCATGCGCGAGGCCGTCACGGCCGCGGGTGCGGTCATGGTGGATAACTCGAGCGCGTTCCGCATGGACGACGACGTGCCCCTGGTCGTTCCCGAGGTCAACCCCGGCGACGTCGAATGGCACAACGGTGTTATCGCCAACCCCAACTGCACGACGATCATCATGTCGCTTCCCTTGAAGGCGCTTCATGATGTATCACCGATACAAAGAGTTGTGGTGTCTTCCTATCAGGCCGCAAGCGGCGCCGGTGCGCCCGCCATGGCCGAGCTCTACGACCAGACGGCCGAGTTCCTCGACGGCAAGCGCGGCGACGAGCTCACCGTGTCGGCGTTCGCCCACCAGATCGCGTTCAACTGCATTCCGCACATCGACGTGTTCATGGAAGACGGCTCCACCAAAGAGGAGTGGAAGATGGTTGTCGAGACCAAGAAGATCTTCCATGCCGACATCGCCGTGGCGCCCACATGCGTGCGCGTCCCATCGCTGCGCTGCCACGCCGAGGCGGTGAACGTCGAGTTCGCAAACCCGATTTCGCTCGACCAAGCCCGCGAGGCGCTCGAGGCGTTCGGCGGCGTCACCGTCATGGACGATCCCGCGAACAACGTCTACCCGATGCCCGGCATGCTCGAGGGCACCGACGACGTGTACGTCGGCCGCCTGCGCGTCGACCCCACCACCGCGAACGGCCTGCAGTTCTGGTGCGTCGGCGACCAGATCCGCAAGGGTGCCGCGCTCAACGCCACCCAGATCGCCCAATTGCTGCTGCCTTGAAGAAGCAGCGACTCGATACGCTCTTGGTAGACCGCGGGGCTTTTGCCGACGAGGCGGAAGCCCTGCGGTCTGTGCTTGCGCGGGAAGTCAAGGTTGGCGACGTGTACGCCACGAGCGCTGCCACGCTTGTCAGCCCCGATGCGGAAATCAGTGTGAAGGGGCGCCCGCAGTACGTGTCGCGCGGAGGGCTCAAGCTACGCGGCGCGCTCGATGCCTTCTCTATAGATGTAACAATGTTACATTGTGCTGATATCGGCTGCTCGACGGGTGGGTTTACCGACTGCCTTCTCCAAGCGGGAGCCGCTTCGGTTGCCGCCGTCGACGTCGGCTACGGCGACTTGGCCTGGAAGCTGCGGAAGGACCCGCGCGTCACCGTGTTCGAGCGCACGAACATACGCCATGTCGAGCCGGCGCAGATCGGGGCGCCTTTCGACCTCGTGGTCGCCGACCTCAGCTTCATTGGCCTCGCGAGCCTCGCGCCCGTGTTCGCGCGCCTGTGTCGTCCGGGCTCCCGTTTCGTGGGCTTGGTGAAGCCCCAGTTCGAATCGCGCCACGATGAAACCGACTCGCGGGGCGTCGTGCAGGACCAAGGAGTCCGTGAGCGCACGGTGCGCGAGGTGCGCGATGCGCTGGAACAAGCTGGCTTCGAATGCGAGGGCGTCGTGGAGTCTCCCCTAAAGGGCAAGCAATCGGGTAACATTGAGTACTTGATAAACGCACTGAAACGCTAGGAAGGTAACCATGCAAATAACGCCTGCCGAAGTGGCCGAAACAATCGCGATGGTGGCCGAGCAGCATCTCGACATCCGCACGATCACGCTCGGAATGAACCTGCGCGGCTGCACTGATGCCGATGTGAACACGGTTGCGTTGAAGGTGTACGACCGCATGACGCACGCGGCCTCCAAGCTCGTTCCCACCGCCGAGCAGCTCGAGCGCGAGTTCGGCATTCCCATCGTGAACAAGCGCATTTCGGTCACGCCCATCGCCGAAGTGTGTGCCGCCGTCACGGCGAACGATCTCAGCCCCATCGCGCAGGCGATGGACCGTGCGGCCAAGGAAGTCGGCGTCGACTTCGTGGGAGGCTTCTCCGCGCTCGTGCACAAGGGCGCCTCCAAGGCAGACGTCAAGCTCATGGAGTCGATTCCCGAGGCCCTGGCCACCACCGATTTCGTGTGCGCGTCGGTCAACGTGGGCTCCACGCGCGCGGGCATCAACATGGACGCTGCCTACAAGATGGCCGGAATCATCAAGAAGGCTGCCGAGCTCACGGCAGACCGCCAGTGCATCGGCGCGGGCAAGCTCGTCGTGTTCTGCAACGCCGTCGAGGACAACCCCTTCATGGCGGGCGCGTTCCACGGGTCGGGCGAAGCAGACGAGGTCGTCAACGTGGGCGTCTCCGGCCCCGGCGTCGTGCGCGCCGTGCTCGCGAACATGCCGGACGATGCCGACATCGAGGCCATCGCCGAGGCCATCAAGGCCACGGCGTTCAAGATCACGCGCGCCGGCGAGCTCATGGCCCGCGAGGCTTCCAAGCGCCTGGGCGTGCAGAAGGGCATCCTGGACCTGTCGCTTGCCCCCACGCCCGCCGAGGGCGACTCGGTCGCGGAGATTCTCGAGGCCATCGGCGTGGGCACCTGCGGAGGCCCCGGGACCACGGCGGCGCTCGCCATGCTCAACGACGCGGTGAAGAAGGGCGGCGTCATGGCGTCGAGCTCCGTCGGCGGCCTGTCCGGTGCCTTCATCCCCGTCTCCGAGGACGCCGGCATGATTCGCGCTGCCGAGAGCGGTGCGCTCTGCCTGGAGAAGCTCGAGGCCATGACCAGCGTCTGCTCGGTCGGCCTGGACATGATCGCCATTCCCGGTGACACCTCGCAGGAAGCCATCTTCGGCATCATCGCCGACGAGTGCGCCATCGGCATGATCAACAACAAGACGACCGCCGTGCGCCTCATCCCCGCCATCGGCAAGAAGGTCGGCGACCGCCTCGAGTTCGGCGGCCTGCTCGGGTACGCCCCGGTCATGCCCGTCAACACCAACGCGGGCACCGTCTTCGCCCACCGCGGCGGCCGCATGCCCGCCCCCTTGAACTCCCTCAAGAACTAGGACGCGCCCCTACGCGCTGTCCGAAGACCTCACTACTCGCAGCTCGCCCTATATGGGTGCACGTTTCTATGACGAAAGTTAGTGGTGATGCTCTGCAGGACGGTCCAATTGCACACCAAAGCGCTCGTCGTTCGATATACTCTCCCCCATGGATAGGCCGCTCACATACAATCCGACGCCGCGACGCAGCTTGCACTCGCCCAACCGCGAGCCGCAGTTCGTACCGCTGGCCATCATCGCCGCGGTCTTCATCATCGTGGTGGCGGTCGTCATCGCGCTCGTCCTTCCCATGTGCTCGAAGGCACGGGAGGAGAAGAACGAGCCCGTGGCGCAGGGGCCGGCCTACGAGGGCCCGGTGACGTTCGTCGCAGTGGGCGACAACCTTCCGAGCGAGTATGTGGGATATTACGCCGACAAGCTTGCCGGCAAGGAGGACGACGGCAAGTATGACTACACGCCCATCTTCGAGCCGCTGAGGAGCTACATCCAGGACGCCGACCTCGCCTACGTGAAGGAAGAGGTCCACATCGGGGGCAACGAGATAGGCCCGAAGGGCTATCCGAGCTTCAACACCACCGACGAGATGGCCGACGCGCTCATCGACATCGGGTTCGACTTCGTCGCATCGGCCTCAAACCATGCCTACGACTGGGGCGAATCCGGGGCGCTCGAGCACTCGGTTGCCCTCTGGCAGACCAAGCCCGTCGCCTTCACCGGCACCTCCACCACCGAAGAGCAGTACAACCGCATCGCCATGGTCGAGCGGAAGGGCATCAAGTTCGCGCTGCTCGACTACACCTACGGGGTGGGGGGCTACGAGAAGAGCACCCTGCCCCCGTACGCCGTGCACTTCATCGACGAGAGCCTCATCCGTTCCGAGGTCGCCCGGGCACGCGAGGAGGGTGCCGACGTGGTGATGGTTGCCATGCACTGGGGCACCGAGAACCTCACCGAGGCCGACGACGAGCAGCAGCGCCTCGCGCAGCTCCTCGCCGACCTCGACGTCGACGTGGTGCTGGGCTCGCATCCCCATGTAATCGGGCCCATGGCATGGGTCGAGAACTCCAACGGCAAGGGCCACCGCACGCTCGTCGCCTATTCGCTCGGCAACTTCCAGTCCGATCACGAGTCGCCCAACTCGATCAACCTGCTCGAGGGCATGCTCACCTGCACGTTCGAGATGAAGCCCGTCGAAGAGGGCTCCGACGAGTACGCCGTTGCAATCGAGGACGTCAAGTGGATCCCGCTCGTCAACCATTCGAGCGAGGACCGCAGCGAGTTCGCGGTATATGCCCTGCCGGACTACACCGACGAGCTTGCGAAGAAGAACCGCGTCCTCAAGGAAGAGAAGGACCCCATCGGCTGGCTCAAGGGCAAAACCGACGAAATCGTCGGTCAGGAGTGGCTCTAGCGCGTTCTCCCATCATGGCGAATGGATGACATCGCCGTAACGGCGCGGCGATTCGCCTGCGCATTCCCTAAAATATAAGGTTCGAAAACGAATATCGTTACGTAGTGCGAAGAAGGGCGTTACATGAAATACAAGGGCAGGGACTATATCGAGATCCCCTCGGCCGAGGAGCTGGAACGGCGCAACCGCAAGCCCGCGTTGCGCGCTGGCATCGACGTGGGATCGACCACGGTCAAGCTCGCCATCCTCGACAAGAGCGACCAGGTGGTTTGGTCGATCTACCAGCGCCACCACTCCGACGTGCGCGCGACCATCGCGCAGGTGCTCGAGGCGGCCGCACCCGAGTACGGCGACGAGCAGATGACCATCGCCATCACCGGTTCGGGCGGCCTGCTGCTGGCCAAATGGCTCGGCGTGGAGTTCGTGCAGGAGGTCATCGCGAGCAAGACCGCCGTGGAGACGTTCATACCCAAGACCGACGTCGCCATCGAGCTCGGTGGCGAGGACGCCAAGATCATCTACTTCGGCCAATCCATCGAGCAACGCATGAACGGCACGTGCGCCGGCGGCACCGGCGCGTTCATCGACCAGATGGCCGCCCTGCTCGACACCGACGCCGGCGGCCTCAACGAGCTGGCCGCCAGCCACACCACCATCTATCCCATCGCCAGCCGTTGCGGCGTGTTCGCCAAAACCGACGTGCAGCCCCTGCTCAACGAGGGTGCGCGCAAGGAGGACATCGCCGCGAGCATCTTCCAGTCGGTCGTCACGCAGACGATCAGCGGCCTGGCGTGCGGCCGTCCCATCCGCGGCCACATCGCGTTCCTCGGCGGACCGTTGCAGTACCTTCCCGAGCTGCGCAAGCGCTTCTACGAGACGCTCGACCTGGACGACGAGCACATCATCGTGCCCGAGAACGCCCACCTGTTCGTGGCGAGCGGCTGCGCTGCCGCCGGCGCGGAGGTGGAGGGCATCCAGCCCGAGCGCCTGAACGACGTCATCGACCGACTTCACAACCTCGGCGACCTGCAGGGCTCCGAGGTCGTTCGTCTCGACCCGCTGTTTGCGAGCGAGGCCGACTACGACGAGTTCCGCGCACGCCACGACGCCGAGCGCGTCGAGCGGGCCGACCTCGCCTCCTACGAGGGGACGGCGTTCCTGGGCATCGACGCCGGCTCGACCACGTTCAAGGCCGTTCTCATCAGCGATGACGGCAAGATCCTCTGGACGCACTACGTTTCCAACAAGGGCGACGTGCTCGGATGCGCCCGCACCGCCCTCAAGAAGCTCTACGAAGAGCTGCCCAAGGACGGGCAAGGCAACCCTAAAGTTACCATCGGCCATTCCACGGTAACCGGTTACGGCGAGGGCCTGCTCCTGCAGGCGCTGCAGGTCGATTCGGGCGAGATCGAGACGGTGGCCCACCTGCGCGGTGCCCGCGAGATGCTGCCCGACGTCCGCGACGGCGTCATCGACCACATCATGCTCAACGAGGCGTGCAGCTCGGGCTGCGGCAGCTTCATCGAGAGTTTCGCGAGCGGTCTGGGCCTCGACGTCTCGGAGTTCGCGCAGACCGCCATTCAGGCTGAACGTCCCGTTGACCTGGGCAGCCGCTGCACCGTGTTCATGAACTCGCGCGTGAAGCAGGCCCAGAAGGAGGGCGCGACCATAGGCGACGTGGCCGCCGGCCTTTCCTACTCCGTCATCAAGAACGCGCTCTTCAAGGTCATCAAGCTGCGCGACTACGACGAGATTGGCAAGTACGTGGTGGTGCAGGGCGGCACGTTCATGAGCGACGCGACGCTGCGCGCGTTCGAGCTGCTCACGGGCCGCGAGGTGATCAGGCCCGACATCGCCGGAACGATGGGCGCGTACGGAGCTGCCCTTCTCGCCCGCGACCGCGCCGGCGCGGCGGGGACCTCCGGCCTGCTCTCGCGCGAAGAGATCGACAACCTGAAGGTGAAGCACACCAACGCCCACTGCGGCAGGT
>CACWWI010000110.1 GCA_902764575.1 uncultured Coriobacteriaceae bacterium
TATTCCTCGATGCTGCACCTTAGGTAGAAGGCTTTGGTGAAGCGGCCGTAGGGTTGGGTTATGGCTAGGTCGAAGCCGTGCATGTCGGCTACTCGTTTGCAGATGGAGAGGCCCAGGCCGCTGCCGGTGCTCGAGGTGCGGGCGGCGTCTCCCTGGGTGAAGGGTTGGAAAAGGGCGTCGGGGTCGCCTGTAATCGGCTTTCCCGTGTCGGCGACGAGGACGTAGGCGACGGCCGCTTGGCGCACGAGCAGGACGGAGACCTCGGTGCCGGCTTCATTGTGGCGGATGGCGTTGGCGATGAGGTTCGACACGATGCGCGCGAACTGCACAGGGTCCGCGGTTATCGTGCAGGGCTCCTCGGGGATGCAGGTCGTCAGGGTCATGCCCGCTTCCTCGGCGTCCGTATAGGCGAGCGCTGCCTCGCTCAAGAGCGTCTGCGGTAGGTTGATACGCTCCTTGTGCAGCACGAAGCTCCCGCTTCCCAGCTTGGTGTAGTCGAACACCGAGTTGACGAGCGTGCTCATCTTGTCCGACTTCTCGCAGATGGAGCGCAGGTACTCGTCGCGCATCGTCTCGTCGCGCACGAGGCCGTCGGTTAGGGCGTGCGACATGCCCGAGATGGCCATGAGCGGCGTGCGGAGGTCGTGCGCGATATCGGTGATGAACTGGCTTCGCTGCTGCTCGTTCTGCGCGATTTCGCGCTCGCGCTGCTGCTGTAGCTCGCGCACCTTGCTTATGACCATGCGCGAGAACACGATGGCGCCTGCCACGAGCGGGCAGGCAAGCAGGAGGACCATCGCTACGATGAGGCCGAGGGCCATGGATTGGGCTGCAGCGCCGAAGAAGGGAAACACGTTCGCGGCCCCTGCGGATTGGAATATCGACCAGGCCCATTGGAAGAGCGCGATGATCGACGTGGTCTCAAGCGACTGGGGGGCTCCGGGATCGTTGGCAAGCGCGCGCATGAGGGGGAGGAAGGTGACGCTTTCGAGCCACACGATGGCCGACTCGGCGACGAAGACGGCTGCGAGCACGGCGATGAAGCGGGTGATCAGGTAGAAGACGAGGTCGTTTTTCCCCTCGGGGGAGGTCGGGTCGCTTTCAGAGCCGCTCGCCATGGCCACGGCCTTCTCCTTGAGCCATCCCATGCCGATCACTTCTCCAGACGATAGCCGAGGCCGCGGATGGTCTTGATGTAGGCGTGGGGGTCGTCACCGAGCTTCGAGCGGAGCTTGCTGATGCACACCATGACGCTGTTCTCGGCCGCGATGTAGTCCTCGTCCCAGCCGCATTCGTAGATCTGCTGCTTGGTGAACACGCGGCCGGGGTGCTCCATGAGCATGACCATGATGCGGAACTCGGACGGCGTGAGGGCCAGGGGCTCGCCGGCGCGCGTAAGGGTGCAGGCGTCGCGGTCGAGCTCGAGGTCGCGGCAGCGCAGCGTGGGCGTCGAGTGCTGCTGCTGGGGGACGGTGCCCTTCGCGCGGCGGATGTTGGTGTTCACGCGGGCCACCGCCTCGAGCGGGTTGAAGGGCTTCACCATGTAGTCGTCGGCGCCCAGGTTGAGGCCGAGGATCTTCTCGGGGTCCTGGCCTTTGGCGGAAACGACGATGATGGGCACGTCGTTGGTCTCGCGCGTGCGCTTGAGCACCTGGTAGCCATCGAGCTCGGGCATCATGATGTCGAGCAGGCACAGGTCGATGTCCTGGCTCTCGAGCGCCTGCAATGCTTCGGAACCGTCGGCCGCCTCGACCACTTCGTAGCCGGCGTCTTCCAGGTACAGCGTCAGCACGCTTCGGATGTCCTTATCGTCGTCTGCAACAAGGATCTTGTAGCCCACTTCTCCGTCCTTCCGGAACGCATGTCGCGGGACAGGGCCATCCCTGTCCCGCGCTCCCTATCCTAGAGCATTGTGGCAGAAACTATTCCTGAGGGGAATCGTTTTCGCCTTCCTCGGGGGTGTCGGTCTCGTTCGCCTCGCCCGCCTCGTCGGTCGCACTTGCTTCGGCTGTCGCGCTTGCCTCGTCGGTCGCGTTTGCTTCGGCTGTCGCGCCTGCCTCATCGGTTGCGCTTACCTCGCTCGCCTCGCCAGTCTCGTTGGAAACATCTGCTCCCACTGCCGCGAAGGGCGGGACGGGCGGCTGGGAGGAGCTCGCGATGACGGGCGCCGTTTCCTCGGCGGCAGTCATGGGCGCGATCTCCGTGGTGGCCGATTGGTGCGCCTGGTACATGGGCTGCGTAGCCTGTACTGGTTGGACGGGCTGGCCCTGCTGCCACGGTTGGGCTTGCTGCCAGGGCTGGCTAGGCTGTGCGGGCGGCTGGCCGTAGGGCGCGTATGCCTGGGGCTGGGGGGCCGGCATGCCGTAGCGGAGCTTCTCGTAGAGGGCGGCGTTGGTGAGGCTCTGGTAGGGGCCCACGTAGAAGATGGCGAGGATGCCGAGCGTCAGGGCGCTCAGGATGTACCAGCCGAGGAACGACAGGTCGAGCACGAACGTGTTCCACTTCTGGCCCGTCATCATGCGCTTGCTCTCTTCGAACGCGCGCTGCCTGGTTAGGGTCGGATCCTCGGCCATGAGGTAGGGGATCATGCGGTACTCGTAGGACTTGATGATGCCGGGCACTATGAGCAGCAGGCTCCACAGGAAGATGAACAGGTCGCGCATGAATATGGTCTTGACGGTCTCGAGGTAGTTGTTGTCGTACGCGTAGGCGATCTCCTTTATCTCGGCCGGTCGGTTGAGGTTGCGCAAGAAGAACCGTTGCGCACCCACTAGGGCGGGGTTGAAGATGAACGCGTAGAACGCGATTGCGATGGCCGCCACCATGAGGCCGATGAGCAGCGCGGTAATCCCGAACATGACGGCCGCGGGGCCGACCGAGACGTCGACGCTCCTGGCTTGGGCGGTACTGCCATGAGATTTGCTGGTACCGGCGTGCCCGGAGCCGTCGTCCTTCACGTCCACGTGAATCTTGTCGCCGTCTACGGAAACCGACACGTCATCGTTGCTGACGTGCACGGTGCTGCTCGAGGTTGGCATAGTCGAGCCCGTCATCGCTACAGGGATGCTGAAGGTCGAGTTGAATCCGCCGGCACCCCCGGCGATGGCGAGGACGATCAAGGTGACGAGCACGGTTTTCCAGTAGTTCACCTTGAGCGATACCTTCGCCTTGTCCTTCAGTTCTTTTCTAGTCCACATCGTGTCCTCCTTGCATCGGTGCATTTCTGCATGATTGGAGAATACGGTGCGAACCTTTCCCGAACCTTTGGGCAAACCTTTCGGTTTCCTTAAACCAGCCTGAATCGGGTAGGGGCGGGGCGCCCAGCTGCAGGGGAGCCTACTGCACGCCGGCTATGAGATAGGACTTGGCGTCGACCGGATTGCCATCGCGCCAGCGCAGCTTCAGGAAGGCGGGGTAGCAGTAGAGGGTCATCTGATCGTCTCCGCGGGCCAGGCGTTTTGCGAAGATGGTGCCGGCGAGATCGTGCCAACGATCGTCGGCGAGCCCCCATTCCTCCACCTGGCGCATGAGCGTGCCCGCGTGCGCGTTCGGGTCGAAGCAGTGCCATTCGTCGGTTCCAGGCGGGGTTGAAAACCGCAAGCTCACGCTGAACACGGGAGTCGCGCTGCCGGCTTCGTCAACGTCGAACTGGAACTCCATAGCGAACGGCGTGCGCGCGAGGGCCTGGCAGCGGGGGACGATGGTGTCGCCGAGGTCGTCCAGCCCGACTTGCCTGAGGTGCCGCTCGAGCAAGGACGCATCGTCCGCATACGCCTGCTGCAGGGGTCTCTCGAATACGCATTCGACGCGCAGGTTGTGGCCGGGACGGCTGGGGAACACGCCCGAATAGCAGGGAAACCACGCTTCGGGCAGTTTCTCGTAGAAGGCGCGGTAGGCCGGCGCTGCGTCGGGCCTTCCGGCGGCGGTGAGGAAATCGCACGTGCGCCGGGGGTCGCGCCTGTTCAGAAGCAGCTGCACGGCGGGTTGGTCGATGGAGCCCGATCCCACGTCCCAGCTGAGGGCGAGCTGCCGAACGCTTTCGTTCTGGGAGGCGAACCACTCGAATGCCTCAGGGAAGCCGCCGCATGTCTCGGGCGCGAACTCCACACCGGGATGCAGACCCTCGCGCGCGGTGAGCGCGTGCAGGTCGAACCACGGATCGCCCAAGAGCGGAATCTCGAACCACAGTTCGGGGAAAGCGTCGCCTGCAAGGCTGTGCACGAGCGCCACGTACGCAGGTTCTGCGCACGCGCCGAACAACCTCTCCTCTCGCCCGTCCTTGGCCGCGAGTGCGTAGATGATGTTATAGATTTGCGTGCGGTCAATCATGGTTCCCATCCTATCCGTCGGCAACCGTTCCGGCATTCCCGTACGGCTGCATCCAGTAGTCTGATCAGCGTTGCCGCTTCCCTCGGATGGTATTCTAAACGATATTGTCAGAGCCGAAGGGCGCATGAAGACCCCGCCCTTACGGCTTCTGCGTTGGATTCGTTATGCAATCTTGGCAACTCCTGGGCTCGACGTTCCAGCGGGGCGGCGATATCGGCTATCATTCGTAGGGCGCGCCGCGCTCGTGCAGCGCGGCGGATTCGAGTCATATATAGAGCGAGGAACGCAACATGTTCGATAACCTACAAGATCAATTACAGGAAGTATTCGACGACCTGCGCGGCAAGGGACGCCTGACCGAGGGCGACATCTCCGCTGCCATGAGGCGCGTGCGCATGGCGCTGCTCGAGGCCGACGTCAGCTTCAAGGTGGTCAAGCCCTTCATCGCCCGCGCTTCCGAGCGCTGCATGCAGGCCGAGATCCTGGAATCGCTCACGCCCGCCCAGAACGTCGTGAAGGTCGTGCTCGACGAGCTCACGGTGCTGCTCGGCGAGAGCGATGCGAAGCTCGAGCTCGCACAGGACAAGCATCCCAACGTCATCATGCTCGTGGGCCTGCAAGGCTCGGGCAAGACGACCGCCGCGGCTAAGCTGGCCTACCTGCTCAAGCGCGAGGGCCACAACCCGCTGCTCGTGGCGTGCGACGTGTACCGCCCCGCCGCGGCCGATCAGCTCGCAACGCTCGGCGGCGAGATCGGCGTGCGCGTGCACCGCGGCGACGCCGACGAGAAGGACCCGGTCAAGATCGCGAAGGACGGCATCCGCGTGGCCGTCGACAACCTGTGCGACGTGGCGATCATCGACACCGCGGGCCGCTTGCACGTGGACGAGGAGATGATGGCCGAGGCCGAGTCGATCAAGGCTGCGGTCGACCCCGACGAGGTGCTCATGGTGGTCGACGCCATGACCGGCCAGGACGTCGTGAACGTGGTCGAGACGTTCAGCGCGCGTGTCGACTTCGACGGCGTGATCATGTCGAAGATGGACGGCGACGCCCGCGGCGGCGGCGCGCTCTCCATCCGCGAGGCCACGGGCAAGCCCATCAAGTTCATCAGCTCGGGCGAGAAGCCCGATTCGCTCGAGGTGTTCCACCCCGACCGTATGGCCAGGCGTATCCTGGGCATGGGCGACATGGTCAGCCTCATCGAGAGCGCCGTGAAGGTGCAGCAGGAAGAGGAGGAGCGCGAGGCGAGCGAGCGCCTGCGCCGCATGGACCTCAACCTCAACGACTTCCTCGATATGAACCGCCAGGTGCGCAAGATGGGCGGCGTGGGCAAGCTCGTGTCGGCGCTGCCCGGCGGCGACAAGATGATGGCCCAGGGCCAGGTGGACGAGCACGCGCTCGACAAGATGGAGGTCATCATCAACTCGATGACCCTGGCGGAGCGCGAGAAGCCCGACCTGATCAACGGCAGCCGCCGCGCCCGCATCGCGGCAGGCGCCGGCGTGTCCGTGACGGCCGTCAACCAGCTCATGAAGCAGTACTCCGAGACGCGCAAGCAGGTCAAGAAGATGATGGCGCAGTTCGGCGGCATGGATGAAGCCGGTGGCCGCAAGGGCCGTCCGCGCAAGGGCGGCAAGAAGGGCAAGAAGGGCAAGAAGACCCGGCGCGGCGGCATGCCCGGCATGGGCGGCATGAGCATGGCCGACTTGAAGAAGATCCAGAGCATGTTGGGCGAGTAGCGTGGAGGCGGCTCCCAACCCGTTCATGATCGTGCTCGAGGGCTACGACGGCCCAGGCGAAGAGGTCGTGGTGCCTGACGGCATCCGCAAGATCGGCGCCCGTGCGTTCGCGAACAACCGCTACGTCAAGAAGGTGGAACTTCCCGAAGGCCTCGAAGTCATCGACGAAGAGGCCTTCTCGGCATGCGTGAACCTGTGCGAAGTGAGCATTCCGAGCACGGTAGTCCGGATAGGGAAGGGCGCGTTCAAGGGCTGCTGGCGCCTCGAGGAGATCGAGCTTCCCGAAGGCGTGACCTATCTTGAGGAGCGTGTGTTCGCACGCTGCCGCTCGCTTTCCTCGGTCGTCATGCGCGGCGAGGTGACGGGCATCGGCCCGCATTGCTTCCAGCACTGCGGTGCGATAGAGCATATCGACTGGCCCGCCACGCTCGAGCGCATCGACGAGGCTGCCTTCTACGGCTGCATGAAGCTCGACGTGGGCACGCTCCCCGAAGGCCTCGACACGCTCGAGGACGAGGCCTTCCGCAATTGCAAGGCCATCGTCGACCTGGAGCTCCCCGAATCGATAGGCTGGATAGGCCGCCGCTGCTTCGCTGGCTGCGACTCCCTCGCATCCATCGCATTCCCCAGCGGCATAGAGTTCATAGAAGAAGGCATGTTCGAAGACTGCAAGTCCCTCGACGCCGTAGCAATCTCCAACAACTTAACCCACGTAGAGGCCAAAGCCTTCAAGGGAACAGGCCTCGTCAAGGAAGACATAGCCTTCCCCGAAACCTGCACCTTCGCCCCCAACGCCTTCGACCAACAACAATAACACCCCCAAGCATCCCCCCTCTTTTCCTTCCAGCGAAAGAGCGTAGCTCGCTTGGGTCGGCAGACGGGCGCCGGATGGGCGGCGGGGGTCCACCGCTTCCGCAGGTACTACATTGAATTAACTATAGCGAACCGAGGA
>CACWWI010000111.1 GCA_902764575.1 uncultured Coriobacteriaceae bacterium
ACGTGCGGCAGCGAGAATGGCTTCCACTTCATCGTCGTCAAGAAACCCATCGGCCACAACGTCGCGGGTCAATTCAAAAATGTCTTTATCTGCCATGTGCTCTCTCACTCAAGTCAAATCTAACGAGCTTACGCGCCACCTGCCCTTCATTCTGGACACCTGGCAACCGCGCAGCAATCCCACCCCAGTTTTTTGGGTGCAGCGATTGTAACCTAATTCATAGCCTCATTCCATTTTGGAATGACATTTGACACCGATGAAGCGAGCCGAAATCTACAGGCGTGCACTTCATTCACTCGGCCGCGGGGCCTTGCCGGCAGCCCGCGCGGCTTCGAGGTTCGCGAGAGCCGCATCGCGCACATCATCGGGGCAGGCAGCTGGCTTTCCGGGCTTTGTACAACTGGTTTTCCATGCCACCCTTCGCGAGCGCCGTGTCCACGAACTCGTTACCCGTAACGATCGAAGGACCGTAGTGCAAAATGGAGAACAGATCGGCCATGGAATACGGCGCTTGGAAGATGAGCGCGAACACAACGCCGACCGCGATACTGATCGCAACGCCAACGAGCCCCGGAACGCGGAGGATGCACACGGCAATGATTACCAGGACGGGAAGCAGCACGAGGGGGTTCACGTTGAAGGTTCCCGCGATAGCGTCGCATATGCCCTGCGCAACGCTGGGATCGTAACCTTCAGAACCCGCGTTTATTCCCAGGAAAGTATATAGCACGAGCGCGATAAGAAACACGGGGATGGTCGTGGAGAGCATGGCACGGACGTGGTCGAACAAGCCGGTGCCCGCAACGGCAGCGGCAAGGTTGGTGGTGTCCGACAACAGCGAGAGCTTGTCGCCCACGTAAGCGCCCGAGATAACCATGCCCGCCGTGAGGGCGGGGTTGATGCCCAAGCCGGCTCCGATGGTCATGAACGCGATGCCCACGGTTGCCGCGGCCGTCCATGACGACCCGCAGGCCCAACCGACGACGGCGCAGAGAATGCATCCCGCGGGCAGGAAGGTCTGCGGGGTGAGAAACGACATGCCGTAGTAGATGAGCGCCGGAATGGTGCCGCTTATCATGAACGAGCTTATGAGCAGGCCAACCAAGAGCAGCGTGAGGATGGCCTCCATCGAGACGAGAAGGCGATCGAGGATGCCGTCGAGCATGTACTTGAAGGAGCGGCCGTAGGCGATTCCCACGATGCAGGCCACCACCGTCGCGCACAGAAGGGGCATGTGGGCCGCGTCGTAGGTCTTTGGCTCGGACGAGAACCCGAACACGTAGGCCATAAGGACCACCATCGACAAGATGGGAACCCAGGCCCAGAACAGGTTTGGCAGTCGCGGTGCTTTCTCCCCCTCTGCGGATGCGGAAGCCTTGTCGTCGTCGTCTTTCAACTCGTCCATGACCTACCAATCGCATTGAATCAACCACGTAAAACTATTCAACACAATATCGTTTTGGCGGCTCATACGTTTTTTTGTTATGCTGCATATGCGCATAAGACATGCGCGTTGATCGGCGCAGCGCGGCCAGCGTCAGAGCGTAGCACGCTGCCCCCACGGCACTAGGAGGCGAGAGGCATATGGCCGAGAAGAAGCAATTCCATTTTTCAACCGAAACGTCCCTCGGACACATTGAGGGCGATCTTCATCTGGAGATCGACGGCAACGACATCGAGGGTTCCTTCAACGCATTTGGCGTTGAAATGCGCCTACAAGATGGCCATTACGAGGACGGGCACTTCAGCGGCAAGTTCAGCGAGGTTCTTCTGTTCACCCCCGTCGAAGGTACCCTCGAGGGCCAGATCGAGGGCGACGAGTGCACCTTGGAGATGACCACCGCCAGCGGCACGCGCGTAATGCATAGCATGTAAAGAGCGCCTGCTTCCATATTTCTAGGAATCGGCGGTCGAGGATAGACATGTCGACGAGGACGAGTGGTTAGGGCATGAAGATATTTATCGCTGTCGTAGTGATCCTGCTCGTATTGCTCTGCGTTTTCACGTTCGTTGCCGCCCACTTCGTGATGAACGGCAAGCGCCCGACCTTGGAGGAGGCCTGGGAGTGGCAGTCGGCCCGTTACGACACGAGCTTCTACGAGGGGCTTCAGAAGACGGACTACCTCGTTTCGGGGCATGATGGCTACCAGCTGCACGTGCAGCTGGTTAAGAACCCTAACCCGACGAACCGCTACGTCATCTTCACGCACGCAAACACCGACAACCACATCGGCTCGCTCAAGTACCTGCCCATGTACCTGGACCTTGGCTACAACTGCGTCCTCTACGACATGCGCGGACACGGCGAGGACGAGCCCACGTTCTGCACATACGGCATCTTGGAGGGCAAGGACCTCGCCGAGCTGGTCAAGGACACGCGGGAACGCTATCCCGAGATCACCGAGCTCGGCCTGCACGGCGAATCGCTGGGCGCCTCCACCACCATCGAGGCTCTGGCGTACAAGCCGGACGTCGACTTCGCCGTTTCGGACTGTGCGTTCGCCAACGTGGAAAGCGCAATCAAGCAGAAGTTCAAAACGATGCATCTACCCGAGCTCCTCGTCCCGCTCGTAAACGTAGGCGTCCGCATCCTTTACGGTTACTCGATCTACGACATGCGGCCCATCGAGGCGTTGGACGGCAACACGGTCCCGATCCTGTTCATCCATGGCGATGCGGACAACACGGTCCCGCGGGAAAACGCGCGCGAGCTGTTCGAGAGTGCTCAGGGCAAACGCGAGCTCCACTACGTCGCCGGCGCCGACCATGCAGAATCCGTGCTGGTGGCGCCCGAGGAGTACCGAGAGGTCGTTTCGTCCTTCCTCGAAACCGCCAAGCAGGGCTAACCGAGCCGTCTCGCGATGTTTACATTCCAAAACATCGCGACAAAGCGTCAATCATGAGATAATGATTGGAAGCGAGTGGAAAAGGCTCGAGATGCAAACAGCGAACAAGCGATTTCTGATAATTCTGGTAAACGTTGCCGTAATGCTCGGGATCGTAGGCTTTGTTTTGCTCTATGCACAGCGGCAAGCTGGCGAGTCGATTGCTGCCGAGGTGGCCCAATTCGAGGCGGCAACCATCACCATGGAGCAGGTGACGGCCAATTACCTCGAAAGCGAGCAGGATATCTGCGACGTATGGGCGCGCTACATCAACAGCAAGCCCATGACCATTGACGAGGCGGCGTCTTTTATTAGGGCCTCTCATGTGTCGGCCGACGCCGCCGCGCACATCGTTTTCACGGACGACGGTTCGCTCGAAGGGCTCTCGACGCGCCCCAAAGCCGGAACGGAGGACGATTACGCCGTATCGTACAAGGCAATCGGCCTTCCCATGCAGCCCGACAAGGTGGTCGAGCAGGATGGAGCCATCAATGTCTCGCGGTCGTACACCAACCCAATGAACGGCATTCAGTCGCTGGCGTTTTGCAGCAAGATCTCGCTAGTGGATTCCAGCGATACGTCGAAGCGGCGCGAGGCTGTGCTCCTGCGCGTCATCCCCACGGAAAAGCTCCAGGAAAAATGGGTGTTTCCCATCGACCGGTACAGCGATGCCGAAGTGTCGCTCATCGATAGCGATGGCAACTACATCATCAAGGGCCACGATTACAAGAACAGCAATTTCATCGAGTTCTACAAGTCGTACAACCAGGTTGATGCAGCAGGCGTGGAAGAGCTGGGGGAACGCCTGGCAACGCAAAGCGGGTCGTTTTTCATGAACAACTCGCGAGGCGAGGAGTGCCTGATAGCGTATGCCCCCATCAGCGAGAACCGGGGCTGGACCATCCTGAACTACATTCCGGCGAGCGACCTGCATCGGAGCACCGTCGACTGGCTCTTGGTCGGCGGAGTCGCCTGCGCCCTGCTGTTCCTGCTCATTTTCGACATGGCATTCATGAACTGGTACAACGTTCGCTTGAACGATGCCGCTAAGGAAGCCGAGGCGGCGAATCGCGCAAAGAGCGATTTCCTCTCCGCAATGTCCCACGATATCCGCACGCCCATGAACGCGATTCTGGGGCTGACGACCATCGCGCAACGAAACGTTGACGACCCGACCGTCGTCAAGGACAGCCTGCACAAGATAGGACTCGCAAGCAATCACCTGCTTACGCTTATCAACGACATCCTGGACATCTCCAAGGTGGAAAGCGGCAAGCTCTCCCTCACGCCGGTTATCTTCTCGATCGCGGAGGTCTCCGAGAACCTCGTCAACATTTCGCAGCCCATGGTCAAGGAGAAGTGCATCGATTTCGAATTCCACGTCAACGCCATGGAGCACGAGCACCTCTTCGCCGACCAGCTACGCATCAACCAGGTATTCATTAACATCTTATCGAACGCCCTCAAGTACACCGAACCCCACGGAAGCGTCGCCGTCGACCTGCAAGAGCTGGCGTGCGACACGCCCGGCACGGTGCGCTTGGTCTACCGCGTAGCCGACACGGGCATGGGAATGAGCCCGGAGTTCATGGAGCGCATGTACGAGACCTTCTCGCGCCAAACCGACAGCCGCGTGAACAACGTGCAAGGCACGGGGCTCGGCCTGGCCATCACCAAGCAGATGGTCGACCTCATGGGAGGCATGATCGAATGCCAGAGCAAGGAGGGCGAAGGGACGACGTTCACCGTCACCCTCGACGTGCCCATCGCGGAGCACGAGGCCGAGGACATGACGCTGGAATCCGTTGACGCGCTGGTCGTCGATGGCGACGAGGCCCCGCTCGAGACTGCTCGGGCAGCGCTCAGCTCGCTCAGCGCGCGCGTCGAGACGGCCTCTTCGGGTGCGCAGGCGCTCGAGATGGTGGAAGCGCGGCATGGCCTGCACGAAGATTACAACGTCCTCATCGTTGGCTTGAAGATGCCAGACATGGACGGTATCGAGGCGGTACGACGCGTGCGCGCCCTAGCCGGGGGCCAGGAGTCATCCATCCTCATCTCGGCCTACGATTGGCCCGACATCGAGGAAGGCGCGAAGGAGGCAGGCGCCGACGGGTTCGTATCCAAGCCGCTGTTCAGGTCCACGCTGTACCGCGCGATCAACGAACGGCTGCAGCTGTCGGCAACGCCGACTGCAGGTGAGGACGACCATTCCGACATCGCGGGCATGCGCGTGCTCGTAGCCGAGGACAACGACATCAACTGGGAAATCTTCAACACGTTGCTCGACATGCACGGCGTTGAGTCGGCGCGCGCTGAAAACGGTCAGGTGGCGGTCGACATGCTCGCGTCTTCTCAGCCGGGAGATTACGACCTCGTGTTCATGGACGTTCAGATGCCCGTCATGAACGGCATCGAGGCCACGAAGGTCGTTCGCGCGCTGCCTGACAAGCAGGTGTCGGCAATCCCGATTATCGCGACCACGGCAGACGCATTTTCTGAAGACGTCGCGATGTGCATCGACGCCGGCATGAACGGTCATATCGCCAAGCCGCTTGATATTCAGGTCGTTTTGAAGGAGCTTAGAAAGGTAAAGGAGGGCACATTATGAGAAAGCCCATCGTTCGTTGCTTGCTCGTTTTGTCGATCGCGTTAGTCTCGGTTGCGTTGGCAGCCTGTGCCGCATCGCCAGGGTCTTCTGGGTCGGCCACATCGTCGACCCAGGCAAGCGGTCAGAAGAGCTTCTCCCCCACGCTCGACACCGCAACGAAGTGCACGATCTCCGTGGCAGGCAGCTACGATAACTTCGAGGCGCTCGAAGCAGAGTTCGACAAGTTCAATGCGCATTACCCCAACGTCGAGCTGAGCTACACCAAGATAGACGATTACAACAACCTCATTTCCACGACTTTGAGCTCCGATAACGCGCCCGACATCTTCTTCGCGCAAGACTTTATGCTGGAAAACACCAGCTACGATGCGCTGTTCAAGCACGCCGAGGACCTTTCGGACCCCGCGCTCAACATCGACTTGTCATGCGTGCGCCCGAGCCTGCTCAGCAAGGACAAGTCGGGGGCGTGTCCCATGGTTCCCATCTTCTCCAGCACGTCGGGCATCCTCGTGAACGAAGACCTTTTCAAGAAGGAGGGCATCAGCGTCCCGACGACCTACGATGAGCTGCTAGCGGCATGCGATGCGTTCAACAAGGCCGGATATCCCACGCCTATCTTGACCTACAATGTGCCGTCCTCGTACGGCAACCTCGTCGGCGAGCTCATGTACGGCGATGCCCTCAAGCACCCCGAGAGCGTCGAGAAGCTCAATGCGCTTGATCCCTCGGCAGGCGAATACATGAGGCCCGTCCTCGCGAAGGTGGACGATATGGTGAAGCGGGGTTGCATCAAACTCGATGTGTGCAACGAGCTCAAAGACGGCTACAACGCGCTGATCCTAAGGTTCTTCGAGGGCGATATCCCCATGGCGCTGATCTCGGCCGACACGGCATCGGGAACGGCCAAGCGCGAGAGCCAGTCCGAAGCGTTTACCGCCCACCCGTTCTCGTACGCCCTTCATCCGCTCACGCTCACCGACGAGGGCGCATGCCTGCTCGACAAGCCTTCGGTGCAGTTCGCGGTGAACAAGGACAGCAAGAACCTCGACATGGCGAACGAGTTCATGCGCTTCCTGATGACCTCGCAGGAGCTCAACGACATCGCGCGCGCGAAACGCCTGCTCACGGTAACGACGGACCTTTCCTACGATGGCATGTATGCACCGTTCAGCAAGGTTGACCCATCTCGGATCATCGCGACTCGCGAAGTCGGGCTGTCGGACGACGCCACGATCCAATACCGCGTCGCGGCTTACCAGGTCGCAAATGGCGCAGCGTCGATTGACGAGGCTATCGCTGGGTACGGGACGTATAGCCTATAGGCGTCAGCCCGGGCACTACATGCCATCGTGATAAGACAAGACTTTAAATCCGGGGGCGGACGTGGTATTGTGTCACTCAAATCGCATGGAACATTGGGTCCCACGCGAACGGCCATCCAAGGGGATGTCTTTTTGGTCATTGTTCTGTAGG
>CACWWI010000112.1 GCA_902764575.1 uncultured Coriobacteriaceae bacterium
CATGACGTTCGCATCGTGCCTGTTCGCCTACGTCATCGGGCTTCCGCTCGGCATCTGGTTCGCCGTCACGGCGCCGGGTGGCCTCAAGCCCAACCGCGGTGTGAACACGGTGCTCGGCTGGATCATCAACATCGGGCGTTCCATCCCGTTCATCATCTTGCTCGTCGCCATCATCCCGTTCACGCGCTTCGTCGTGGGCACGTCGCTCGGCGTGCCGGGCGCCATCGTGCCCCTGACGGTTGCGGCCGCGCCGTTCGTGGCGCGCATCGTCGAGCAGAGCCTGGCCGAGGTGGATAAGGGCCTCATCGAGGCGGCGCACAGCTTCGGCGCGAGCAACTTCCAGATCATCGTGAAGGTGATGCTGCGCGAATCGCTGCCCTCGCTCGTGCGCGGCGTGGCCATCACGTTCGTGAACCTGTTCGGGTATTCGGCCATGGCCGGCACCGTCGGCGCGGGCGGCTTGGGCGACATCGCCATCCGCTACGGCTACCAGCGCTTCCAGGGCGATGT
Source organism: uncultured Coriobacteriaceae bacterium (assembly GCA_902764575.1). Taxonomy (GTDB): domain Bacteria; phylum Actinomycetota; class Coriobacteriia; order Coriobacteriales; family Eggerthellaceae; genus UBA9715. Next base: position 511 of record CACWWI010000112.1, read on the forward strand.
GATGCTCGTGGCCGTCATCCTCTGCGTCGTGCTCGTGCAGCTGTTCCAGAGCCTGGGCGACTTCATTGCCCGGGCGATCGACCACCGCAAGTAGAAGGCGGGCTTCAGGGCGCTATCGCTACAGCGGCTTGTCTGAGAGGGCGCGGTGCACTTCGCCTGCGCCGAGCTCGAGCACGCGCACCTCGTCGCCCACGCGGACCTCGCCGGGTTCCACGACCCAGCCGAAGATGCCCTCGCGGGGGAAGATGCAGTCGCCTGCCAGGTAGTAGATGGCGCAGCGGGTGTGGCATACCTTGCCGATCTGCGAGACCTCTACCTTCGCCGTGCCCACCTGCAGTAGCGTGCCGAGCGGCATGCCCTTGACGTTGATGCCCTGCGTCGTGATGTTCTCGGCGAAGGCGCCGTCTCCCACATCGAGCCCGTGGTCGCGCGCCACCTGGATGGACTCTTCGGCTAGGAACGACACCTGGCGGTGCCAGTCGCCCGCATGGGCGTCGTCTTCCACGCCGAAGTCGCCGGCGAGCTTGATCACGCCCGCCTCGACGGGGGTCTTGCGCTGGCCCTTCTTGGGTGATGTGTTGACCGATTTCACCACGCCCACGTCGCCGGCCTTGGGCGCTGGCCCCTGGTCGGACACCATGAGCGGGTTGTCGATGCCCAGGTCCTCAGCAAGCTTTTTCGCGGTTTCGTTCTCTTTGATCTTCGAGCACGTGGATTCGATGTCGCCCATCCATCGCACCTTTCTCATAGGCGACGCGACGGCAGCCACCCCGACGCGCCCGGTGCATGGATACGAATCTCGCGCTCCGCTGCACGACGGACAGGCCCCGAAGGCACGCGAGTTGAACTTGGCTTCGCCCATCATAACACGCCGCGCGCCAGGATAATCATAATTTCCTAGAAAGTACCTAGGAGTATGTGGATTACATGTACTAGTGGACAATGTCCACTAGTAATACCTATCAAAGTACTAGGCTTAGATTCGCAGGGTAAACGCTCCTGTACACCTGGAGAAAGGATAGGTCATGGCGGTTTCTCGTGAGGAAATCAAGGAGTACTACAGCAACGTAAGCATGAAAGAGCATGGCGAGATGGCGACGAACACGTGCGCATGCGGGCCGGAGTGCATGCCGGCGTACATTCAGAAGATTCTCGACGAGATTCCCGAAGAAGTGACATCGCGCTTCTACGGGTGCGGCAGCCCGCTTCCCCCGGCGCTCGAGGGTTGCACGGTGCTCGATCTCGGCTGCGGCACGGGGCGCGATGTGTTTCTGGCCAGCAAGCTCGTAGGCCCGACCGGTAAGGTGATCGGCATCGACATGAACGAGGACCAGCTCGGCATCGCCGAGAAGCATCACGCCGAGATGGCTGCTAAGTGGGGCTATGACAACGTCGAGTTCAAGAAAGGTTTCATCGAAGCGCTCGATGAGATCGGAATCGCGGACAACTCGGTCGACGTCGTCATCAGCAACTGCGTCATCAACCTGTCGCCCGATAAAGAGGCGGTGTTCTCCGAGATCTGGCGCGTGCTCAAAATAGGCGGTGAGCTGTACTTCAGCGATATCTTCGCCGATCGGCGTGTGCCCGACGACATCAACAACAACCCGGTGCTGGTCGGAGAGTGCCTGGGAGGGGCGATGTACATCGAAGACTATCGCCGCCTCATGACGAAGTGCGGTTGGCAGGACTTCCGTTACATGAGCTCGAGCGCGGCAACGATCGACAACGAGGAGATTGAGGCGCTCATCGGCAACATCGAGTACACGTCGCGTACGATCCGCGCTTTCAAGCTGCCTGACACGGTTGAGGACATATGCGAGCAATATGGCCAGACGGCCATCTACCGTGGAGGGATCGAGGGCTGCGAGAAGTACTTCGACCTCGATGACCACCATCGTTTCTTCAAGGACCTGCGCCTGGACGTGTGCGGAAACTCCTGCACGTACGTCCAGGACACCCGCTACGGCAAGTACTTCGAGATCTTCGGCGACCGCTCCATCCATTTCGGCCCGTACGAGGGTTGCGGCAACGCACCTGCGGTTGGCGGCGACGGCGGCGGTTGCGGCTGCGGCGGTGGTTGCTGCTAGCGAACGAGCCTTCTTTGCGCACGAACGTCGGCGAGGGGTCGGGCAAAGGTGCCCGACCCCTTTTTTCATCTCCTCGCTACGATGGCGGCGCAAAGCTGGTCGAGGGCGCGTTCGAGGTAGGCGCGCTGCGTGGCGATGTTTATGCGGATGAAGCCGTCTCCGTCCTTGCCGAAGATGTGGCCGCAATCGAGCCAGAGGCCGGCCTCGTCCTCGACGAAGCGCTCGAGCGCCGCACCCTCCAGGCCGAGCGCGCGGCAGTCGATCCAGGCGAGGTAGGTGCTCTCGGCCTCGATGAGGCGCAGCTGCGGCGCGCGGTCCTTCAGCGTGGAGGCGAGCAGCTCCCAGTTGCCTTCCAGGTAGTCTTTCAATTCGTCCAACCACGGCCCGCCATGCTCGTAGGCGGCCTGCGTCGCGACGAGCCCGAGCGTGTTGCCCTGGCTGTAGCCCGATGCGCTCACCGCGTTGCGGAAGGCGCGGCGCTTCTGCCGGTCGCCGATGACGATGTTGGCCACCTGAAGGCCCGCGAGGTTGAACGTTTTGGAGGCGCTCGTGCAGATGACGCTGTTGTTCACGAGCTCGTCGGAGAGCGTGGCGAACGACGTATGCGCGTGCCCGGGACGGGCGAAGTCCATGTGGATCTCGTCGCTCACCACCACGACGCCGTTGCGCAGGCAGATCTCGCCGAGCCGCTCGAGCTCGCCTGCGGCCCAGGCGCGCCCGACGGGGTTGTGCGGGTTGCAGAGGATCAGCAGCTTGGCGCCCGCCTGCCGGATCGTGCGCTCCAGCTCGTCGAAATCGATGGAGTACCCGCCGCCTTCGTAGACGAGCGGCGCGTTGACGAGCGCGCGCCCGTTTTCGGTGACGACGGACGAGAACGGGTAGTACACCGGCTGTTGTATGACCACGGCATCGCCAGGCTGCGTGAACGCCCGCACCGCGGCCGCGAGGGCGTATACGACGCCCGGCGTCACCGTCACCTGCTCTGCGGCGACGTGCCAGCCGTAGCGCTCGGCGCACCAGGCGTCGAGCGCGTCGAAGTAGCTGGGGCCGGGCTCGGTGTAGCCGAAGACCCCGTGCTGCGTGCGGTTGATGATCGCCTGCGTGATCTCGGGCGCGGTGGGGAAGTCCATGTCGGCCACCCACAGCGACAACAGGTCGGCGCTGCGCCCGCGCTTCTCGGGCTGGTCGAACTTCAGGCAGTCCGTCCCATGCCGCTCGATTGCCTTGTCGAAATCGTAGGTCATGTGCTCGTGCCCTTCTATGCCAGTGCTTGGTCCAGGTCGGCGACCAGGTCTGCGGCGTCTTCCGTTCCCACCGACAGGCGCAGGAGCGTGTCGGTGATGCCGATGCGCTCGCGTATCTCCGCGGGAATCGAGCCGTGCGTCTGCACAGCAGGATACGTTATGAGGCTCTCGACGCCCCCGAGGCTTTCGGCGAACGTGACCAGTTGTACCCGTTCGAGCACACGCTCGGCCCGTTCGACGGAGTCGGTGTAGAAGCTGATCATGGCGCCGAACCCCGTCGATTGCGCGCAGCTCAGCTCGTACTGGGGATGATCGGGATCGCCCACGTAGAGCACGCGGCTGACGTGCGGGTGGCCCTTCAGGAACGTGCAGATCTCCTGCGCGCGCTGCTGTTGCGCATCGAGGCGCAGGGTAAGCGTCTTCAGCGAGCGCAGCATGAGCCAAGCATCGAAGGGGCCAAGCGCGTCGCCCTCGCTCATGTAGTCCATGAACACGCGCTCGATGAGCTCCTCGTCGCGGATGACGACGAAGCCGCAGATGACGTCGTTGTGCCCGCACAGGTACTTCGTACCGCTGTAGATCACCAGGTCGGCGCCCAGCTCGAAAGGGCGCTGGAAATAGCAGGTGAGGAACGTGTTGTCCACGATGAGCAGCGCGCCGCGCCCATGTGCGAGCTCGGCGAGCGCGCGGATGTCGGCGACCTTCATGGTCGGGTTCGTCGGCGTTTCCACGAAGAAGGCCTTAATCTGGTCCGCTTCGGCGCAAGCGGATTCCACGGCCGCGAGGTCGCTGAAGTCGACGCTGCGGAAGTCGATGCCGTAGCGGGCGGCGTACACGTCCTGGAACAGGCGGTGCGTGCCGCCGTACAGGTCGTCGCTCACGAGCACGACGTCGCCGGCCTCGAAGAGCTTCACGATGCTCGAGATGGCGGCCATGCCGCTGCAGTAGGCCAGCGCCTTGCAGCCGCCTTCGAGCAGGGCGATGGTGTCCTCGAGCTCGAGTACGGTGGGGTTCCCGCAGCGGCTGTAGGCGAACCCCGTCGAGCGGTGCAGCGCGGGGTGGGCGAACGTGGCGGTTTGGTACAGGGGCTGGCTCACCGACCCGGCGGCATCGGGGAACGCGCCGTATCCGTGCACGGCTTTCGTCGCGAAACCCAGGCCGGCATTGCGGCTGCGGTCGATTCCGAGCAGCCCTTCGATCTCGTCTGCCATTGCTTTGAAGTTAGAGTCGTCCATGATGCGCTCCGCGGATTGGGGCCCAGCAGTTTCGTCCAAAAATGATACGGTTAGCTGGCGTTGAGCGGTCATCCGCATTCCCGATAGCCAACTATCGCAAATTCACCCATTGCCAAAACCTAGTAGAACACTATGATTAGCATGTTATCAAAAAGGGCCTGCACGGAAGTGCGGTCCGCGACACGGAAAGAAGGTATTACCATGGCACAACCGAAGATCTTGGACACGAACATCGCGCAATCCGTAGTCGAGCTGATCGGCAGCACGCCGCTGCTGCAGCTCAACCGCTTCGGAGCGGCGCACGACCTGAAGGGCACCGTCCTCGCCAAGCTCGAGTACCGCAACCCCGCCGGATCGGTGAAGGACCGTATCGGCTACTCGCTCATCGCGCAGGCGGAGAAGGACGGCATCCTCAAGCCCGGCGGCACCATCATCGAGCCCACGTCGGGCAACACGGGCATCGCGCTGGCGGCTTACGGCGCCGCGCTCGGTTACAAGGTGATTATCGTCCTTCCCGAGAACCTGTCGATCGAGCGTCGCGCGCTCATCCGCCAGTACGGTGCCGAGCTCGTGCTTACGCCGAAGTCCGACGGAATCAAGGGCTCCATCGCCAAGGCCGAGGAAATTCATGCCGCCACGCCGAACTCGTTCATCCCGCAGCAGTTCGAGAACCCCGCGAACCCCGCCATCCACGCGGCGACGACCGCTGAGGAGATCTGGCGCGACACGGCCGGCACGGTTGACATCGTGATCGGCGGCGTGGGCACGGGCGGCACGATCAGCGGCATCGGCCAGGCGCTCAAGCCGCGCAAGGACGGCCTGCAGGTCATCGCCGTGCAGCCCGAGGAATCCCCCATCCTCGACGGCGGCCAGCCGGGCCCCCACGGCATCCAGGGCATCATCCCGGGCTTCGTGGCCAAGAACTACGACTCCGCCGTCATCGACGAGGTCGTCTCGATCAGCACCGCCGACGCCATCGCGACGTCGCAGGAGCTCGCGCGCACCGAGGGCGTGAACACGGGCATCTCGTCGGGCGCCGCACTTGCCGCCGCGAGGGAAGTGGCCGCGCGCCCCGAGAACGCGGGCAAGAACATCGTCGTCATCCTGCCCGACACGGGCGAGCGCTACCTCTCGACCGCGCTATTCCCCAAGGTAGACGAATAGCATCCGAAACCGCCGCGCCGTAGAGCGCCAAGGTCACGCGACCCCCGATTCCATGCAAAAGGAGCCCCCGAACTGCATGAGATCGGGGGTCGCGTCATGCCGGAGGTACTACCGCAGAGTGCAGGTTTATCAGCTGCGGCGGAAGCAAGTTGCGGTCATCTTCGCAACCGAGACGCCTTGGTCGTCGACGACGTCGACGGTGTAGAAGCCGAGGGTACGGCCGCTCTTGTCGACGTTGCAGGTAGCGATGAGCTTCTTCCCCCTGCTGGCGTTGAAGAACTGGATCGAGTTGCTCACGCCCATGGTCGGCTCCTCGCCCATGTTGCAGGCGATGGCCAGCGTGAAGTCGGCGAGCGTGAAGATGGCGCCGCCCATGACGTTGCCCATGGCGTTCAGGTGAACGTCTTCGATGTCGAACTCGCATACGGCATGCCCGCGCGCGGCCTCGACCACGCGGCACTTGCACGCCTCGGTGGCGAACCGATCGCCTGCAAACATCTCGCGCACTTCCTCGATAGGGCAGTTCTCGTCAAGCATCGGCGCCTCCTTCTCGTTCTTCAATCAGTAATACGTTTCAACGGTGGTCGTGCTGCCTGCCCGGCCCCGCCCGGAGCTCTCGCAGGCTGTGAGGAGCGTAGGCGCAGCGGGAGCGAGGACTGTCTGAGCCCGCGTAGCGGGCGAGTTCCGCAGCTGTTGCGCCGGAGCGACC
>CACWWI010000113.1 GCA_902764575.1 uncultured Coriobacteriaceae bacterium
GGACTCTGGCCCGCGGAACCCTGTCGCATCACCTCGATTGCGCGATGCGCCTACAACGCGAACGATGTTCAATCGTTCCTCCTTCCGCGGGACGCGTTCGGCTCAGCACCGCTCCATATCATGGTCGACGCAGCCGCAAAACGTCGTAACACCCCACTCCAAACGAGCCACGTTTGGGCTGGAACGTTTCCGGAACGCTGCTTTGTCCCCATAGGGCACGATGTGTTTGTAGCTGCGCCAGCTCTTTGCTACTTGCAAGCAGCAGCCTCATTGCCGTTTTTCGATCTTGCCGAACTGGGCTTCGAACTATGCGGCGGGTACTCGCGTACACCTGGCATAGGCAAAGGCTTTATCCAACGCGACTTCACGCTCGCAACACCATCGATGATGAAAACACTCGTAGATAAGCTGTCTTATTCAGATGGAAGCAAGCACGCCGCAGCCGCCCTAAATGCAAAAGGCCAGGTCGCAAGAATTCAACCGAGCTGAAACCCGCAAAGCAAACATGCACAGCAAGCATTTTTTGACAAAACGATCCCTATTTGAAACGCAACCCGCTTTCAAATTGGGGCTCTCGAACAAAAGGGGCTAGCGCGTGAAGACGAGGGTCGTGTCTGAGGACCGCTTCTCGTCGAAGGTGTAGTTGCTCCAGGCGAAACCCTTGAGTTGCTCGGGGTCGTTCGCCTGGATGCTGGCGAGGTAGCGCACCATCTCGCCACGGGCCATTTTCGCGTAGACGCCTTTCTGCACCACCCTATCGCCGTCGAGCTCCCCGAACACGCAGGTGATGAACGTGTCTTCGGACAGCAGGTGCTTCTCGACCGCCTTCGAGTACTCCTTTGACGCCAAGTTCACGATTACGCGGCCATTGCCGACAACCTCTCGGTACAGGCTGTCGCCCCAGAAGTCGTACAGGTTCTTGTAGCCGTCGACAGCGGCTTTGGCCTGCATCTCCAGACGGTAGGGCACCACGCCGTCAAACGGTTTCAGCACGCCGTAGAAGCCCGAGAGGATGCGCAGATGGTCCTGTACGTAAGCCAGGTGCCCATCCTCGAATACGGTGGGCGCCATGTAGGTGTACTGGATGCCATCATAGGACAGCAGCGCAGGAACCAAGTTGCGGCGCAAGTCCATGTGAGCGAAGCGCTCGGCGCTCTGCTCGGCAATCGCATCGCTGCATGCCCAGAGCTTCTTCTGCTCGGCATACGAAAGCGAGCAGACCCAATCCCTCAGCCGCTCTGCACGGTCCAGAAAAACCGGGAGGTCGTGGTGCGGCAGGTCGGCTTCACCGAGCATCTTCTTCGCGGGCGAAATGATTATCCTCACGCTGACGCCTCCGCGTTTCTCGCGGGCGGGTTCTCGCCGGCCTTGGCTTGGAGGTCGACATCCGACAGCACTTCGATCCCCGAAGCCGCGAGCAGAGCAGCCGTCTTGCCCATGCCGGGCACGAGCGTGCCGGAAAACGTACCGTCGTAGACACGGCGTACACCACACGAAGGGCTGTTCTCCTTGAGTATCGCCCGCATGCAGCCATGGTCCCGCGCCAAGCAGAGCGCCTCGCGGGCACCTACTTCGAACGCCGCGGTACGATCAATTCCGGCGGCGTCGAGCACGCGGCCGTCCGTTTGAATCTCCGAGGGGTTACGCGGCGTGGGCAGGCCACCGAGCACTTCGGGACACACGGGAACGAGCTTGCAGCGGTGTGCCATCTCGATCACGGCCTCGGAGGGCACCGAACGCCCGTCGTAGCGGCACGGTTCGCCGAGCAGACAGGCGCTAACGAGCACCGGGGCGTCCCCGCCCGCTAGCTCCGGGACGCCTGCGTGGCAGGCTATTGCCCAGCAGAGCGCTTCGGCCTTCTCGGAGAAGACGGGGCGATTGGCGAGCACGTGAAAGTTGGGGTGCGCGGACCAGGCAGCCACGACGCGCTCGTTCACGAGCGCAGCCTCTTCGGCACTCTCGAAGCGGGCGCCGTTGTTATCCTTGGTATAGGCCTCGGGACGGTCCTTCGCGATCGAGTCGAGGTGGAAAACCGCATCGTAGCGCGCCAGCGCCTGAGCTTGGTCGATTCCGTTGGCCCCGAGAGCTTCCCGATACTCCTCATCGGTGAGGTAGGCACGGCTGTCGCACAGGCCGCGGTCGCAGATGATCAGGGTGTCTCCACACGCTTGCGCGTGCGCCGCCGCCTCACGCTCGAGCTGCAGCGCGATGACGCGCGTTTGGAATTCAAGCATCGACGCGCAAGTCCACGGCGCCACTCCCGAGAGGATGAGCTCGGTTGCCGCCTCGGGAATAAAGACGGCGGGAACCCCGACGTTGCCAAGCCGCTCGTGCAGCACGTCCATCGCCGACGTCTTGCCGGCACACGGTCCTCCCGTTATCGCGATTACCTTCATACCCGAAATTATAGTCGGCACATCGCCCTTATACCGACGCCACAGCCCAAGACGCGGGAAAAGCCGCGAACGCTGCCGCTGTTGGGGTATTCTTGGATTGTTAATCCATGCCAATTGTCCTTACGGCGCACGTGCGGCATCTCGTAGCGGAGGCAACCCATGAGCGACAAACCCGACAGCACAATCGAGCAGAACACGTCCGACCTCATCATCGGAATCACGAACGTCTTCAACAGCGGCATGAGCTACGAGGACATCATGATGAGCGTGCTCGGGATGATCAGCGACATCCTGCACCCCGACCGCCTGCTCATTTTCGAGCGGGGCGAGGAGACGACCAGCTGCACGTTCGAGTGGCACGCAGAAGGCACCCCGCCTCAGATCCAGCGCATGCAGAACCTGAGCAACGCCCAGTTCGACGACATGGCGAAGCTCGCGGATAGGAGATCGCCCGTGCTCACGTCGAGCGTCGGCGAGATGGAAGAGCAGGACGAGCGGATTGCTCAGCGCTTCAACCGGCGCGGCGTGCAGCGTATGATGGCCATCCCGCTCACGAACGATGGCGAAACCATCGGGTACCTTTCAGCGAACAACCACCGTCTTGAAAAGAGCGTCGACGCGAAGCGGGTGCTCGATACCGTCGGTCCGTTCATCGCCTCGAGGATCGTCAACCATCGGCTGATGGAGCAGCTCATGGCGACGAGCACCCACGACGGCCTCACCGGCCTGCTCAACCGCCGGGGCATCGACGACGCCATCGATCAGCAGCTGGCGCAGCACCCAGGAGAGCCCTACGCGCTCGCCCTCATGGACATCGACGATTTCAAGGTAGTGAACGACGTGCATGGGCATGACGTAGGCGACGCGGCCCTGCGGACGCTCGCCGGCGCGGTCTCGAAGGCGTTCCCGCCGAGCGCGATCATCGGCCGCAACGGCGGAGACGAGTTCCTCGCCATGCTGATCGGCGACGACATGGGCAAGATCGACGAGCTGCTCGACGCGTTCTCCCGCACGTCGTTCTCATGCGAGCTCAACGGCAACACCTACCCGCTCTCGATGTCGGTGGGCTATGCGGAGTATCCCGCCCATGCGGCCAACCTCCAAGATGCCTACAGCAAGGCCGACGCCGCTCTGTACACGGTGAAGCTCTCGGGCAAATCGGGTTTCAAGCGCTATGGCCCCGAAGACGAAACCATGCAGCGCACCCAGCTAGGCTTCACGCCCCGTAACCTTGCGGACAAGGTGCCCTGCGGCATCGTCGTGTGCCGCAGCAACGACCGGGGCGAGGTTCTGTTCTGCAACGGCGCGGCTATCCAGATGTTCGACTGCGACAACTTCGTCGACTTCATGGACTGCACCGGCGGAACGTTCATGGGCATGGTCCATCCCGATGACAGGGCAGCGACCCGCGAGGAGCTCACGCGGCAGCTGGACAACCCCGCGTTCGAAGGCAAGGCCTACCTCGACTACCGTATCGTCACGAAGAAGGGCGTCATAAAGCACATCGCCAACAGCAGCCACGCCTCCTTCGACGAGGACCAGGGCGATCTCGCCTACGTGCTCTTGGTCGACAAGGGCGAGCGCAAGCGGTTCAAGCAGCTGTAAACCCGGTAAGCGAGAATCAGCGAGAGCAGTATGCCGCGATTGCCCGCGAGGCGAACACGGCAGTGCCCTCGCCTGCCGCGGCGTCGATGTTGTCGGTGAACTCGCCACCGGCCCCGTACATCTGCCCCAGGCCGGCAAGCACCTCGTCGGAGCATTGGTAGAAATGCGCGCTGATGAAATCCTGCAGCTCTTTCACCTGCGCCTGCGCCTCGGGCGAATCGGGTGCACCGCTCTTCAGGGCGCCGAACTCCACGAACAGCCCCATCATCTGCTGCATGATCTCCTGTTGCTCGCCGGGCATGCGGTTGCGCTCCTTCTCCTCGAACTCCCGGTACTCGGGTGTTGCTCCCCACTGCTCCTTCGCGCGCTGCGCGTACTCGTCCATCTTGCTCGTGTCGAATGCCTTGAAATCCAACGTTCTCACTCCCCTTTTCCTGAGCCTCTTCGCAAGGCCAATGAGGTTTTGCACATGTTCCTTCTTCAGCGTGAGCAGCTCGATTTGCTGGTCGAGCGCTTTCGCCTTGTCGAAATCGGGCGCCTCGACGATGCGCTTGATCTCCTTCAGCGGAAACTCGAGCTCCCGGAACAGCAGTATCTGCTGCAGCTTCTCGAGCGCCGCATCGTCGTAGAGCCGATACCCCGCATCGGTCCGCATCGCCGGATGGAGCAGGCCGATGTTGTCGTAATGCTGCAGGGTGCGTACGCTCACGCCTGTCAGCTCGCTCACTTCATGCACCGTAAGCACGGGCACCTCCTTTCGTCACGGCCCTACTATGAACTATAACGTTACGTTAGAGTCAAGAACAATTTCGATAGTTTAGAATGAGCGCCGAAACGAGCACTGCGAAGAAGCGGAGGGAATCATGGCGAAACTGGAAGCAGGCATCACGCGCGAGGACGCGTTCGCGCTCCTGAGCGAGCACAACAAGGAGCCGTTCCACATCGAGCACGCCGAAACGCTCGAGGGCACGATGCGTTATTTCGCGCGCGAGTTCGACCCCGAAAACGAGGAGTTCTGGGGCATCGTCGGCTTGCTGCACGACCTCGACTGGGAGGAATGCCCGCAGCTCGAGGTGCACACCCTCAAGGCGGAGCCGTGGTTGCGCGAAGCGGGCGGCACCGACGAGCTCGTGCACGCCATCCAATCGCACAACTTCGCAGCGGAAGGCTGCCCCCAGCCCGAGCTGTTCATGGAGAAGGTGCTCTACGCCGTCGACGAGCTAACCGGCCTGATCGGCGCAGCGGTGCTCATGCGCCCATCCAAGAGCGTCATGGACCTGCCGCTGAAATCGCTCAAGAAGAAGTTCAAGGACAAGCGGTTCGCGGCAGGCTGCTCGCGCGACGTGATTCGCCAGGGCGCCGAGCTCTGCGGGTGGGAACTGGACGAGCTCATGGAGCGCACCATAGCCGCCATGCAGTCGTTCGCGCCCGACCGCGACACGTTCGTGCCGGCGGAGTAGCGCCCGCTTCTCAGTTCCGCGTTGAATGCGTCTGGGCCAGCCGCTAGTCGGCGGCTTCCTCGCGCTTGCCCTTGCCCTGCAGCAGCGGGCCGATCGTTATCGCGACGACGCTGACCACGATGAGGACGATGCCCACGCCCTCGATCGGCGCAATAGTCTCGCCCAGGATGAGGAAGGCGAGCAGCAGCGAGGACGGCGTCTCGCTGATGCCGATCAGCGACGTCTTCGTGCCGCCGATGCGCTTGATCGCCTGAATGTAGAGCACTACGGGCAGGATCGTGCACGCCAGCGCCATGATGCAGCCGATGAGAACCTGGTAGGCGCTCAGGTGGAACAGGGCGGGCACGGACGGGGCGAAGATGACGCACGACGCCAGCAAACTGGTCCAGCTGAGCGTGAACGTAACGGTGAACGACCCCTCGGTGCGCCCCGTCACCTGGATGAGCACGGTGTAGATGGCGAACGCGAGCGCCGACGCGAGTGCGAACGCGAGCCCGATCGGATCGATGGAGAGCTGCCCCGTAGCCATTCCCGAGATGAGAACGAGCCCCATGATCGACAGGACGAGCGCGACGGCGACCGCTGCCGAGATGCGCTCGTGGAACACGATCAGGTTGATTCCCGCCACCATGGCCGGATACAGGTAGAAGAACACGGTGGTGATGCCCGCGTTCAGGCGCTCGACAGCGAAGAAGTACAGGAACGCCGACGCAAAGTAGAACACCGCTTGCAGGTATACGGTCTTCTGCCGGCTGACGAGCGGCTCTTTGCGCCATACGAGCATGAACGCGCCGAGCAACACGGTAGAGCACACAAAGCGCAAGATGACGACCTGCTGCGAGTCCATCCCCGTTGCGTAGAGCAGCTTGCCGAAGATGCCCATGGTCGAGTACAGCACGGCCTGAAGCACGGCCAGCAAGCCTCCGATGACCTGGGTCCTACGATCGTCCACTCTACCTCCCCTCCCGCGCCCAGTGTAGCGCAGCTGCGCCAGTCCCCTCCGCGACGGCCCGGGAATAGGGGAAGATTCCCAAACGGCCCTGGGCCCTCCATCGAAGGGCACGCCATCCCGACGCATGCAAGACATCATCGATTGACGCCCGGGCCCCAACGCCCGTCGGCTTAAGCGGTTGAAAACCCTTCCCGAGCGGTTCCTCGAAAAGCGCGTCGAGCCTTGATAATCGAAGGGAGCGAAGCGGTCGTTTTCATCTGGGCCGCCTCGCAGCCATCCAGCACCCACGAGCAAGGAGCAAGCCATGAGCCTCGGATCTATCTCCGCCATCATCGCCATCGCCGCAGTGCTTATCTTCTTCATCTTGATGTACGTCGC
>CACWWI010000114.1 GCA_902764575.1 uncultured Coriobacteriaceae bacterium
AATAGCGCGTGGAAGGGGATGGTCCCCTTCCACGCAAAAGCCGCCTTCCTCGACCGGCAGGGTATACAACCGAAGATTTGCTGCAAATGCGGGCAGCAGTCTGCAGCAAATTTGCGGTTGTATACGAAATCCAGCGCCGCATCAGCCGCCCCGCGAGCGTTTCCCCAGGTCGCGATCGGCGCCATCTCCATCGACGGGTATACAACCGCAAATTTGCCGCACCGGCGCACACCGAATTGCAGCATATTTGCGGTTGTATACCAATCCACAGCCATGACGCCCGATGCGGGCGAGGAGGCGCGTGTCGAGCACAAGCCGCCGCCCCAATTCCTTCCAGCGGAAGGGCGCAGCTTGCTTTGCCTCGGCCGATGAGCGGCGGGGTCCACCGCTCCCGGGCTCAAAAATTTCTTCAAGCGGGAAAGCGTAGCCCTCGGCGGCGGGAGGGATGTTCGCCGCTTCCGCACGCACCATGCTCCTCGAGTGGCAGAGGGCAGCCTGCGGGACCGCGGGGACGGGCGTCAGCCGCTTCCGCAGGCACCAAATTCAATTTACTAAAGCTAGCCGAGGACGCCGTAGGCGGACGCCCGTCCCCGCGGTCCCGCAGGCGGGCAGGCAGAACGGGGCAAATGACGCTGTAGGCGAACACCCTTCCCGCACACCAATAAGAGCGGACAGCAGGACGGCCGCGTCTCCATAAGCTGTTCACAGTGGTTGTTGTGGGTGTGGAGTTTACCATTCAGAGCGGTAGCGATAGGGGGTTCAACCTGGGCAGCATGGTAGAATTCTAGGCTGCTTTTAGAATGCGCAACCCAAAGGGGTTTTACCATATGTCCATTATCGATACGCTAACGGGGTTCACGGGCAACATGTCTGCCGACATGGCCATTGACCTGGGCACCGCTAACACACTCATCGCCATCTCGGGCGAGGGCATCGTCGTGAACGAGCCGTCTGTCGTCGCTATCGAGAAGAGCACGCATCGCGTCCTGGCCGTGGGCCACGAGGCGAAGAACATGATCAACCACACGCCTGACGCGTTCAGCGCCGAGCATCCGCTCAAGGACGGCGTCATCGCCGATTACGATGTGACCGAGGCCATGATCTCGGCGTTCATCAACAAGGCGGCGCCTCGCAAGTACCCGTGGCAGGCGAAACCGCGCATCGTCATCTGCATCCCGTGCGGAGCCACGTCCGTGGAGAAGCGCGCGGTGTTCGAGGCGGCCATCCAGGCGGGCGCGCGCCAGGCCTACCTCATCGAGGAGCCCATGGCTGCCGCGATGGGCGCAGACCTCCCCGTAACCGAGCCGACGGGCAGCATGGTCGTCGACATCGGCGGCGGTACCACCGAGGTCGCGGTCATCTCGCTCGGCGGCATCGTGACGTCGTCGAGCCTACGCCTTGCGGGCAACAAGATGGACGAGGCCATCCTCATGCACCTGCGCGACCTGCTGGGCATCAAGATCGGCGAGCGCACGGCCGAGGTGATCAAGATCAAGATCGGCTCCATCTTGCCGTTCGAGGACGGCCGCGAGCGCGACATGATCATCTCGGGTCAGGACATGGTGACCGAGCAGCCCAAGGAAGTGACCATCCAATCCGAGGATGTGCGCGCGGCCCTCGTGGAGCCCTGCGAGGACATGGTGCTGTCGATTAAGGAAACATTCAAGAAGACGAACCCCGACCTGGCGAGCGACATCATCCAGAACGGCATCCTGCTCACGGGCGGCGGCGGTTTGCTCTCGGGCCTGGACCGCTACCTCACCGATAAGTTGGAGATTCCCGTATGGGTGAGCGAGACGGCGCTGACGAACGTCGTTACCGGATGCTTGAGGGTCCTCGAGACGCCCACGGCGTTGCGCCAGACGCTCATGAGGTCGAAGTAGCGCGCGGAGCGTGCCTATGCCGATGAATTCGCAACAGAACGGGTCTGCGTTTGCCCGCAGGATACTCTTCATCGTGCTGCTCGTCGCGGCGCTCGCGTTGGCGACCGTGTACGGGCGCGAGGGGCAAGAGGGCCCCATCCATTCGGTGCAGAACGCGGTCATCGGCGTCACCGGCCAGGTGGCTGCTGTGAGCGCGGGCCTTGGCGGCGCGACGGCCGCCGCGGGCAACGTCGTGGACAACACGTTGGCCGACGAGCAGACGCTCACAGCGCTGCGCGAGCAGAACGAGGAGCTGCGCCGCAGGCTTGCGGAGGCAGACGAGTACCGCCAGGAAGCCGAGCGCTTGCAGGAACTCCTCAACATGAAGAAGACCTCGTACGTCGCGGGGCTGACCGCCCACATCGTCGGCCGTTCCGCGAACGCGTGGGACCAATCGATCACCATCGACCTCGGCTCGGCTGACGGCGTCGAGAGCGGCATGACCGTCATGGGGGCCTACGGGGTTATCGGCCAGGTTGTGGGTGTACGGGAGCACCAGTCGACCGTGCGCTTGCTGACGGACCCGAATTCGGGCGCAGCCGTGATGGTGCAGTCGTCGCGGGCCAACGGAATCGTGCGCGGTTCGGTGAACGGCCTGCTGTACCTCGAGGACCTCGATGAGGACCAGATCCCCGAAGTGGGCGACGTCGTGGTGACGTCGGGGCTCGGCGGCAGCTACCAGAGCGGCCTCATCGTCGGGACGATCGTGAGCGTCGACAAGACCGCCACGAACTCGACCGGCTCGATCGTCGTGAGCCCGAACGACTCCGCCTCCATGCTCGAAGAGGTGATCGTGGTGTTCTACGCGCCCGACGAGGGTGCCAAGGAGAGGGCCGAGGCCGAGGCGGAAGAGGTCAAGAAGGCTGAAGAGGAAGCGCGCAAGGCAGAGGAAGAGAAGGCTCTCAGGGAGCAGATCTACGGTTCGAACGACGATCCGTACAGCAGCTACACCGACTACGGGTACGGCACCGATTACGGGTATGGCACCAACAACGGGTACGGTACCGATTACGGGTACGCCCAGGCGTACTAGGCCGCGGCAGATAATGGGTACAAGGCAGAACGGCGGAAAGGCATCATGATAACGAGCGAGCGCATATTCATCGTGGCGGGGGCGGTGCTGTCCGTGCTCCTGCAGGTGCTCGTTGCCCCGCACATCGCGCTGTTCGGCGGCATGGCCTTCCCGAACGTCATCGTGGTGTTCACCATGCTCGTCGCCGTTACGCGTCCCGCGCAGTTCAATCCCATCCTGCCGTTCGTCCTGGGTTTGGTCTTCGACCTCATCAGCGGCGGGCCCGTTGGCGCCATGGCGTTCTCGCTCACCGTGTTCTCGGTGGTCACGGCGCTGTTCGTAAGCCGCATGAGCAACGACACCTCGTTCGTGGAAATCATCTCTCTGGCCATTGGCCTGCTGCTCGTGGAGCTGACGTACGGCGTGTTCCTCATGCTGTTCGGTTACCCGGTGGACTTCCTCGGGGCCCTTGCCTACCGGGTGGTCCCGTGCTTCCTGTACGATTTCTTCCTGGGCGCGGTGCTCTACCCCCTCGTTTCGCGTTTCCTGAAGACAAGCAACGCGCAGCTCATGGGCTTCGGACAGCTACGGTAGGGTTGCCATGCTCGTCGGTATCATCGTCGGCATAATCACGCTCGTCCTTGTGCTCGCGGGCATCGTCGCGTTCTTCGCGTGGCGCTCGCGCAAGGGCGAAAAGGTGAAATCCACCGCTCCCGGCCACGATCCGGTGCGGTCGATCAATTCCATGGGCATCCTCTCCGCGGGCCAGAAGGACGAGGGGAAGGGCAGCCACATCGCGTCGTCTGGAACAAGGGCGCCCGCCGAGACGACGACAGGCCGTCCGAGCGAAGCGCTGAGGCCGCGGTTCGTGGCTGCGGGCGTGCTTGCGGCTGCCGTGTTCGGATCGCTCACGGCCAAACTGTGGAGCATGCAGGTGCTCTCCGCAAGCCAGTACCGCAACGAGGCCATCCAGAACAAGTACACCACCATCGCGACGCCGGCGCCACGCGGCCTCATCTACGACAGCAACGGCGTTCTGCTCGTGAAGAACCGAACCGCTCTCACGGTGCTCGCGGACGCCTCGGTGGCCGAAGACCACGATGTGGTGCAGCGCCTTTCGACGGTGCTCGGCATACCGTTCAACATCGTGAAGTCGCGCATCAAGGACCAGAGCTCGGGAGCGCAGAACCAGCGCGTGGTGGCATCCGACGCCCGCCAGCGCGACGTCGCCTACATCGCCGAGCACTCCGATGCGTTCAAGGGCGTCACCGTGCAGGAGCGGACGATCAGGGACTACCCGTACGGGGCCCTGGCGGCCCATGTGCTCGGGTATACCGGTCCCGTTTCCGAAGACGAGCTCGCAACGGTGTCCGCCAACCGCAAGATCGAGCTCGGCGACACCGTGGGCAAGAGCGGCATCGAGGCCTATTACGACAACCTGCTCGCAGGCGATCACGGCATGCGCCGCGTGGTCGTCGACTCGCAGGGGAGGGTCGTGGAAGTGGAGAGCGAGACGCCCTCCACCCGCGGAAACGACATCATGCTCACCATCAAGGCCCCCGTGCAGTACGTGGCAGAAAAGGAGCTCGCCGGCCTGATTGCACCCTCGGGAATTATCGGGAAGGGCCAAGGCGTCGGCGGCGCGATCGTGGCCATAGACGCCGAGGACGGCAGCATCGCCGCGCTCGCGAGCTACCCCACGTTCGAGCCCGCAAAGTTCACGGGGGGCGTTTCGCAGGACGTGTGGGACCTGTATTCCACGGCGGAGTCGTATTACCCGATGCTCAACCGCGCGGTGTCGGGCACGTATCCCGCCGCGTCCACATACAAGGCCTACACGAGCCTGGCCGGCCTGAAGTACGGTTTCGCCAGCAGCACGAAGGAATGGAACTGCACCGGTGCATGGGACGGCTTCGGAACGGGCGACGTGCAGCATTGCTGGTACCTGTCCGGCCACGGCTACCTCAACCTCACCGAGGGCATCCGCTATTCGTGCGACGTCGTGTTCTACGAAATCGCCAAGGACTTCTTCTTGGCGGGGAAATCGCAGGGCGGCACCATCAGCGACACGGCGCTGCAAGAGGAGATCGCCATGTTCGGGTTCGGCCGCACCACGGGCATCGACTTGCTCGGCGAGGAGCCGGGGCGCATTCCCACGCCCGAATGGAAGGCACAGCACTGGACCGACGTGCCCGCTGCGGGGCTCTGGTTCGGCGGCGACCTCACCAACCTGGTCATCGGGCAGGGCGACTGCCTCATCACCCCGCTCCAGAACGCGGTGGGCTATGCCGCGGTGGCAACCGGCTCGCTGCTGAAGCCGCATCTGCTGAAGGAAGTGCGCAACTCGGAGAGCGAGCCCGTGATCTCCGTCGGCAGGGAAGTGGTGAGCGTGCCCGACGTGGCGCCCGAGAACTATAAGCTCGTTCGCGACGCCCTGAAGCTGGTCGCGGCCGATGCCGACAAGGTGGTCGGCGCCTGCGAGGATTACGACCTGGACGTCACGACTATCTCGAGCAAGACGGGCACGGGCGAGGTCGCCGGCAAGGGCGACGTCGCATGGTTCGTGTGCTACTATCCGCAGGACAAGCCGAAGTACGTCGTGGCAACCTGCATCGAGCAGGGCGGCGGCGGTGCGCAGACCGCAGGCCCCGTGGGCGCGCACGTGCTGGGAGCGTGGATCAAGCACGAAAAGGGCGAGCTCGACGAGGTCGGGCGCGTTGCGGGATCAAACGGCAAATCGGTCGAAGTCAAGTTCGGCTCGGCTGCGAGATCGGACTAAGGGGAGCGTATGCCGGAGCTTTCGAACCTTCATTCCGCGCCGAGGTCCTCCTCGGATACGGCGAGGCGCCGCGGTCCCGAACTGCCTGCTGTGAACATCCCGTTCCTCGTAGTGATCGGCCTCTTGGTGCTATACGGCCTGATCGTGGTGTATTCGGCCGTGAGCATGGACGAGGACTACAACTTCACGCAGCAGCTCGTGGGCGTTGCCGTGGGGATGGTCGTGATGGCAGTCATCTGGGCGTTCGACTACCGGAGGCTCTCGGACTACGCCATGGTGTTCCTGGTGATCAACGTCGTCCTCATCATGTCGCCCCACCTGCCTGTCGTGGGCGTTACCACGATGGGTGCCACGTCGTGGGTGAAGATCGGCCCGTTGCCGCAGCTGCAGCCGGGCGAGTTCGCCAAGATCACGGTGATTCTCTTCGATGCGGCCATCATGGCCAAGTACCAGGGCAGGCTCGACGACCTGGGCGAGTACCTGAAGGTTGTGGGCCTCATGCTCATTCCCTTCGTGTGCATCATGACGCAGCCCGACCTGGGAACCGGCCTCGTGTACCTGTTCATCGGCGCGGTGGCCCTCGTCGTGGGCGGCGCGCGGCCCAAATACCTCATCGTGACGCTGGTCGTGTGCGTGCTGCTCGTCGTTGCCGTGTTCGTGATCGACGAGTTCATCAAGGGGTCGACGGGCGAGTACAAGCTGCTCAAGCAGTACCAGCGCAACCGCTTGCTCGTGTTCATGAACCAGGGGTCGGCCGACCTCTCCGACGAGGGGTACAACCTGCAGCAGGCCATGATCGCCATCGGATCGGGCGGCCTGTTCGGCCAAGGCTACATGCAGGGGTCGCAGCATGCGCTCGGCATCCTGCCCGAGGCGCCCACCGACTTCATATTCTGCGTGCTGGCAGAGGAGCTAGGGTTTTTCGGTGTAATGGCCTTGCTCGCACTCTACATTGCACTCGTT
>CACWWI010000115.1 GCA_902764575.1 uncultured Coriobacteriaceae bacterium
TCCTTTTTCGTTTCGCCCGTTCCGAAACTATTTCGATTATATCCCTTGACCCTCTAGTTACTGGAGACTTTATCGTAGCATTGCAAACACGGTTACAGGGGGTTTAATCATGATTGGGACGGTTGCGAACACGGCGGCGATCATCGTGGGCAGCGTGATCGGCGGTACCGTGCGCCACGGGTTGAAGGAGAAATACCAAAACATTCTTTTCGTGGCCATGGGGCTTGCCGCCACGGGGCTCGGTATTAACGCGGTAGTGCAGAACATGCCCAACAGCGCCTATCCGGTGCTCTTCATCGTAAGTCTGGCGCTCGGCGGCGTCATCGGCACGGCGCTTGACCTAGACGGGCGGTTCAACCGGCTCGTGGGCAAGCACTCGAAGGGCGGCTCCGAGGACGGCGGCGACGCGCCGGGCCTCGGACGAGGCCTTTCGACCGCGATCATGCTGTTCTGCATCGGGACGCTGTCCATCCTCGGACCCATCAACTCCGCGCTGTATGGCGACGAGACGTTCCTCTTCACCAACGCCATGCTCGACCTCGTGACCTCGATGGTGCTCGCCTCGACGTTCGGGTTCGGCATCGCAATCGCGGCAGGCGTACTGTTCTGCTGGCAGGGATCGATCTTCCTTCTGGCGACCTTCCTCTCCCCGCTGCTCAGCAACGGTCTCATGTGCGAAGTGTCTATCGTGGGCGGGTTCCTGATTTTTGCGTCGGGCCTGTCGATCCTGAAGATCAAGGAGATATCGGCGATGAACCTGCTTCCCGGCCTCTTCATACCGCCCATCTGGTTTGCCCTGCTCGCGTGCACGGGCAACTTCGGCGGCCTGCTGTAAACCGGGCGAGCATGAAGGCAGGCCAAGGAAAACGAGCAACGTTTGCTACATGGCCTCGAGCAGCGAAACAACGTCCTGAATCTGATCCTCAGGAGTAGAAGCCCCAGCAGTAACCCCAACGGAAGAGCATCCATCAAACCAGGAAGCCTCAATCTCGTCTGCGGACTCAACGTGGAAGGCCCGCGCGCACGTGGCCGCGCAGATCTCAGCCAGCCGTGTGGTGTTGGAGGAGTTCTTCCCGCCTATGACGACCATAGCGTCCACGCGCTCGGAGAGCTCGGCCGCCGCATCCTGCCGCAACCGCGTAGCAGAGCAGATAGTCCGCTTCACGTCGGGCTCGATCCCCTGCGCACGGATTGCGTCGACGATCGCGTCGAGGTTCTCGCGGCGCTGCGTCGTCTGCACGACGATCCCGATAGGCGCGCGCAGGTCGGCGGGCACAGCGTCGGGCGACGGCACGACGTCGACCTTCATCCCCTCGCGTTGCGCATAGGCGCGCAGGCCCTCCACCTCGGGATGGCCGGCTTCGCCCACCACAATCACGCGGCACCCGGAGTTCGCGAGCTCGGCTGCGGCCTTCTGCGCACGTGCGACATGCGGGCACGTAGCGTCCACGATGTTCAGGCCGCTTGCGGCGAGCTGCTCGTACACCTGCGGCATCACGCCGTGACTGCGGATGATGACCGTGCCCTCGGCCACGTCCTCCGGCTTTTCGGCGACGTGCACGCCCTTCTCCTCGAGGTCGGCGACGACCCCGGGATTGTGGATGAGCTGGCCGAGCGTGTGCACGGGCCCCTCCGCCTCGGAGGCCTCGCGCGCCAGGTCGAGCGCACGTTGCACCCCATAGCAGGCACCTGCGTTCTTTGCGAGAAGTACTTCCACGGTTCCCTCCCCGATTGCGTTACTTCAAGAGCTCCGCCACCTGCTCAGAGGTGAGGCGCGGGATGGGATGCTCGGCGAACTCCTTGGTGAAGTCCTTGTCCTCGGGGAAGAGCGCGGCCATGTCCACGTCCTCGGGGGCCTTCCCCTGGAACAGGGCGAAGCATTCGCGCAGCGCGTACCACACGCAGGCGTCCAGGCGCTCGTCCTTGGGCAGGAAGTCGAAGTCGCTCAGCAGCACGGGGTTGCCGAACTCCACCGTTACCTTGGGGAAGCGCACGCGCTCGCCCTTCTTCTTGATCTTGTCGACGTTTATCACGGCCATGGGCATGATGGGGGCCTTGCCCATGCGCGCCATGAGCGCCGCGCCGCCGTGGATGCGCGGTGCGACCGAGCCCTTGCCGCGGCGGGAGCCCTCGGGCATTATGCCCACGATCTCGCCGTTCTTCAGCATGCGCGCCGCGCGCTTGACAGCGGTGCGGTCGGCGGTGTCGCGCTTGACGGGGAACGCGCCGATGTGCGCAAAGATCCACGCGAGGGCCTCGTTGGCCTCGAACAGCGTGTCGCGCGCAACGAAGCGCGGCCAGTAGCGCGGGTAGATTGCCAGGTACATGAACACGACGTCGAGGTAGGACGTGTGGTTGCTCATGACCACGACGCCGCCCCGGTCGGCGAGCACTTCCAGGCTGTGGCGGTTGTGCACCTCGTAGCGCCAGCACACCTTGGCGATGGCCGACACCGTGCCCACGATCACGTGCGCGGGCAACCGGCAGAAGCGCTTCTTGCCGTTGTCGTACTCGTCCACGCCGAACGGCCGGTCGAAGAAATCGGCGTACCTCTTCTCGTAGGGCTCGAGCTCCTTCTGGGCCGGCGCCTTCTTGGCCAGGTCCGTCTTAGCGGGCTCCTTGGTTGCGAGCTCCTGCGCGGGTAGCTCCTTCTGAGCGGGTTTCTTCTTCGCCAGCTTCTCTTTTGCGAAATCCTTTGCCGCTTGCGCCTTCTTGACCAGGCCCTTCTTCTCTGATTTCTTCGACTTCTTCTTAGCCATGGCTTTCCTAACCCATCGCCTTCTGCGCGAGGGCGCAGATCTCGTCGATCACTTCCTGCATGGTCATGTCGGACGAGTCGATGTGGATGGCGTCGTCTGCGGGCTTGAGCGGCGAGGCGGCGCGCGACGAATCGAGCTCGTCGCGGCGGATGATGTCGGCCAGCACTTCCTCGAAGTCGGTGGAACCGACGCCGCGTTCCTCGTTCTGCAGCACGCGCCTGCGGGCGCGCGCCTCGTTGGATGCCGTGAGGAACACCTTCACCGCGGCATCGGGGAACACGACCGTGCCGATGTCGCGGCCCTCCACCACGTAGTTGCCTGCGTTGCCGATGCGCTGCTGCTGGGCGACGAGCGCCGCGCGCACGCCGGGGACGGCCGAGACGGGGCTCACCGCGCGGTCGATCTCGCGCGTGCGGATGGCCGACGTCACGTCGACGCCGCCCATCGACACGCCCACGGGCTTGGGGTTCCCCTCCTCGTGGGTGAACGCGATCTCCTTCTCGAGGGAGATCTTCTCGAGCGCTTCCGCGTCGTCGAACGCCACGCCGTCCTGGATTGCCTGCCAGGCGATGCAGCGGTACATCGCGCCCGTGTCGAGGCACGAGAAGCCCAGCTTGCGCGCGACCTCGACGGACACGCTTGACTTACCGGCGCCGCTCGGGCCGTCTATTGCTATGATCATTGGCTCAGCCTTTCTATGTCTTCAAGGAAATCGGGGTAGCTCACGTCGACGCACTCGAAGCCGTCGATCGCGACGGGCACGTTGCCCGTGAGGCCCACGAGCGCCCACGTCATGGCCAGGCGATGGTCGCCGAGCGAGTCGAACACGACGCCCTCCGGCGCCTGCAGCCCGGGCTGGCCCTCGATGAACAGGTCATCGCCTTCCGTCCACGCGTCCACGCCGAGTTTGGCCAGGCCCGCCACGATGGCGTCGAGGCGGTCGGACTCCTTGGCGCGCAGCTCCTGCACGTTGCGGAACACGGTGAGCCCGCGCGCGTGCGCCGCCACGAGCGCCAGCACGGGCACCTCGTCGACGAGGCTCGCGATCTTGTGACCGGGGATCTCGCAGCCATGCAGGCCCTCGGTGTAGCATGCGGAGATGATGCCGTAGGGCTCCTTGCCGGCGCTGCCGGTGTGGCGCGTCTCGACGGTTGCGCCCATGCGCTCGAGCGTGTAGAGGAAGCCGGTGCGCGCCGTGTTGAGGCTTACGTTCTCGACCTGTACGGCGCTCCCCTTCTTCATGAGTGCGGCGCAGATGATGAACGCAGCCGACGACGGGTCGCCGGGCACGCTGATCTCGGCGGAATGCATGCTCGCGGGACCCTTGACGCGGGCCGTGCGCTCGCCGGCGGTGGTTTCCACGCCGTATTCCGGCAGCATGAGCTCGGTGTGGTTGCGCGAGACGGACGGCTCGTTGAGCTCGGTCACGCCGTCTGCGCGGATGCCGGCCAGCAGCACTGCGGTCTTCAGCTGGGCCGACGCCATGGGCGAGTTGTACTTGATGGGCCTCAGGCGCTTGCAGCCGCGCTCCGTGATGGGCAGCGTCTCGGCGCCCGCGGGGTCGAACTCCACGCCCATCATCATGAGCGGTGCCGTTATGCGCCTCATCGGGCGCTTGGAAAGCGACTCGTCGCCCTCGATGCGCACCGAGATGTCCCAAGGCGCCAGCACGCCCATGAGCAGGCGCGCCGTGGTGCCGGAGTTTCCGCAGTAGATGGGCCCGTCGGGTTGCACGGGGCCTTTCGCGCCCCACCCTTCCACACCGCCGGCCAGGCTGCCGTCGGTCTGCTTCTCGAGCGAGACCTTGGCGCCGAGCTTCTGCACGGCCTCGATGGACGCGCGCACGTCGCTCGAATCGAGCACGCCGGTCAGGCGCGACGTGCCCTCCGCCATGGCGGAGAAGAGGATTGCGCGGTGCGAGATGGACTTGTCACCCGGAACCGAGCAGGTGCCGTCGAGCGGCCCTGGCAACGGGTTGATGACCTTCGGTTTGCCTTCGTCAGACATGGCAGCGCTCCTTAAGCTCATACAAGCTTTCCGCGGGAGCGGGGCCGCTCGCGCGATACCGCTCCGCTACTGCCATTCTAACACCTTGAGCGCGTCACGCACCTGCGAGCTTGTTCACGCGACGGTCGTATGTGAGGATGCCGTTCGTTTCCTCCTCGATGTCGCTCACCTGGGTGTAGACGAGGCCCGCGAGGCCCTGTTCCTCCATGCCGCCCACCTCGTTGAGCAGGTTGAGGAAGGCGTCGCACCATTCGATGCGGTCGTCGTAGGGCTCGTAGCCGTACGCCTCGTCGAGCGAGCTGTGGCCGTCGACGCGGTGCGTGAAGCCGCCGAACTCGGATACGAAGAAGGCACGCTTCGCGCGGCTGTCGCGCCACACGCGGAAGTCGCGGAAGTAGTTGTGCACGCTGTGGAAGTCGCCCGCGCCCTGGTCGTACCAGCCGCTGACGGCGTCGATGAGGCGCGTGGGATCGAGCGCGCGCACTTCGTTGAAGGCGCGCGTCGATTCGAACTGCCCCCAGCCCTCGTTGAACAGCGACCAGCCGATGATGGAGGGATGGTTGGCGAGGCCCTGGACGGTCTCGTGGCACGCCTTGGTCCACGCCTCGCGGTAGCGCGAATCGTCGGCGCCCAGGTTCTTCCAATGGCGCTTCACGTCGTCGCGGTAGTGGCGCCAGCTCACCTTGAACAGCGTGGGCTTGTAGCTCCAGTGCCACAAGTTGATGTCGGGGCCGCCGCCGCTCACCATGTCCTGAAGCACGAGCATGCCCAGGCGGTCGCAGTGGTAGTACCAGCGCTCGGCTTCCACCTTGATGTGCTTGCGCATGAGGTTGAAGCCGCATGCGCGCATCGAGCGGATGTCGTGCACGAGCGCGGCGTCGGCGGGCGCCGTCATGAGGCCGTCCGACCAGTACGCCTGGTCGAGCACGCCCTTGATGAAGATGCGCTCGCCGTTGAGGAACACCTGCTTGCGGCCGGCAGCTGCCTCGCGCAGCTCGATCTTGCGGAAGCCGCAGTAGCTTTCGACGTCGTCTTCGCCGTAGCGGATGCTCACGCGGTAGAGGAAGGGGTCGTCGGGCGACCACAGGTGCGGATCCTCGATGTGCAGCGCCAGCGCGCAGAGCTGCTCGGGCTCGCACGTGGCGGTGGCGATCGGCTCGGCGCTGACCGACCACACGTCGTACACGTTGACGGTGGCCTGCGCGGCGGGGGCCGCTTCGTCCACGTTGAGCCGCAGGCCCACGGCCAGGATGCCGGTGTCGGGGTCGGGCTGCAGCACGGCAGACTTCACGTAGCTGAACGGCACGCGCTCGAGCCAGACCGACTGCCAGATGCCGCTCTGGGCGGTGTACCAGATGTCGCCGCGGTCGAGGCGCTGCTTGCCGCGCACGTATGCGCCTTGCTCGCTGGGATCGGCGACGCATACCTCGAGCGTGTTCGCGCCTTCCCGCACGTTTTCGGTGATGTCGATGACGAAGGGGATGTAGCCGCCTTCGTGCGATGCGACGGCCGCGCCGTTCACGCGCACGGAGCAGGCGTAGTCCACGGCCTGGAAGTGGAGCAGCAGGCGCTCGCCGAGCTCCTCGGGCACCAGCTCGAACGTCGTGCGGTACCACAGCAGCTCGCCTGGCTTCAGCTGGCGGTTTACGCCCGAGAGCGGGGCCTCGGGAGCGAACGGCACGATGATGGAAGTGTCGATTGCGTCGGGGGCCGTTGCCTTCGCCACCACGTTCTCGAGCGTGGAGCCGACGTCGTAGGCGTTTTCCACGAACGCGCACTTCCACTCCCCGTTGAGCATGCGATACGCAGGGCGCGCGAACTGCGGCGTGGGATGCTCCTCCAGCACGTGCTGGGGGTCGAGGCCCTCGCCCCACTCCGTGTAGAGCACCGCGAGCTC
>CACWWI010000116.1 GCA_902764575.1 uncultured Coriobacteriaceae bacterium
TTGCCGCCGCGGTGGCCGAGGCCGCCTCGCGGGCGAACCGCCGGCTGCACGAGAGGTGCGCGCACCTGCGCTCGCGCGGCAAGCCCGCCAGCGTCGCCAACGTCGCGGTCGCGCGCGAGCTCGCCGGGTTCGTCTGGGCGCTCGCGAACCTGGCGGCCTAGCACGGACGCCTCCTCCGCGCGCCGCGCCCGCTTCGATGGCGCGTGGGGCAACCCGCGGCAGGCCTATGCGCAGCCCATCGGGCCACGCGCGATGCTAGACACGCGGAGCTCCCCAGCCGAAGCATCGGAATGCGCTAACCAACGCGCGGATATCAGACTCGCAGTCGTGCGTCGAACCAGACACGCCAACGCCGGCTGCGGTGCGCGGAGTGGCTATAGCATCGATGAGGCCAGGCCCGGTTGGATCGGGGCTGGCCTCATTTTGCCTCTTGACAAACTCATCTACATATCAGGCCTACGGCGTCCTCGGTTCGATTTTGTAATTTAATTTTGCGCCTGCGGAAGCGGCTACGCCCCCTCCCGCCGCCACCGAGGGCTACTCTTTCCCTCATTGAAAGAATTGTTAAATGGGCGTTGGAGCGTTCTTGATACTTATTGCAGGGCTATGGGGACTATTACGAAGGCTTGGGCTCCGGGGGCGGTGGCTATGGGGCGGACGTGGATTTGGTGGAGGGCGCTTTGCAGCTCTGCCTCTTTTACTGTTTCTCGGTCTTCTTGCTGCGCGGATTTTAGCTGGGCTATTAGGGCCTCGGACGTTACGGCCATGCCGGTGGAGAGGGCTTCTTGCGCGTCCTCTAGCGTGGCGACGCGCATTCCTACGAGCAGCTCGAGGTAGGCCTCGTTGGCTGATAGGTAGCCGTACGAGCCGTTGCGGTACTCCACGAGCGCCATGGGCGTGCTGCGTGATTCTGACTCGGTGACGAAATCGCTCGCGCCGGTGAGGTTGCCGCTTGCGGGCAGGCCGAGCAGGTTCACGCTGCCGAGTGCGTCGAAGTATGCGCGCTCGCGCGCGTCTTCCACGACGAGCTCGGCGAAGGCGTCGTCGTAGGGGCGCGGCTCGCCGAAGTAGAAGCCCTGGAGCATCTCGCAGCCGATGCGCTGCAGGAAGCGGTACTGCTGCTTGGTCTCGACGCCCTCGACGAGCGTGCGGATGCCCAGCTTCTTGGCCATGTCCACGACGGTGACGATGATCTCGCGCGACTTGGGGTTGTTCTCGAAGCCCGCGAGGAACGCCATGTCGATCTTCAAGGTGTCGAAGCGGTAGTCCTTAAGCAGGTTGAGCGAGGAGTAGCCGCTCCCGAAATCGTCCATCCACACCTCGTAGCCCGCTTGGCGGAACTGCTCGAGCTGCTCGGCGAAGTGCCCCGAATCCTCGTCGAGGGCGCTTTCCGTGACCTCGATGTTGAGCAGGTTCCGCGGGATGCCAGCGTTCGCAACGGCCTGCTCCACCATGGCGAACACGTCCACCATCTGGAAGTCGAGGCGCGAGAGGTTCACGGACACGGGCACGGCCTGCTTGCCCGCGGCCAGGACGGCAGCCTGGTGCGCGCAGGCCTGGCCCACGATGTACTCGTCAAGCTTGTTGATGAGGTGGAACCGCTCGAGCGCGCCGATGAACGCCTTGGGCGGCAGCAGCCCGTGCAGCGGGTCGTCCCAGCGCGCGAGAGCCTCGTAGTCGCACACGTGCCCGGTCATCGCGCGGACGATGGGCTGGTAATACACCTTTATGAGGCCCTCGGCGATGGCGTGCTCGATGTTGTTGACCACGTACTCGTTCATGCTGATTTCCTGATCGAGCGCGGAATCGTAGAGGCGGGCGGAAATGTCGAAGCGGCCCTTGATGCTTTCGCAGGCGACCTTTGCCAGGTCGATGGCCATTGCCGCGTCGTGCACGGCCTCGTCGAGCGCGTACACGCCCGCCTTAATCTCGCAGGAGATGCGGTCCTGGTACGCCGCCACCGACGCGTGCAGGCTCCTGAGGCGTTCCCGTATGTTCTCCTCGTTCGTGGCCACGACGAAGAGGTCGCCGCCCATGCGGGCGGCCGTGCCGGCGGGGAACTCGACGCGGATGCGCTTGGCGATGTACTCGATCAGGAGGTCGCCGCCTTGCACGCCGTACGTGCGGTTGAACTGCTTGAAGTTCTCGATATCGAGGTAGATGACGCAGTAGCCCTCGGAGCGAGCGTGGCGCTCCTTCACGATCTGCTGGATGTGCGCCCGGATGGCCGACGGGGAGAGCAAGCCGGTGAGCGCGTCCTTGTCGGCGATGGGCTTGTCGGGTGAACGGCGCAGCGTCTCGACGTCTGCCGCGGCGCGCGCCTGCTCCGCTGCGAGGTGGTGCGGGTCCGACATCGTGATCAGCACGTGCTCGCCGCTTCGCTTCGCCTGCTCGAGCAAGTCGAGCGCGCGGACGGCCAGCTCGCCGAACGTGGCGTCCTCGTCGACCGCGGCCACGTACGCCACGGGGCGCAGGCCCGGATGCCCCTCGATGACGACCGCGTCCACCGCTGCGGCTATCTTGTGGATGAGGGCGGGATAGCTTTCGGAATCCACGTCCTCGAACTGCACGGCGAACTTGTCGCCCTTGTAGTGGACGACCGTGTCCTCGACGCGCGTGTGCACCAGGATCTCGTGCGCGACCCCCTTGAGCACGAGGTCGCCCGCCGGGTAGCCTTCCTCCTTGTTGATGCGCGCGAGGTTCTCGACCTGCACCATCGCCAGCTTGCGGCCCGGAAGCGAGCTGAGGCCCTCGTCGAAGTAGTTGCGCGAGTACGCGCCCGTGAACCCGTCCACGAACTCGGCGTCGGTTTCCGCCTGGACCTGCTCCTGGAACTCGTCGTGCCCGCTCTGCAGGCCGATGTCGTCGGAGACCTTCTGCACCATCTCGAGGGAATGCGGCTTGCCGTCGATGCTGAAGGGACGCGCCGTGATGAAGTACGCCTCGCCGTCGACGAAGTCGAACTTCGACACCGGCCGCGCCTCCTCCACCGCCCGCATCGAGATGCAGTTCTCGCAGCGGCGGTTGCGGCAGAGCGCTGAATAGCACTTGTAGGGCTCGTTGAGCTGCCCGCCCTCCTCGAGGGTGCGGGCGTCGAACGTCGCAGGTTCGACGACGCGCACGACATCGCATGCTTTGGCCATGGTGCCCATGAGGGCCTTGAGCTCGGCCTCGCTGATCGGCTCGAGCGTGTTCGCTTCGGTGGTGCTCACGTTTGCTCCTCGACAATCTCGCACTTGATGAGCAATGTGCTAACTTTACCACCCAAACCAGGGCCCGCGTGGGACAACGGTCCCTTGCTATAATAAAGTTGGCGATCGCCGGCGAGGCACCGGCGAGCTGAGAGATTGGAGCTTACTCATGGAAACCCGCCCGTACGTCCCCTGGGACATGGTCACCTCGTTCATGATCGACGTGTTCGAAGCCTACGGTGTGCCGCGCGAGGATGCGGCCATCTGCGCCGACGTGCTCGTCGAGTCGGACCGCCGCGGCATCGAGAGCCACGGATGCAACCGCTTCAAGCCCATCTACATCGACCGCATCGAGCGCGGCACGCTGCTTCCCAAGACCGAGCTCGAGATCGTGAAGGAAACGCCGACGACCGTGCTCGCCGACGCGCACGACGGCATGGGCATGGTGGCGAGCTACCGCGTGATGGAGAAGCTCATCGAGAAGGCCAAGACCTACGGCATGGCGGGCGGCGCCATCCGCAATTCCACGCACTACGGCATCGCCGGCTACTGGACGACCATGGCCTCCAAGGAGGACCTGGTAGGCATCACCGGCACGAACGCGCGGCCCTCCATCTCCCCCACGTTCGGCGTGGAGAACATGATGGGCACGAACCCGCTCACGTTCTCGCTGCCCACCGACGAGGAGTTCCCCTTCTGCATCGACTGCGCCACGTCCATCGTGCAGCGCGGCAAGATCGAGTACTACGCGCGCTCGGGCAAGCCGACGCCCGCCGGCATGGTCGTCGCGCAGGACGGTAGCGAGATCACCGACTCCGAGCAGATCCTGAAGATGCTCGTGGACGGCACCGCCGCGCTCGCCCCGCTCGGCGGAGGCCCCGGCGACGAGATGTGCGGCTACAAGGGCTACGGCTACGCCGCCGTGGTGGAGATCCTGTCGGCAGCGCTCTCGGGCGGTAAGTTCATGAAGGCGCTCACGGGCGTCGCGCCCGACGGCTCGCCGCAGATGTACCACCTGGGGCACTTCTTCTTCGTGGTGAACCCCGAGGCGTTCGCCGGCGCCGAGGAGTTCAAGAAGACGGCCGGCGAGATCTGCCGCCAGCTGCGCGCCTCGAAGAAGGCGCCCGGCCACGACCGCATCTACACGGCCGGCGAGAAGGAGTACCTGGCCTGGCTCGACCGCAAGGACAAGGGCGTGCCGGTGAGCGAGTCGGTGCAGAAGGAGTTCGTGGAGCTGCGCGACAAGCTCGGGCTGGACTACACGTTCCCCTTCGAATAGGCGGCTCTTTGCGGGGCGGTCTCCGAGCGCCCCTCTGCCTTGGCGAACAGCCTCCCGTTTCCCCGGCGTGGGGAGCGGGAGGCTTTTTTCTGCGTAACTCGGTTGCAACGACGGGCATCGCGCCCCGCAGCATGTTCAACGGGAAAGCGACGTTACGAGAATGCACGAGCAAAAACGCAGGTAAATCGGATATAATCCCCCTTATGCTCGGATTGACCGGAGCGCAGTACAAGACTTCCACCCCGGCCACGCCTATGGGAGGGATAGACATGAGCCAGGATGAAAGCCGCTTTCCAGCAGCACATCACCACACCCAAGACCAGGTTCGCCCGCTTCCCAGCGATGAGGAACTGCGCGTTTACGTTATCACCCATCTCGACGACGCCCTGAAAAACGACTGGGTGCGCCCCTTCTACCAGCCCGTCGTCCGCACGTTGACGGGCAAGCTCTGCGGCACGGAGGCACTCGCGCGTTGGGAGGACCCGACCTACGGGCTGCTAACCCCCGACAAGTTCATCCCCGCGCTCGAGGAGGCGAGGCTCGTTCACCTCCTCGACTGCCACATCGTGAAAGCCGTCTGCCGGCAGTACCGCGAGAGCTGCGACCGCGGCGTGCCCGTCGTGCCCATCTCGTTTAACCTCTCCCGCCTCGACTTCGACCTGTGCGACATCTTCAACGTCGTGGAGGACGCCGTGCGGGAGTTCGAGGTGCCGCGCAACATGCTCAACATCGAGATCACCGAGACGGTGTTCGGCACCGACCCCGCCTTCATGGCCAGCATGGTCGGCCGGTTCCACGACGTGGGCTACCAGGTGTGGATGGACGACTTCGGCAGCGGGTACTCCACGCTCAACGCCCTGAAGGACTTCGACTTCGACGAGCTGAAGCTCGACATGGAGTTCCTCAACAGCTTCGGCGAGAAGTCGAAGACCATCCTGGCCTCGGTCGTCGACATGGCCAAGAAGCTCGGTATTCAGACGCTCGCGGAAGGCGTGGAAAACGAGGAGCACCGTCGCTACCTGCGCCGCATTGGCTGCGAGAAGATGCAGGGCTACCTGTTCGGGAAACCCATGCCGTACTCCGAGGAGGACACGGACAGCCTGACCCGCGCGATCGGCGTCGAGTCGAGGACCGAGCGGCTGTACTTCGAGAAGATCGGGTCCGTGAACACGCTGAGCCTCTCGGAGCGCGACCTTACGGCCGGTAGCAATACGCGCGGCTACGTGACGAGCATGTCGCTCGCCATCGTGGAGTACAACGACGACCGGTTCAAGGTGCTCGATTCCAACCGCGTGTTCAGGGAGAGCCTCGAGAACATCGGCGTGCTCTCCATCGACGAGGCCGAGGAGCGCATCAACGACACCGGGCGCCAACTCGCCCGGCAGGCCCGGCATCTCGTGGAGACCATCGCCCGCGACAAGTACGCGCGCATCGATTACCTGGCGGGCGATTTCGCATGCGTCATGCGGGCCAAGTTCATCACTTCGCAGGCGGGGCGCACCGCCGTCCTCGTCTCCATCGACGACACCATCGTGCAGGGAGAGCGTCATCGGCACGACCGCATGCTCGACGCCGTCTCGGCCATGTACACGATCTACGAGCACATTGACATCCTGCACTTGGACGAGGACTACAGCGAGCCGGTTTTCGGGAACGCGGGGTACCACGTTCCCTATGGCGCGCCCACGATCGCCAACATGGTGCAGGAGTTCGCGGAGGCCGAGGTGTACCCGGCCGACCGCGAGCGCTTCCTCGCCTATCTGGAGTGCGACACTATCATCGAGCGCATCCAGCAGGGCGGCGAGACCTTCCTCGCCGACTTCTTCCGCATGCGGCACAAGGGCGGCGACTACGCCTGGAAGATCGTCCTGCTCATCCACATGGCCGACCAGCCGGGCAACCAGGTGATGATCTCGTTCCGGAGCACGCACTGGGAAAACGACGGTCTCCTCCAAACCGCTTTTGACGGCAACGTCGACGAGCAGCCGAGCACCATCGGCGCCGACTTCTCCCTGACCGACGGCGGGCTGTGGCGCGCGATCTCGCGCGACGAGGGCATGTGCCTGTTCTGGAAGGACCGCGACCGCAAGTTCGTCGGCGCCAACCGCGCGTTCCTCGACTACTACGGCTTCGATTCGGTAGCCGACATCGCGGGGAAGACCGACGAGGACATGGGTTGGCACATCG
>CACWWI010000117.1 GCA_902764575.1 uncultured Coriobacteriaceae bacterium
CACGGAGAACTTTTTCTATTTTAAAACGGCTTCCCCGCCGGAACCAAATTCCCACGGGGAAGATTTCGAGCAGATATAGTCCCTACTAGCAGCGAGTAGCCCTCTGCGGTGTGCGGGAGGGGTGTTAGCCGCTTCCGCAGGCACTAAATTAATTACTAAAGCGAACCGAGGACGCCGTAGGCAGACACCCGTCACCGCGATCCCGCAGGCGGCGAGCGCAACCAAAGCTAGGCAACGATAGTAGGCTGCCCGTAGCTGATCTCAGCATGCTCCACAAGGTGCTTGCAGGCGCGGAGGCGCTCAGCGGCCTCGCGGAGGGCGAAGCCGAGCCCATTCTGCTCCATTTGCTTGCGAGCGCCGCGCGGGTTGCGAGGGTTCACCTGGAAGCAAGCGTCGTCGAGGTCCTGCTCGGTGTAGGACAGGTTGTAGTGGCGGTAGTACGCGTCGAGGCAGTAGCCCTGCACGAGCGACTGGCGCATGCTGACCATGGTCGTCATGTTCACCTGCTGCTCGCCGCCGTTCTTCTCGCAGAACTCCTCCCAGGTCTGTCCCGAGGCGGCAACCTGCTGGCGCAGGTTCTTCTGCTGCTCGCGCATGGCGCCTTCGTAGATCTCGTCGGGGATGGAGCCCTCGAAGCGCTGGGCGAGCGCGCCGGCGGCCAGGTTGCGCTTGTAGTCCTCGTAGTAGGCCTGGCGCTCCTTGTTGATCTTCTTGCCGAAGTCCTCGCGCATCGCGGCGAGGTCCTTGTACATGGGCATGTTCTTCTGGATCCACTCGTCGTCGATGACGGGCACGATCTCCTTCTGAACCTCGAGCACCGTGATCGTGGCCTCGTAGGTTTCCATGATCTCGTTCATGTCCTCGTCGAGGCCCGGACCCTCGAACGTGAACGTGCGGGTGTCGCCGACGTTCATGCCGATGATGTTTTCGTCGAAGCCGACGGGCATGAGGTCGAGGCCGGTCTGGTACGTGCGGCCCTCGGTCGTGAGGCCGGGGACGACCTCGCCGTCCTTGGTCACTTCCATCTTCAGCTTGCAGGCGTCGCCCTTGGCGATGGGATGCGGGTCGGTTTTCACGTAGGTCTTGTAGTTGCTGGCCAGCTCGCCGATCTGCTGGTCGATGGCCTCTTCGTCCGACTCGAACGGCTGGGCGTTGAACTTGACGGGGCTGTAGTCGCTCAGCTCGTAGGTGGGCTTGGGCACCACGTCGAGCATGAACTGGAAGGTCTTGCCGCGCTTGATCATGTCGCCGGCCTGCGGCACGGGCGTGAACGCGGGGATGATGTTGTGCTTGTTGAGCGCGGGCGCGACGAGCATCTCGATGGCCGAGTTGGCGACGGCGGAATCGAGGTCGCGGATGCCCAGCTGCTCGGAGACGATCTGCTGCGGGGTCTTCCCCTCCTGCGGATGGATGCCCATCTGCCTGCAGAACACCTCGCACGCCTTGTTGAGCGCATCGGTGACATCGGAGGTCGACGCCGTGACGTCGAGCCTGATGTGGCCGTTGTCTTGCTTCTTCTTCACTACCTTCATCGTTATAGTCCTCCCTTAGTGGGTTGTGAACGCAAAGAGGTATTGTAGCGCAATTCCCGCCACGTTTGCGCAAAATGGCGCTTTGCCATACGACTATCGTTACTCGTTGGACTTCAGGCTCTCTACCATGTTTACCTTTGCGAGCTTGGGGAGCATGAGGAGCATCGATATGGCCGAGAACACGAGTGTGAGCACGTAGCCCCACACGAAGCTGGGCGGGTGTATGGTGCGGCCGAACATCACCTGGTCGACTTCGGCGGTGGTCACCACGAAGCCCTCGAGGAACACGCCGAGCACGAGGCCCAATGCGCCGCCGATGATGGCGAGCAGGATGATCTCGCGGAAGATGTAGGCGTTCGTCTCGCGGCGCGTGAAGCCGAGCACTTTGAGGGTGGCGATCTCGCGGATGCGCTCCTCGATGTTGATGTTCGTGAGGTTGTACAGCACGATGAACGCGAGCGCCGCGGCCGACACCACGAGCACGACCACGATGAGGTCGACGCTGCGCAGCATCGTGCGGTACGTGTCGATGGCCTCGTCGTTGTAGGTGAGCGTCTTCACGAGCCCGCTGCTTCGCAGCAGCTTGTCGAGGTTGGCGCGCGCATCGGCGTCGCTCGTGATGTTGGCGTAGATGGCGTTCATCTTGGGCGCGCTGCCGACGGCGCGCTCGTAGGCGGCGGGCGTGGCGTACACGTAGTTATATATGTAGTTCTCGAACAGGCGCCCCACCTCGTAGTCGTAGTTCGTGGGCAGGGCGTTTCCCATGTCGTCCTGGGGGCTGAGCGTAAACGTGTCGCCCTCGCCGATGCCGAGCTCCTGGGCGATCTTCTCGTTGAGGAGCACCTTGCCCTCCCCCATCGACTCGATCGTGAGCGGCTCGTGGCCCGTGCGCGTGCGGATGGTGCGCATGGCCTCGAAGGCGGGCGGGTCCTCGGGCACGACGATGTCGATGCGCTTGTCGGAAGCGCGCGGGCCGCTCGCGAGCATCGTCTCCACATGGGCGTACGTGGACGACTCGACGGCGCCCGATTCCTCGAGCAGCTCGTCGACGCGGGCGCGCTCGCTGGCGTCGAGGCCGTTCTCGAGCGTGATGAGCGCGTTGTGGTGGATGATCTCGCCGTACTGGATGTCGATGATGTCGTTGATGGCGTCGTGCAGCCCCAGGCCCGTGAGCAGCAGCGCCGTGCAACCGGCGATGCCGATGACGGTCATGATGAAGCGCTTCTTGTAGCGGAAGAGGTTGCGGCACGTCACCTTCCACGTGAACGAGAGGCGCTGCCACAGGGGCGCAATGCGCTCGAGCAGGATGCGCTTGCCGGCCTTGGGAGCGCGCGGCAGCATGAGCGCCGCCGGCTTCTCGCGCAGCGTGGCCGCGACCGAGGCCCACGTGGCGATGAGCGTGACGCCGATGGCGAGGCCCGCGGAAAGGCCGGAGATGACGGGGTCGATGGGAAGCGGGCCCGCGGGAACGTAGTACATGATGGCGTAGGCGTTCATGATGACGCCGGGGAGCAGCTTCCCCAGCGCGGCGATGCCGATGACGGAGCCGACGACGCTCGCGAGCAGCACGTAGCCCACGTACTTGCCCGTGATGCGGCCGCGGCTGTAGCCGAGCGCCTTGTACGTGCCGATGAGCTGGCGTTCCTCGTCGACCATGCGCGTCATGGTCGTGAGCGCGACGAGCGCGGCCACGAGGAAGAATATGAACGGGAAGATGCTCGCGATGCGGTCGACGCGGTCGGAGTCGGAGACGAACGAGGCCATGCCCGTGTTCTTGTCGCGCCCCATGACGAGCCACGTGGGCGGCTCGGGGTCGTCGATCTCGGCCTGCGTGTGCGACAGGCGGTACTCCGCGATGTCGAGGAGGCCGCTGAAGGAGGTGGCGTTGTCGTAGAGGCTGTTGGTGATGGCGTCGAGCCGCGCCTCGCAGCGCTCGTCGGCGATGCCTTCCACCTGCTTTTTGGCGGCGTCGATGATGGCGTCGTAGGCGTCGGTGCCGTATTGGGCGCCGGCCGCGTCCTTCACGATGAGGAAGGCGTCGGTGTAGGGGTAGTCGTCGGTGAAGGTGCCGTCGGCCACGTAGAGCACCTGCTGCACGACGCCGGAGCCGAGCGAGCTGGGGTCGATGGCCGCCGACGACACGTAGTAGGGCATGTGCACGGTGCCGACCACCGTGAACGTGCGCGTTTCGAACGTGTCGGAGAGCTTGCCGGTCCCCTGCTCGAGCTTGATCTCGCTGCCGAGGCCGATGCTCTGGCTGAGCACGCGGTCCGCCGAGATGACGCATTCCCCGGGCGCCGTGGGCCAACGGCCCTCATCGAGGATGAGGCGGTTGAGGTAGTTGGGGTCGTCGGATTCTACCGTGACGCCGTCGCTGAGCACGGTGGAGGTTGCCGCTGCGGCCGGCAGCGCATGAACGCGCGTCGTGTAGGTCTTGCCCTCGATCTTGGCGAGTGCGTCGGCCTGACGGCTTCCCATTACCGCTTCGATGCCGGGAAGTTCGGAAAGGGCTTGCAGATCGTCGTCATCGAGCCCCATCGTGCCCACGACGCGCACATCGTAGGTGCGGGTGGAATCGAGGTATCGGTCGAGCGCCAGACTCATGTCGGGAGCCGTCATCCGCAGCCCCGCATAGAATCCGGCCCCCAGGGCCACGATGGCCAGCAAAGCCAAAAACCGCCCCGGCTTCCGACTTATCGAGCGCAGAAACTCTTTCAGCTGGGCGTGCATCCGCTACCATTCGAGCGTTTCGGCGCTCACGGGGTTCTCGTTCACCAGCACTTTGTCCGCTCGACCCTCGCGCACGTGGATCACGCGGTCGGCGATGGCGGTGAACGCGGAGTTGTGCGTGATGAGCACGACAGTCTTGCCCGTGTCGTAGCAGGTTGTCTGCAGCAGGCGCAGGATCGCCTTGCCCGTGCGGTAGTCGAGCGCGCCGGTGGGCTCGTCGCAGAGCAGCAGCTTGGGGTTCTTGGCGAGGGCGCGCGCGATGGCGACGCGCTGCTGCTCGCCGCCGGAGAGCTGCGCCGGGAAGTTGTCCATGCGGTCGGCCAGCCCCACCTGCTTCAGCACCTCCTCCGCGTCGAGCGGGTCTTTGCAGATCTGGCTCGCGAGCTCCACGTTCTCCTTGGCCGTGAGGTTTTGCACGAGGTTGTAGAACTGGAACACGAAGCCGATGTCGTAGCGCCGGTAGAACGTGAGCTCGCGCTCGTCGAACGCGCTCACCTCGCGGCCGTCGAGCACGATGCTGCCCGACGTTGCGGAGTCCATGCCGCCGAGCATGTTGAGCAGCGTGGTCTTGCCGGCACCCGACGGGCCCACGACCACCACGAGCTCGCCCTGCTCGATGTCGAACGACATGCCCGACACGGCGGCGACCTCTACTTCGCCCATCTGGTAAATCTTGCTCACATCGCGAAACTCGACAAACGACATGGCGCCTCCCTTCGTTTCGCCCATGATACACGAAAGCGCCCGAGGGGCGCTTTCGCGTTGCGGTCTCTCTGTTGACGAGGTGCTACTTGGTCAACGTGAAGTTGCACAGGACGTCGTCGAGGTTCGTACCCTCGGCACCCGTCGCCGTGACGACTAGGAAGCAGTCGCCCGACTTCGTGAACAGGAGCTCCTGGTCGTATTTCTGGCCGTTCATTTCCATCTTGCGCTTGATGGCGGGGAACTCGGCCCCGGTCTGGCCGTTCTGGTACGAGCCGAACTCGCCCTGAACCAGCTGGGCCTGGTACTGTGCGAAAGCAGCGGCGTCGAGCGCCTGGGCCTCGGGCGTGCCGGCGTAGACGACCGAGAAGGTTATGGTCGGCATGCCGCTTTCAGCCGCAGCCGCGGCGTCGAAGTACTCCTTGCCGGACGCGAGGACCTCATTGGCCTGCTCGTCCGTGAGCGTTGCGCCGTTGAGCTGCGCATCGGCCATCTGCTCGTCGGTGAAGAACTTGTAGCCCGCGGGCAGCACGTACTTCGCGCCGAAGTACTCGTTCGTGTACGTGTCGCCGCTGACCGCGCCCTTCTTGAAGTCGATCTTTGCGGCAGAGCTCGCAGCGGAGCTCGCGTCAGCGCTCGCGGAGGCGCTTGCCGCGCTCGCGGAGCCCGATGCGGAGGCGGAGCCCGACGCGCTCGCCGCGCTGCTCGAGCCCGAACCGCCGCATGCCGCGAGGACCATCGCCAGTGCGAGGGCCATCGCCAGAACGGCAACTTTCATCGCTTTCTTCATGCTGTTCCTCCCCCTCTAGGTGGGATAGCGGTAATCGCATTGCCTGCGGGATGGCTGGCATGCCGCCATCCCGCGTGGGACATTACAGCTCGGACACCTGCTTGAGCAGACCCTCGAGGTCGTCCTGGTTTTGAGATGTGGCGGTGATGTTCATGAAGTAATCGCCGGCCTTCAGGCAGATGAGCTGCTCGTACAGGGTGACGCCCTGCACCTCGAGCGTGACCTTCATGGAGGCGAGGTCCTTGCCCGCCGCGTTCTTGAACGTGGTGACCTCGACGTCCTTCACCTCGGCGCCGGAGCTCTTGAGCTGGTCAGCGAGCGACTCCTTGGCAACGTTGAGGTACTGCTCGGGGGTGAGCGCGCTGGCGCCGGTGGAGCCGCCGTGCTCGATGGTCACGTTGACGTTAGTGCCGTTCTCGTTAGCGCAGGCCATATCGAAGTACGCAACGCCATTCTCGAGCGCCTTGGTGATCGACTCGTCGTTGAGGCTTGCGCCCACAGCGGCGTTCATCTCGGCCATCTTGGCATCATCGTTGAACGTGAAGCCAGAGGGCGCCACGAACTTGACGCCGAAGAACTCGTTGGTGTACGTGTCGCCGTTTACCTTGCCGGCCTTGAACACGGCAGCTGCAGCGGAGCTCGCAGCGGATGCGCTCGTGCTGGCGCTGGCGCTCGAAGCGGTAGTCGAAGTAGCGGCGCTGGAGGCGCTGGCGCTCGTTGCGCTGGCGCTGGCGCTCGAGGCGCTCGCAGATGAAGCCGCGGAGCTCGAAGCGCTGCCGCCGCAGCCGGCGAGCACGACCGCCAGGGCCATGGCCATAGCCAGAACGGCTACCTTACCAAACGTTTTCATGATGAAACCCCTTCCCTTTCGGATCGCCTCGTTTCTTTCTGA
>CACWWI010000118.1 GCA_902764575.1 uncultured Coriobacteriaceae bacterium
TTGTCCCTGCTACGCACCCCTTCGCCCACGTCGGGCGTCGCGGCCGCGGATTGGTATACGGCCGCAAATTCGATGCAATTCGGCATGCTCGTGTGCAGCAAATCTTCGGTTGTATACCCGTCGATGGAGGTGGCGACGATCGCGACCTGGGGAAACGCCCGCGGGGCGGCCGCCGCGGCGCCGGATTTCGCATACAACCGCAAATTTGCTGCAGCCCGCTGCGCTCATTTGCAGCGAATCTTCGGTTGTATACCCTGCCGGGCGGGCGAGGTTGCTATTGCGTGGAAGGGGGCGGCCCCCCTTCCTTGCGGCATTGCCCGAATCGCACTTGACCGTGAATCTCGTGCAGGGAATCGCCCTCAACCGTCAATCTGGTGCATTCGGGGGCCGGTCCGTGCACCGGATGTTCGGTCTAGTGCGATTTTGCGGGCCTCTTTCCCGGTTCCGCCTTGCATAAGGCCTGGTCGCGAATTTTCCGCTGGAGAAAAATCGCACTTGACCGTCGATCTCGTGCGCTCGGGAGGGCGCTTCTGCACCGGATGCGCGGTCTAGTGCGATTCCGTGTATGAGATTCGCGGTTAAGTGCGATTCTGCCGGCGCGAACCGAGTCCGATTTGCGCTGGGTCGTGCATCAGGGGCCGGCGCGTCGGGGTGTAGGTTACGCGATTCCCCGTCGCTTGCATTCTCTCCTTCCGAAGTGAAGCAGATTGGGTGCGTCATACGGGGTGTGGTTGTTGATGGGATTTCTCGGCGTCTGCGATTGCTGCGCTGTTTTGCGGTGGGGGGAGGGTGTTTTGTTGTGTGTTTGACTGGGCGATATGGGGTCTGTGTACGGGTGTGAAGGGATGTCTGTTGTGATGGGGAGACGTTGTACAATGGGTGCGCTCAAAAAAAGAGGAAGGTGCTTTCCATGGCAGAAGAGCTGGCGAAAATTGCCAATGACCTGCGTATAGATATCGTTCAGATGATCGGCGAGGCGGGGAGCGGGCATCCCGGGGGGTCGCTCTCGAGCGCCGATGTGCTCACCGCGCTGTACTTCGGTGGCGTGATGAAGCACGACCCCGCCGATCCTGGCGCGGAGGACCGCGACCGGTTCGTCCTTGCCAAGGGGCATGCGGCACCTGCTTTATATGCCACGCTCGCTCATGCGGGGTACTTTCCCCGCGAGGAGCTCATGAGCCTGCGCAAGCTCGGTTCCCGGCTGCAAGGCCATCCCGATTCCAACCTTCTGCCGGGCGTGGAGGTGTCCACCGGCTCGCTCGGGCAGGGGCTCTCGATCTCTGCTGGCCTGGCGGCGGGCCTCAAGCTCAACGATGACGAGCATGCCGTGTTCACGTTGCTCGGCGACGGCGAATGCCAGGAGGGCCAGGTGTGGGAGGCTGCCATGTTCGCCGCCCACAACGAGCTCGACAACCTCGTCGCGATCGTCGACCGCAACGGATTGCAAATTGACGGCCGCACGAGCGACGTGTGCGACCTGGGCGACCTCGCGGTGAAGTTCCAGGCGTTCGGATGGGACGTTCACGAGGTCGACGGGCACGACATCGATGCCCTCATCGACTTGCTGAGCGCCTGCAAGGCCGACCGCGCGGGCAAGCCTCATGCCGTGATCGCCCACACCGTGAAGGGCAAGGGCGTCTCGTACATGGAAGACGAGGCAGGCTGGCACGGCAAGGCCCCCGGGGCCGATCTGGTCGCCGTGGCCCTCGAGGACCTGGGAGCAACCGTTGACCAGGTGATGGCGCCTGTGAAGTGCGACAAGAGCTCGTTCGGCACAAGCGCTGAGGAGCAGTCCGCGCCGCCGGCGATCGCGCCCAAGCTGGCCGATGCCGAGCAGGCTGCCAAGAAGAAGGCGACACGCGCCGCGTTCGGCGCGACGCTCGTCGAGCTTGCCGACGAGGGGGTGCCCGTGGTGGCGGTCGACGCCGACCTCACCGGGTCCACCACGACGAAGAAGCTTGCCGATGCAAGCCCCGAGTACGCGCAGCGCCTGTTCAACGCGGGCATTGCGGAGCAGAACATGATCGACGTGGCCGCGGGCCTCTCGCTTGCCGGCAACGTCGCTTTCACGGGCAGCTTCGCGGTGTTCGGGACGGGACGCGCTTACGACCAGATCCGCAACACCGTGTGCTATTCCAAGCTCAACGTGAAGATCGCTCCGACCCACGCGGGCGTTTCGGTGGGGCCCGATGGGGGCAGCCACCAGATGCTCGAGGACATCGCCCTCATGCGCGGGCTTCCCAACATGCGCGTGCTCGTGCCCGCCGATTGCGCGGCTGCGCATGCGGCGCTGCGCATCGCCGCGGAAACCCCGGGGCCGGTCTACATCCGCATGGGCCGCGCCGCCGTGCCGTGCGTGTACGATAACGACGTGGAGCTGCAGATGGGCCGCGCCTACGTGCTGCGCGAGGGCTCCGATGTTTCGATCGTCGCCTGCGGCGTCGAGGTGGAGCAAGCGATGAACGCTGCCGATATCCTCGCTGAACAGGGAATTTCCGCAGAAGTCATCGACGCGTTCTCCATCAAGCCGCTCGATTCCGAAACCATCCTGGCCTCCGTGCGCAAGACGGGCTGCATCGTCACCGCCGAGGAGCACAGCGTGATCGGCGGCTTGGGATCCGCCGTTGCCGAGGCGCTCTCGACCACCGCGCCCGCACCGCTCGAAATCGTCGGCGTGAAGGACCGTTTCGGCAAGTCAGGGTCGTATGAAGAGCTTGCGAACTATTTCGGACTGGATGCCGCGGCGATTGTCGAAGCTGTGAAGACGGTTATCGCCCGTAAATAGGTCTGGTAGAATCACGTCTGTCTCAGCAAACGACTATTTGAACGGAGCATTCTGTGACAGAAGCCACCAATAGGGGGGCACACTCCACGCGTTACGGCGTGGATTCTTCCCAGGCCGCACGTGCGACTGCCAGCTTGTCAGCAGCATTGCCGTCACTGGAAGTCGATGATATTCCGCAGCAGGGAAACCCCGTCATCTCATTCGACCGCGTGTCGAAAGTGTATCCCGCCCAGCCCAACCGCCCGGCGCTCGATAACGTCTCGCTCCAGATCTATCCTGGCGAGTTCGTGTTCCTGGTCGGCCATTCCGGCTCGGGCAAGTCGACGCTCGTGCGCCTGATCATTCGCGAGCTCAAGCCGTCTTCGGGCACGATCACCATCGCCAACGAGGACCTGGGAAGCATGCGCAACTGGCGCGTGCCGTACCTGCGCCGCAACATCGGCTGCGTGTTCCAGGACTTCAAGCTGCTGCCCAATAAGACGGTGTTCGAGAACGTGAGCTTCGCGCTCGAGGTAATCGGCAAGAACCGTAACGTCATCCGCACCCAGGTTCCCGAGGTCCTGCGCCTGGTTGGCCTGCAGGACAAGCTCGACAAGCTGCCCGACCAGCTGTCCGGCGGCGAGGCGCAGCGCGTTTCCATCGCGCGCGCCATCGTCAACCGCCCGCCGCTGCTCGTGTGCGACGAGCCCACCGGCAACC
Organism: uncultured Coriobacteriaceae bacterium; assembly: GCA_902764575.1. Classification (GTDB taxonomy): domain Bacteria; phylum Actinomycetota; class Coriobacteriia; order Coriobacteriales; family Eggerthellaceae; genus UBA9715. The sequence continues at coordinate 3,485 of CACWWI010000118.1, forward strand.
TCGACCCGCAGACGTCGCGCGGCATCATGGACCTGCTCGAGCGCATCAATCGCACGGGCACCACGGTTCTCGTCGCCACGCACGACCGCGAGATGGTCGATAACATGCGTCGTCGCGTTATCGCGCTCGACCGTGGCCATCTCACGCGCGACCAGCAGAGGGGGGTGTACGGTTTCGATGCGTAGTCTCGCTTATTTCTTCAAACAGTCCCTCCAGGGCTTCGCACGCAACCCGTCGACAACGCTCGGTTCGATCATCACGATCTTCCTTTCGCTGTTCATCATCGGCGTGTTCCTGGTCGGCGCCCTGGTCGTCGACAACATCGTCAAGTCCGTGGAGAGCGAGGTGTCCATCACCGCCTACGTCAAGGACGATGCGACGGACGCCCAGATCAAGGAGGCCCAGGCCTATATCAGCGGCCTCGACGGCGTGTCGCAGGTGACGTTCACCACCAAGGAGCAGGCGCTCGAGAACTTCCGCAACATGTCCTCGAACGCAGCGATCGTCGACGAGCTCGGCGGCAACCCGCTGCCGGCCTCGATCAACGTCGAGCTGTCCGACCCGCAGCAGGTGCAGACGGTAGCCACCCAGATCGAGCAGAGCGACTCGTTCGCCCAGATCGCCGACGAGGCGAACCCGGCTGATTCGCTCAAGTACGGCCAGCGTACGGTCGAGAAGCTGTTCTCGGTGACGAACTACCTGCGCTACATCGGCATCGCGCTCATCGTGCTGCTCGTCTTCATCGCGCTCGTGTTCATCAACAACACCATCCGCCTCGCCATCATGGCGCGCCGCAAGGAGATCGCCATCATGCGCCTCGTGGGTGCTTCGAACGGCTTCATCCGCGGGCCGTTCCTGATGGAGGGCGCGCTGCATGCGATCATCGGCGCCATACTCGCCATCGGCTGCATCGAGCTGCTGCGCAACCTGGTGCTGCCGCGCTTGCAGACGTCGCTCACGTTCCTGCCCATCGAGCTCGGCGTGAACACGTTCCTCTACATCTACCTGGTCCTGCTCCTCGCCGGCCTCGTAATCGGCCTTCTGGGATCGGCGTTCGCAATGCGCCGCTATCTGAAGGTGTAGCGGCTCGACCGCCGGCGTCATGGCCGAACGAGCTAACAAGAACCAGCGCTCAGTTGCGCGTACGCGTAAGATGCGTGCGCGCAACTATCGCATTATTAGGGGCCTGCTCTTCATCATCATCGCGTTCTGCATGTTCCTGTTCGGGTTCTTCATGCGCGGCCAGGGGAGCTTCCTCTCCTCGCTTGGCTTTCCCGAGTCGATAACCGGAGTTGAGCCGAGCACCGTCGCCGACCCGAACACGACGAAGAAAGACGTGTACAACTCGGTAGCGATGCGCGTGGCCGAGGCCGAGGAGATCCTGACGACCGACAGCCTCGATACCTACGACATCGACGAAGCCGGCGAGATGGCGCTCAATTCCTTTGGGCAGGCATCCAACGACCCGTACCTGCGCTACTATTCCCCCGAACGCTACCAGGCTCTCCTGAACAACGAGGGCGAGTCCTACGCGGGCGTTGGCGTGCTCTTCGCGGAATACGATGGCCAGGCCTACGCCGTCGACGTCTTCGAGGGGTCTCAGGCCCAGATGGAGGGCGTGCAGGAAGGCGACTTCATCGTGTCGATAAACGGCGACTCGTCCCAGTCGTGGTCGCGTAGCGAGGTGGCCGCCGTGCTCAGCCAGTCGAAGGGCTCGGACGTGGTCATAACCTGGCGCCGCCCTGAATCCCTGGAGTCGCAGGGAGGCGAGGAGCGCACGACGACGCTCACCTGCTCCGAGTACGAGGAGCCCAACATCACGACCGAATACGATGAGCGGCGCCGCGTGGGCTACATCAAGCTGCGCCAGTTCACCGCGAACACCGCGGCGCTCGTGCAGACCGCCCTGACCGAGCTGGCGTCCCAGGGGGCAGCCGTGTTCGTCCTGGACCTGCGCGACAACCCGGGCGGCTTCCTGAGCCAGGCTGTCGAGCTCTCGAGCCTGTTCATGAGCAGCGGTACCGTGGTCGAGATCCAGACCGTCGATGGCATCGCGGCGAAGGCCGCGTCGGGGCGCACGGCCACCGCGGCTCCGCTCGTGGTCATCACGAACAAAAACACAGCTGCCGCCGCAGAGGTGGTTGCCGCTGCATGCAAGGAAAGCCAGCGGGCCACGATCGTGGGCACCACGACCATGGGCAAGGGGTCGGTGCAGGTCATGCACGACCTCTCGTTCGGCGGCGCCCTGCGCTACACGGCCGCGTACTACCTCACGCCCGAGGGCCATGCGATCGACAAGGTGGGCGTAACGCCGACCGTGTCGCTCGAGGGTTCTGCTGAAGGCGACGCACAGAAGGACTACGCCATGGAGGTAGCCGCCTCGATGGCTCCCGAGCCCGAATCCGGGGACAACGCCGGAGCGTAGGGTTCATGGGCCGTTCCCGTTCGCATACGCGCGGGACCCCGCGCTCCTATCCCCGCGGCTCGCTTCAGGTGTCTGCAGGCGGCTACGGTTTCGTCGAGACGGCAGAAGGCGAGTTCTTCGTTCCCGCTGACAAGATGAACGGCGCGTTCGACGGCGACCTGGTGGAGGTGTCGCCTGCGCGGCAGGAGCGCTCGCGCAAGGCGCTTGCCAAGGCGGCCCGCTCCACCAAGAAGCGCGAGGCCCGCGTCAAGCGCGTGATCGAGCATGCGCACACCTCAATCGTCGGCCGCTTCGAGCACGCTGAGCCCTTCGGGGTGGTCGTGCCCGAGGACCCGCGCATTCCCTATGACATCTTCACGCTGCTCTCCGAGAACCCCGACATACCCGATGGTTCCATCGTCCGCGTGGAGATCACGACCTACCCGAGCCACAAGGAGGCGGCCACGGGCAAGGTCGTCGAGGTGCTCGGCGACGCGGACGACGAGCGCGTGCCCATCGACCTCATCGTGGCCCGCTACAAGCTCGAGACGTCGTTTTCCGAGGCGTCGCTTGCGCAGGCGGGGGAGGGCCTTGTCGATGAGGAAGGGGCTTTGTCGGCTGGATATGTTGATCTTCGGGATCGTTTTGTGTTCTTTCAAAATATTCCTGG
>CACWWI010000119.1 GCA_902764575.1 uncultured Coriobacteriaceae bacterium
ACCTTACGAGGATGTCGGCGATGGCGTACTTCTTCAGGGCGCCGTACCCGATCTGCAGCAAGCCGCGGCGGGCGTTGCGCGCATCGAACGAATGAGGTTCGAACAGCTGCTGCGCCAAGGCGTCGAAGCGGTTGATCGGGCCTTGGATGAGCTGCGGGAAGAACGATACGAACAGCAGGTACTTGGCGAAGTTGCGCTCGGGGTCGTACTTCGCGTTGTACGTGTCCACAACGTAGCTCACCGATTGGAACGTGTAGAACGATATTCCGAGCGGCAGCAGAATGCCTGCATGCCAGCCGCTGTCGGGCGCGATGTAGCCGACCAGAACCTCGGCGTACTTGATGTAGGACAGGATGCCGAAGTTCAGCAGCAGCAGAGCCAGCAGCACCAGGCGCTTCTTCCTGACGAAGCGCCGCTTGATGGCCTTCTTCTCGTCGCGCGACTCGGCGAGCTTGCGCGCGGCTTTCGACTGGCCCTCGAAGTGCGCGAACGCCAAGCCGCCCACCCACGTGGAAACGGCGGTGACGCCTATGAAAACGAAGTTCTGCCAGCCGGTGAACGCGTAGAACGAAAGCGACGCCACGAGCAGCACGATCCACTGGCCCTTGCGCGCCACGCGCCCCACAATGTAGTAGACCGCAAACGCAGCGGCCATGAACAGCACGTATGCCAGCGTGTAGAACTGCACGCGCTACCTCTCCCCCCTCTCGGGGCCGCCGTGCCTGCCGTGCGTGTTCGTCACCCTATGCTGCGTGTGCTTCTCGAACTCCGCATCCGAGCCCTGCTGGCGCGCGTTCACGCGCACGGTCACCACGCCGCGCCCCTCGGGAACGTAGAGGCATTCGCCCTCCGGCGAGTAGTCCTGGATCACTTCGAAGGACCCGTCGGGGCGCTCGACGAGGAACTGGTACTCTGGCTTCACGTTCGGGCCCGCCAGGCAGCTCGCCTTCAGCTTTATGCCCTCGGGCGTGGGATGGTCTTCCAAGACGACGAGCGAGATCGTGTCCATGCTCGCCAGCTTCTCCTCGTAGGTCATGAACAGCGAGTCGACGTCCGCCCCGGCGTCGCGCGCCTGCAGGAAGCGGGCGAAGGCTTCGCTGAAGGCGGCGCACCCGGTGGTGTTCAGGTGCTCCCAGTCCCAGTAGTACGACTCCTCGGCCTCGAACACCTCGGGCTTGGCGAGGTTGAAGTCATAGTAGGAGCCGCCGTGCTCCACGACGGTCGACTTCACCTGCCGTGTGAACTCGTCGTAGTAATCGCGCATGTCGATGAGGCCGAAGTCGGTCTTGGGCGGTATGTAGGCGATGAACTCGATACCTCGGGAGGCGCACAGGTCGCAGAGGGCCGCGAGGTCCTTGAGGTTCTCCTCGTTGAGCGGCCTCATGTTCGCGTCGGAATAGAGCGTCTGGCGGTCCGCGTTGAAGTCGCACACGCCGTCGTAGTTGCTGTAGCCCCTGCACCGGTAGATCAGCGGATAGCCGTTCTTCTCGCAGCTGACCTCCTGCGCTTTGACGAGCGGCGTGCCGTCGAGCTGCATGGCGATGTTCTCGCGCACCATATTGGTTCCCACGCGCAGCTCTATCCAGGGGAAGAGCCAGTTGATGGACTGCTCGGTGTTCATCCACGACCAGCCCCTGAGGGCGAAGGTCAGGTCGGAGAGCCATTCGAAAGGCGTCTCGCCCTTCCCCTTCTCCCTGAGGAACTCCCTGCCCGGGTACATGCCGCGGTCGTCCCACAGCATGCCGAAGTCCACCGCGTAGAACACGCGCTTCACGTCGTTGCTCTCGAGCGCTTCCCTGAGCCCGAGGTGCGATTCCACGACCAGCTGGGAATCGGTGCACATGTTGAAGGACTTCGAGCCGAGCTCTCGGTCGAAGACGTCCGGGTCGTACGAGTGCGCCCCGATGGAGCTTCCCAGGCACAACGTGTCGATGCCCTGCTCCGCCCGGAACTCGGACCACATCACCTGGGTGCGCGAGCCGTAGGGGTACAGCGCGAACGTCATGGCGCTGCAGGCCAGTGCTATTATCGCGAATACGACGACGCACGCCCCGATGCGGCGCGGCCAGCTAGGCTTGTGATCAGAAGAAGACAACGAGCAACGTTCTCCTCGCACGATTTGCAAAAGGAGCGACCCCCGAAAGAGCCGCTCCCCTCAGCGTTTGAAACAACCGGCGAGGACGACCCCCCGCCGGCAACCGACTTGCTATTCGCCGAGTGCGAAGCGCACGAAGTCGACGACCTTGATGGTGCCGCCGAGCTCCTTGGCAACCTTGTCGGTGTAGGTCTGGATGGTCAGGTCGCCGTCCTTGACGAAGGCCTGCTCGGTGAGGCAGTTCTCCGCGTAATACTTCTCCAGGCGGCCCGTGGCGATCTTCTCCTGGATGTTCTCGGGCTTGCCGGAAGCGGCGGCCTGGGCCTTGTAGATCTCCATCTCCTTGGCCACCACGTCGGCCGGCACGGCCTCGCGGTTCGGGGCGACGGGGCTCATAGCGGCGACCTGCATGGCAACGTCGCGGCCGTATGCCACGAACGCGTCGGCCGTCGGGTCGATGCCCTCAACGTCGAAGGACATGAGGACGCCGATCTTGCCGCCCATGTGGATGTAGGAGCACACGGCGCTGCTCTCGACGAACGCGGCGCGGGACAGCTGCGTGTTCTCGCCCATGACGTGCACGCAGTCGGTGATGAGCGCGGCGACCTCCTCGTCAGCCTTCACGGCCTCGGCATCGCCGAGCTTCTTGGCGAGGGCGATCTTGGCGATGTTCTCGGCATAGCCCTTGAACTTCTCGTTCATGCCCACGAAGTCGGTCTCGCAGTTGAGCTCGATCACGACGCCAGACTTGCCGTCCTCGGAGACGAGGGCCATGACGGTGCCCTCGTTGGTGGCGCGGCCGGCCTTCTTGGCGACCTTGGCGACGCCCCACTCGCGGAGCAGGTCCACGGCCTTGTCCATGTTGCCATCGGCCTCGGTGAGGGCCTTCTTGCACTCCATCATGCCAGCACCGGTCATGTCGCGCAGCTCTTTAACCTGGGAAGCGGTGATTGCCATGTTTCGTTTCCTCTCTATCGAGTGTCTAGTCGGGTTGAACTATTCGGCCGCAGGAGCTTCGGCAACCTCGGCGGGAGCCTCTGCGGCAACCGGAGCGGCCTCGGCTTCGGCGGCGGGAGCGGCCTCGGCGGCCATCTCCTCGGCGGTCACGGGCACGCCGATGCCGGCCATCACCGCGTCGGCGATGAAGTCGGCGAGCAGGCGCACGGAGCGGATGGCGTCGTCGTTGGCCGGAATGCCGTAGTCGACGTCGTCCGGATCGCAGTTCGTGTCGAGCGTGCCGACGACGGGGATGCCCAGGCGCTTGGCCTCCTTGATGGCGATCTCCTCGCGGTTGGTGTCGATGACGAAGATGGCGTCGGGGGTGCGACGCAGGTTGCGGATGCCGTTGAGGTTGACCTGCAGCTTCGCGAGCTCCTTGCCCAGCAGGATCTGCTCCTTCTTCGGGAGCTTCTCCATGCGGCCGTCGGTCTGCATGGCCTCGAGCTCCTCCATGCGGTTGACGCGCGAGCGGATGGTGACGAAGTTGGTCATCATGCCGCCGAGCCAGCGGGCGTTCACGTAGGGCATGCCGCAGCGGTTGGCTGCGTCGGCGATGGGCTCCTGGGCCTGCTTCTTCGTGCCGACGAACAGGATGGTGCCGCCGTTCTTGGCGAGGTTCTTCACGAACGTGTAGGCATTGTCCATGCCGATGAGCGATTGCTTGAGGTCCAGGATGTAGATGTCCCCACGGCTGCCGAAGATGTACGGCTTCATCTTGGGGTTCCAGCGACGGGTCTGATGCCCGAAGTGCGCTCCTGCGTCGAGCAGCGATTGAATACTGACTTTCGTCATATCCTCTCCTATTCGTTAGTCCTCTGCGCGTGGTCATCCCCGGTGTCCGCAGCCTTTTCCGGTGGCCACTAGCGGTCCGAGTCGCACACGCATGTGTGATTAGAAACGTGCGACAGTGTACACCACTTTCCCAACCTGCGCGAAAACTACACGTCGCACTCGCCTCCATTCCAGTACTGCTCGCTCTATCTTCTGATAGGATAGTGCGGTTCGGACATTCGGAGGAAACATGGATATTAGCATTCTGTTGGCACTGCAGAACCTGCGCGAGTCGTTGCCCAGCTTCGTCGAGACGTTCTTGGTCCTGCTCTCGTACATCGGCGATGGACCGGGCCTGGTCGCACTCGTACTCATCGTGTACTGGTGCGTCGACAAGCGCGCAGGCCAGTTCTCGTTCATCGCGTTCGGTGCTGGCAATTTCGTGAACCAGCTCCTGAAGAACATCGCATGCGTCTACCGCCCCTGGGTGCGCGACTCCGCCATCGTGCCCTCCGAGAAGGCGATAGAAGGCGCCGCTGGCTACTCGTTCCCCAGCGGGCACACGACGGGAACCGCCACGTCGCTCGGCAGTTTCGCGTGGCTGGCCCGTGGCAAGCGCCTGTGGATCGTGATCGTGTGCGTCGTGGTGATCCTGCTCATGATGTTCTCGCGCATCTTCCTGGGGGTGCACACGCCGCAGGACGTCATCGTCGGCCTGCTGATCGCCATCGTGATGATTGCCCTGACGCAGCTGTTCATGAACTGGATGGACCGCTGGGACGCGCTGATGCCCAACCACAACAAGGACCTGATCGTTGCCGTTATCGTAATTATCGCGAGCATCGCCTCGGTCGCCTTCGTAATTCTGAAGCCCTATCCGATGGACTACGACGCGAGCGGCGCGTTGCTCGTCGACCCGGTCACCATGCAGAAGGGCAGCTTCGAGGCCGCCGGCATCATGATCGGCATGGCCATCGCCTGGGTGCTCGAGCGCAGGCTCGTGAACTTCACGACCGACGGGCTCGACCTGAAAGCCCGCGGCATCCGACTCGCCATCGGCATCGTCCTGGTGGGCATCACCTACGTCGCCACGGACTTCATCTTCAAGGCAGTTCTCCCCTACAACTGGGCCAAGATGTTCGCCTTGCTCATCGTGGTCATCGTGGGCATCTTCGTCGCGCCGCTGGCGTTCTGCAAGTTCGAAAACGGCAAGCAGCCAGCCAGCACCGGCGGGTCCAGGGGCCCGCGCGACGGCGGCGGAAGACCACGGCGCGACAGCCGCGGGGGAAGCAGGCAAACGGACCGCGACGGCGTGAGCCGCCAAAGCGGTGAGCGCCGTAGCTCCCGTCCGAGCGACGGCCGCCAGCGAACAGGCAGAGGGAGCGCCGGCGGGCGCAGCTCGCGCGATTACGACCCCCACTTACTCGAAAACGTTAATAATTACGAAATCCGCTGCAAGTAGAATGAGACGCCCACGAACATCGTGGGTGTTTCATTAGGAGGAGCCATGCAGAAAGTAATCGTCCTGGATTTCGGCGCGCAGTACGGGCAGCTCATCGCCCGCCGTGTACGCGACCTGCGCGTGTACTCCGAGATCATGCCCTGTGATGCCCCGGCGAGCGAAATCGCTGCAGCCGAGCCAAGTGCCATCATCCTGAGCGGCGGGCCTGCGAGCGTATACGCAGAAGACGCGCCCGAGCTCGACCCCGGTATCTTCGATCTGGACCTTCCCATCCTCGGCTTCTGCTACGGCCAGCAGATCATGGCCAAGACGCTCGGCGGCGTCGTAGGCCACACCGAAGTCGGCGAGTACGGCCCGGCGACCATCAGCCGCGTGTCCCCTTCCCGCCTGCTCGACGGCACGCCCGACGAGCAGACCGTGTGGATGAGCCATCGCGACTCCGTTGCCAAGGTGCCCGACGGCTTCACCATCACCGCCAGCACCTCCGTGTGCCCAGTTGCTTCGATGGAATGCGCCGAGCGCAACCTCTACGCCACCCAATTCCACCCCGAAGTGCGCCATACCACGTACGGCACGCAGATGCTTTCCAACTTCCTGTTCGGCATTTGCGGCCTTGAGCCCTCTTGGAGCATGGACAACCTCATCGACTCGCTCGTCGACGAGGTGCGCGCCAAGGTCGGCGGCGATCGCGTCATCCTGGGCCTTTCGGGCGGCGTGGACTCGAGCGTGGTCGGCGCGCTCCTCTCCCGCGCCATCGGCAAGCAGCTGACCTGCGTGTTCGTGAACCACGGGCTTTTGCGCAAGAACGAGCCCGAAGAGGTGGAGGAAGTCTTCACCAAGCAGTTCGACGTCGACTTCGTGCACGTGCACGCAGAGGAGCGCTATGCGAAGCTGCTCGCAGGCATCACCGACCCCGAGCAGAAGCGCAAGATCATCGGCACGCAGTTCTGGGAGGAGTTCTTCGCGGTCGCCCAGCAGACGGGCGGCGTGAAGTTCCTCGCCCAGGGCACGATCTACCCCGACATCATCGAGAGCGGCGCCCGCAAAACAGGCGGCAAGGCCTCGACCATCAAGAGCCACCACAACCTCATCCCCTTCCCCGAGGGCGTGTCGTTCGACCTCATCGAACCGCTCGACCATTTCTTCAAGGACGAGGTGCGCGCCTTGGGAACCGCGCGCGCCTTGGGAACCGCACTTGGCCTTCCCGACCACATCGTCTGGCGCCAGCCCTTCCCTGGCCCCGGCCTGGCCATCCGCATCATCGGCGACGTGACGCCCGAGAAGCTGGAGATCCTGAAGAACGCCGACGCCATCGTGCGCGAGGAGCTCGACGCCTACAACGCGCGCCTCTTCGAGGAAACCGGCGAGCGCAACAGCGAGCACAGCTGCTGGCAGTACTTCGCCGTGCTGCCCGACATCAAGAGCGTCGGCGTCATGGGCGATGAGCGCACCTACCAGCGCCCCGTCATCGTGCGCGCAGTGGAGAGCACCGACGCCATGACCGCCGATTGGGCGAAACTGCCCTACGACGTGCTGGGTAAGATATCGAGCCGCATCGTCGCCGAAGTGCCGGGAGTGAACCGCGTTGTGTACGATTGCACTCCCAAACCACCAGGGACCGTCGAGTGGGAGTAAAAAGCGGGGCAAACCAGAAGTCAGCGCTTCACCCCAAAAGTAATCGTTTTCGCAGGTGAG
>CACWWI010000120.1 GCA_902764575.1 uncultured Coriobacteriaceae bacterium
GAACATGCCCATAACGTCGAGTTCTCGGCGAAGGGCACCGACGTCGGCGAACACCAAGGGGCGTTTACGTTCGTCGGTTCGAACGGCCTGGTTATCAAGTCAGGCGCAAGCGATGTAACCGCAAACTATGCAGCCACGTTCGAGAAAGGCACGCTGACCATCGAGGGCAGGCCCGTTCCTCCGAAGACGAAGGGCACGCTCACCTTCGACCTGGGCGGTGGCACCATCAACGGCAAGACGAGCCTGGTCATCGAGGCGGATGTGGGCGATGTGATCACCATCCCCGAGGCGCCGATACGCGAGGGCTACACGTTCAAGTACTGGAAGGGCTCGGAGTACTATCCCGGCGACCAGTATAAAGTGGAGGCCGACCATACGTTCACCGCCGTTTGGGAGAAAACAAACGGCGGCGGCCACGAAGAGAATGGCGGCAACGGTGGCGGCGGCAGTGGTGATGATGGCGGCAACGACGGTGGTGCAAGCGGCGCTAGTGGCACCACAAAGGGCGGAAGCTCGTCCAGCACCGCTGCCAAGGGCTCGGCATCCAAGACCGGCGATGCATTCGGAGGCGCGGCTTTGTCGCTTGCCGTTGTGGCTGCATGTGCGCTTTGCTTGGCGGGCATTGCCCTATGCCGGCTTCGCAGGCGCGCATCCGCACATATCGAGAACCACAGGAAGCAATAGCACGCGCCCTCTATCTGAGACGCGCATTTTGATTACTCGGGCGAATCGGCGATGACCCTGTTGTCCTCTATGAGCTTGAGCATGACGTCTGCGATTTTCGGGTCGAACTGGGTGCCCTTGTTTTCCGTGATCTCGCTGATGATTTTCTCGCGGCCGAGCTTCTTGCGGTACACACGATTCGAGTTCATCGCGTCGAACGAGTCCGCCACGCATATCATCCGGGCGATGAGCGGGATGTCCTCGCCTGCCTTGCCTTCCGGATAGCCGCCGCCGTCGTAGCGCTCGCGATGGTACAGGGCGCCCTCGCCGGCGTTCTTGAGGCTCTTGAAGCTGCTGAGAATCTCGTTGCCCAGCACCTCGTCGTTCGTGTTGTTCGCGACGGTGAAGTCGTACGTGTAAGCCTGGAAGTTATGCTCGGTAATTCCCTCGTTATAGAAGTCGAACGCCTTCGTCCACGTGCTGCTGCGGGGAACTGCCGCCACGGAGACGGCTTTCGTGTCGGCGCCTTCCGGCGCAGAGCCCTCCGCCGCGAAGAGCGTTGCCCCCGTGAACGTTTCCGAATGCTTCGCGCTGTTGTACGCGAAGGTCTGGGCTGCGCCCGCGCCCAGGCATCCGATGGCCAACACCATCATGATGATAAAGATCGCGGCAGTTCTCGTGTTGCTTTTACGATTCACCCTGTTGCGCTGTTACATTCGCGGTTGAGGCTTTTCAGCGGGCGATTCGTGCAACCTTCCGTATACAATGGACCGTGCTATTCGCGACTAGAGCGAGTTTCCGAAACCAGCAAGTAGGTTGCTGGTTTGCAGAAGTCGCATAAGTTTGAACGGGGATGAAACCCATGCTTATGCGTACAATAGGCAGTGCAGCAGAATGCGACAAGAGGAGACGACGATGAGCGCCGAAGCATCGACCCAAGAGACGATCGACAAAACGCGAACGGCTGGCGAAGCAGGTTGGCATGTGTCGCGCTACAACATCGCAGCGAAGGTGCCAGACACCAAGATGATCGCCATCGCGAACCTGTTCAAGGGCAATTGCGCCGAATACACGCCGATCGAGATGTACCTCCTTTCGGTGCTCGAAGAGCTCGACGAGAACCACCCCATTATCGAGCGGTTCGCCAAGCGCGGGGTCATCTGTAAGTTCGATGAGCTCGCGGCGCTCGATACGATGGGGCGGGCGGCTTGCGGGATGCCGCACGGAATTGGGCTCACCATATGTCCGACGATGGGCTGCAACTTCGATTGCCCGTACTGCTTCGAAGATCACTTCGCGGGCAAGATGAGCGCTGAAGTCCAAGACGACGTCGTGGCGCTCGCTGGGCGTATGCTCGACGCGGCTGATGCGAAGAACCTGAACGTCACCTGGTTCGGGGGCGAGCCCCTGCTCGCCACCGACATCATCGAGTCGCTCACGGGCCGTCTGAAGGCTCTGACGGAGGAGCGCGGCGGCGCGTATTCCGCGGGCATCATTACGAACGGGTACCTGCTCACGCAGGAGATAGCCGACATGCTGGAGCGGTGCGAGGTTCAATCGGCCCAGATCACCATCGACGGCCTCGGGGCAACGCACGACGCCACGCGCCACTTGGCTGGCGGCGGCCCCACGTTCGAGCGCATCGTGGCCAACCTGCGTGACATCAAGCTGCCCTTCAAGGTGAACGTGCGCCATAACGTACACAAGGGCAACCAGCATGAGGTTGACGAGCTCAACGAGTTTGTGGACAAGCTTGCAAAGGAGTCGGGCAATAACATCATGTATTATCCCGCTCCCGTCACTGGCAGCGAGACGGCTGACGAACGCGGCAAGCAGGTAGGGCTCTTGTGCGGCGGCGATGCGAGCGAGGTAAGCATGCGCCAGGAGGCGGGGCGGTTCGCGCGGGGTCGCGGCCATTATTGCGGAGCGCAGAACATGTGGTCTGTGGGCATCGACGAGAAGGGCAACCTGCAAAAATGCTGGGAGGCTGTCGACAAGCCGGCAATCTCCTTCGGCAACGCCCACGATTGGGACCCTTCCAATCCGCTGGCCACGGCTTCCAATCCCGATAACCTGACGATGTACCTGAACACCGCATGCCCCGTCGATGACGAAGAATGCCGCGAATGCGTGTGGTTACCCAGCTGCGTGGGCGGATGTCCCCACAAGCGCCTGTTCACGGGGCGTGAGTGCCTGGCCTTCAAGGACGAGCCGGAAAAGTACGTACTCGCCTTGCACGCTAGGATCGGAAAGGACAAAGAAGACGCCGAGCAAGAGGGCGAGGCGGCATCGGAGCAAGCCGAGGAGTAATGCCAACCCCGGCTCGGATGTTTTTAATCGATTCCTCTAATCGAGCGAGCACGCGCTTGAGCAGCTTGGTTTGGTATTATGAAACCCCAGTTCATCCTACGAGAATGTAGGCTATGTCAAATGCTGGGGTGCAAGCGTAAACCGGTCGAGCGTCTCTGGAACGTAGATTGGCCGAAGAGAAGAAGATGAGCAATTTGAGTACTGAGAACGCAGGAAAAACGGACAGCGCTGTATCTACGGCCAAGCGAGCACCCCATATCACGCGCATCAACGTTGCGGTTATCACGATATCGATTCTGCTCATTGCCATAGCCGTGGTCCTGACAACGCGGTTGATCGCCGTGACGGGCCAGTCGGATGACGTATACGCGCGATACAAGGCGTGTGCGGATGCGGACACGCAGCTCATGGAAGCTTCGGATTACCTTACAACCCAGGTTCGCCTGTTCGTGACGACGGGCGATCGCGTGTTCATGGATAACTACTTCGAGGAGCTCCTGAACACGCAGAGGCGAGACAAGGCGGTGGCTGTCTTGGAATCCGAGGCCGTGGGTGAGAAGGCGAAGTCCGACCTTGCCGTTGCGCTCGGGGAATCCAACGAGCTCGCGCTCGCGGAAGAGTACGCGATGCGGCTCGTGGTGGAGGCGGAGGGTATAACCGACCTCCCAGAGCCCATAGAGAGAACGCCGCTCAGCCAGGAAGACAAGGTGCTCAGCCCCGCCCAGAAGCGCGAGCTCGCGACATCGCTCGTAATCGGCGATTCGTACGACATGATCAAGGCCTCCATATCGCAAGATGTCGAGAGGAGCTCGAGTGCGCTCGTGAAGGCGCTCGACCAGGAGCAGCTCGATATCGAGAGGCAGACCGGTTTGCTGCTCACGGCCTTGATCGCCGTTGGCTTGCTGCTCCTGGTGACGGTCGTGCTCGGTGGCGTTGCAACGTATCAGCTGGTAACGCGCCCCATGAAGATCCACGCGGAGAACATTGCGCAGGCGCGGCACCTGGACCACCTCGGCTGCTTCGAGATCAGGCGCGTGGTGGATGCCTACAACGCGCTCTATGACCGGGTGCAGGAAAGGACGGAGCGCATCAAGCACGAAGCAGAGATCGATGCGTTAACCGAATTGTTCAACCGCGGCTCGTTCGACAGGATCATGTCGAGTCGCAAGGGCGATTTCGCGCTCGTGCTCGCCGACATCGACCACTTCAAGGACATCAATGACCGGTATGGTCACGAGGTCGGCGACGAGGTTATCCGCGTTGTCGCCGGTGTTGTAGAAAGCCATTTCCGCAGCTCGGACTTCGTGTGCAGGCTCGGCGGTGATGAGTTCGCGATCATCCTGCCCAACACCACGGTAGCGAACCGCGGGTCGATCGAGGCGAAGCTCGCCGAGATTGCGCGTGCCCTCGACGCCGTCGAGGGCGACCTGCCGAAGGCCACGCTCTCGTTCGGCGTCGCCTTCAGCAACGATGGCACCGAGGATATTTACAACGACGCCGACAAGGCCCTTTACGAGTCGAAGCGTGGTGGGCGGAACAGGGTGACCTTCTTCGAAGGGTAGCGGTGGAAACGCCGGGAAGCCGGCAACGGGTTCAGGCGTTGCGCCAGAACGCTCTAGAAGCGCCGGTCTTCGGGGGTGAAATAGTCGCCCATAGCTGCCGCGAGTAGTTCCAGTTCGTCGTCGGAGAGTTCCCTGGCTTCGGGATCTACCTCACCTATGGTGGCAGCTGACGATGATGCGAGCTGCTCGTTCTGGGCGAGCAGGCGGTCGAGCAGCGCTTCGCGGAACGATTTGCGCGCGGGGAAGTTGCACTTTAGGTTGGGGTCTGAGAATCTGTTGCCGAGTTCGTTCATCATGCCCGCCGGTGGCGCTTCCTTCCTGCTCGCTGCTCTCGCCTGATTCCTACATTTCTTTATACGAGGGGTGCGCTCGACTGTTTCAAGTTTTCCAAATTATCCGTGAACGGCGGCATGAATGCGGAGCATGTGGATGGGGGCCGAACGATAAGGTTGTTGAGGGTCCAAGCGATGGGATTGTGCAGCACCGTGTTTGAGGTGCCCCGCATTCCGTTTGGTATCATTAACCCTGACCGTATCGAACGGGTTAGGGGAAATGGCTCCGAAATCCGTTCGCTGATGCATGGGCTGGCGATGAGCATGGTAACTGCAGAAACAGCCGCTCGATTGGCCGAACGCCTTCGGCCTAGTCAGCCTGCGCCTGCTGGCAGGGGGTCCACGTGAAGCCCTCAGATCTGGAGACGTTGTACCGCGAGAACTTCCAAAGGGTGTACAACTACGCCTATTATCGCCTGCTCGATCCCGTGCTCGCCGAAGATCTGACGAGCATCGTGTTCACGAAGGCAGTTGCCAGCTTCGACCGCTTCGACCCGTCGAAGGCGAAGTTCTCAACATGGGTCATGCGCATCGCGCACAATACGCTCATCGACTACTACCGTTCCCGCAAGGTCGATGCGCCGTTGGAGGACCTCGGCGCAAGCGAGCCGACGCACGAAGACGACTATCCGGCGCTCGACGAAAGCGCGAAGGAGGTCGCGCGGCTCCTCTCGTTCATATCGGAAGAAGATCGCGAGCTCGTGTTCTTGAAATACTACGAAGGCAAGCGCAACGTAGAGATTGCGCGGATGCTCGACATGAACCCCACGACCGTTGCCACCCGCCTGCATCGCGCGCTCGCGACGATGCGCCAGCACGCAAAATAGCACGAGGGGGAGGATGGCCGCTCGCGTGAGGGCGCGACGTTACGTATTGTTGGCAATGGGTCGGATTCCAGCGCTGTTCTGCTAGGCTGACGGTGTGCACGATGGAACGGTGCACCAGTCGAGAGGAGAAAGAGATGCTCATCACAACATGCGACGTAATTCCCGGCAAGCAGGTTGAACCGCTCGGCCTCGTGAGCGGCAACGTGGTAACGTCCAAGCACATGGGCCGTGACATCATGGCTGGATTCAAGAACATGGTGGGTGGCGAGATCAAGAGCTACACCGACATGATGAACGAGGGCCGCAGCATCGCCGAGCAGCGTATGATTGCGCAAGCCCAGGCCATGGGCGCCAATGCCATCATCTGCACGCGTTATGCGAGCGCTTCGGTTATGGAGGGCACCCAGGAGATGCTCGCCTACGGTACCGCCGTGCGTTATCTGTAATCGCTGAATACACGCTCTAGCATGCTCAACATCGTGCTCATAGAGCCCGAGATTCCCCAGAATACGGGCAATATCGCGCGCACCTGTGCATGCACGGGCGCGCGGCTTCATCTGGTGGAGCCGATGGGCTTTCGCCTGACGCAGCGGAACCTGGCGCGCGCTGGCTGCGACTACTGGGACGAGGTCGATATCGTGCGCTGGGCGTGCGTTGACGAGTTTCTGGAAGCACATGCTGCCGATGAGCTGCATCTGTTCACGGGCAGCGCGCGGACGGGCTATGACGACGCCTCCTACGGCGAGGGTGCGTAGCCGCGAGAGCTCGGGCATCGACCAGGCAATCCTCGATCGGTTCGCCGACCGGTGCGTGCGCATTCCCATGCGTGCCGGGCTGCGCTCCCTCAACTTGTCCAATGCGGTGGCCATCGCTGCCTACGAGGCCCTGCGTCAGCACCAGTTCACAGGCCTCGAATGACCGCGCTGGCGTTTCCAATAGAGAGGTGCAGGCTCGTTTTCTCGGCTCGATGCAACGAAGAAAACTTTTCGAAAGTTGTCTAATCGTGCAATGCGCTGGGGGCCGTTTGATACAATGGCTCCATAAGGTTCATCAACGAAAGGAACGCACTTATGAACATCGTTCTTCTGGGCGGGCCGGGTGCAGGCAAGGGCACCCAGGCTGCAAAGTTGGTTGAGGAATTCAAGACACCGCACATTTCGACGGGCGATATGCTGCGCGCCGCTGTGAAGGCCGGCACGCCGCTCGGCAAGAAGGCAAAGACGTTCATGGATGCCGGCGAGCTCGTGCCCGACGACGTCATCATCGGCCTGGTCATCGACCGTCTGCAGGAACCCGACACCGATGCGGGCTTCATCCTCGACGGCTTCCCCCGCACGTCCGCGCAGGCCGTTGCGCTCGATGCCGAGCTCGGCAAGCTGGAGCGCCCGCTCGATGCGGCAGTGCTCATCGACGTCGACCCCGAGGTCATCGTGAAGCGCCTGTGCTCGCGCCGCATGTGCCGCGATTGCGGCTACATCGGCTCCGACGCTGATGCCAGCTGCCCGAAGTGCGGCGGCGAGATGTACCAGCGCGACGACGACAACGAGGCCACCGTGCGCAACCGCATCGAGGTCTACCAGAAGTCCACGTCGCCGCTGATCGACTACTACCGCGGAAGCGAGCTGCTCGTCTCCATCGACGGCGACCGCGACCCCGACGTAGTCTTCGCCGACGTAAAAGAAGCCCTAACCCACTAAAACCAACCAAGACCAAATAGGGAACGCCCCGCCAACCACGGGGCGTTCCTTTTTATCTTTCTTCCAGCGGCAGCGCGTAGCCCTCGGCTGAGAACGGGAATCGGCTGGCGTCGGAAGGGGGCGTAGCCGCTTCCGCAGGCACCAAATTTTTTTCTTCAGCGAACCGAGGACGCTGTAGGCCTAGCCCCCTTCCGACGCCAGCCGATTCCCGTTCTCAGCCGAGGGCGGACAGCAGGACAGACGCGCTAACGCGCTATAATTCTGCAAGTGGGAAACAAGGAGGGAAACATACTCGATCAGGTGCGCTCCATGCTGGATGCGCACGACGGCGCCATCAGAAGGGCGCTCAAGGGTGCGCTCATCATGCTTGGCGTGGCGATCGTGCTCGAGCTGACGCTCTTCAACATCAACTTCTACCGCACGTTCGGCTACGAGGAAATCGACCTGAGCGACCGGCTCGACCTGAGCGTGGACGACGAGGGCAACTACCGACTCACGCAGTTCAACCACACGATGGAGTTCGAGGACCTCGACGTTCCCGTTCACAACATCCACCTCGCGCTCGACCAGGAACAACCTGCGCAGTTGCTCGACTTCCACATCATGTTCACCGACGAAGCGCACCTCACGTACTTCGACGACACGGATTACACGACGGGCGTGCCCGATGCCACGGTTTCCACCGTGTCCCCCGAAAGCATGTATGTGCACCTGAGCCCGTCGGGCGCCGTGCGCAACCTGAGCATCGAGCTCGTAGACGATGGGGCGAGCTTCCCCGTGCGCCTTGAGCGCATTTCCATTAACGCGCCCGAGCCGTTCTCGTTCAATAGCTTGCGCGTGACGGTCGTGTTCTTCGTGCTCTTCCTGATTTTCCTGTTCAGGCCCAAGTCGCTCATCTTCCGGATAAACTTGCGCGACGAGCCCGTGTTCACGAAGCGGGCGATCATCGCGGCGGTGCTCGTTGAGGTGTACCTGGTTTCGTCGTTCCTGTTCTTCGGGTCGAACCTCGTGGGAATCGCCACGAAGTCGTACAACTACGGGTCGTGGGACCGCGAAAGCATCGTGAGCGTGTACGATGCGGCGGGCGACAACGCGCAGCAGTACTCGATGCTCGCCGAGGCGCTTGCCCATGGGCAGCTCTACCTGGAAGAGGAGCCGCCCCAATGGCTGCAGGAGCTCGATGACCCCTATGACAAGGGGGCGCGTGACGAGGCCCAGAAGGCGCAGGGCGGCGATTACCTCTTCGACGTGGCGTATTACAAAGGCCATTACTACGTGTATTTCGGCATCGTGCCCGAGCTCTTGTTCTACCTGCCCTTCTATGTGCTGACGGGCGCTCATTTCCCCACGGCCATCGGCATCCTCATCGCCATGATCGCCTTCGTCTGCGGCTGCACAGCGTTGCTCGACCGTTTCGCGCGCCATCACTTCAAGCGCGTTAACCTCGGCGTGTTCCTGCTGCTCCAGATTCCGCTCGTCATATGCAGCGGCATGCTCTATCTCGTCAAGTTCCCCACGTTCTACTCGCTGCCCATCATGTGCGGGCTCGCGTTTTCCATTTGGGGCTTGTACCTGTGGTTGCGCGGCCGTTCGAGCGCGCGGCCGGAAGGCTGGTACCTGGGCGGGTCGCTGTGCATGGCGCTCGTCGTGGGCTGCCGGCCGCAGCTCATGGTGCTCTCCTTGCTCGCGTTCCCGCTGTTCTGGAGGCGTTATGTGAGCGAACGCAAGCTGTTCACCGCATCGGGCGCCCGACAGTTTGCCTGCCTTATCGTTCCATACGTGCTCGTCCTTGCTGGGGTGATGTGGTACAACGCGGCGCGTTTCGGGTCGCCCTTCGACTTCGGGGCCAACTACAACCTCACCGTGCACAACATGACGAAGCGGGGGCTGGCCTTCGGGCGCATAGCGCCCGCCGTGTTCGCGTACTTCCTGCAGCCGCCGTGCGCCGACGGAACGTTCCCGTTCCTCATGGCGGTGCCGTTCGATACCACCTACATGGGGCAAACCGTGCGCGAGGCCACGTTCGGCGGAATCTTCGCATGCCTGCCGGTGCTCTGGTTGCTCCTGTTCGCGTGGCCGATCATCAAGATGCGTCGCAAGGACCATCCGACGAACACGGTCGCGGGCACCATCGTGGTCCTCATTGTTAGCGGCGTGCTCGTCGCCATCTTCGATGCGGAGCTGGCGGGCATCCTGCAGCGGTACTTCGCCGATTTCAGCTTCATGTTCCTCGCAGCCGCCGTTCTGCTAGCCTTCATCGTGAACGAGCGGGTGCATACCGAGTCGGCTACCGGGCAGGCGCTTCGCCTGATCCTGCTCGTGGTCGTGGGGGTTTCGGTGCTCTATTCCACGCTCCTGTGCTTCGTTCCCGAAATCGGCTGGTATTCCGACGTGTACGGTTGGGCATACCAGAACGTCATCGAGTCCTTCGAATTCTGGACGTAGGCTTCGAGGCTCGGCGGGCGCCATGGGCCGTAGGGTACAATGAGCTCATAGGCTTGTTCGAGCGAGAAGGGAATAACCTATGAGCGCATTTCTTGATTCCATCGTGACCCGCGCGAAGGCGCAGAAGAAGACCATCGTCTTGCCGGAGGGCGACGATCCGAGGACGCTCGAGGCCGCTGAGCGCGTGCTGGCCGACAACGTGGCCGACCTCGTGATCCTCGGTGATGCGGGGGCCATTGCGGCAAGCGGGCGCAACCTCGAGGGTGCGCGCATTATCGACCCGTCCAGCTATCCCGAGCGCGAGAGCTTGGCGCAGGCGCTCTACGAGGTCCGCAAAGCCAAGGGCATGACCATCGAGGAAGCGCGCGAGAAGCTCGACGACGTGCTGTACTTCGGCGTGATGCTCGTGAAGACCGGCGCTGCGGACGGCATGGTCGCCGGCGCATGCCACGCCACGGGCGACGTCCTGCGCCCGAGCCTCCAGATTCTCAAGACCGCTCCTGGTGCCGCGCTCGTGAGCTCGTTCTTCATTATGTGCGTTCCCGACTGCGACTTGGGCGCGAACGGGACGTTCCTGTTCTCCGATTGTGGCCTTGAAGTGCAGCCTACGGCCGAGCGGCTGGCGAACATCGCCGTGAGCTCTGCGGCGTCGTTCAAGACGCTCGTGGGCGAGGAACCGCTGGTGGCGCTGCTCTCGCATTCATCGTACGGTTCGGCCAAGAACGACGACGCTGCCAAGGTGGTCGAAGCGACGGGCATCGCGAAGGAGCTCGCTCCCGAGCTCGCGCTCGACGGCGAACTGCAGCTCGACGCCGCGATCATCCCCGAGGTGGGTGCGTCGAAG
>CACWWI010000121.1 GCA_902764575.1 uncultured Coriobacteriaceae bacterium
GACATCGCCTGGCTTGCAGGCACCTATCTCGCACGTCGCTGGGTCCTGCCCATGCCGCTGTCGTTCGCCTGGAACCTCCTCGCGTTCATCCCGTTCGCGCGCGCCGCCGCCCGCTCGTTAGCGGCCGGCACGCTGGACGTGCCCGTGCTCGACGCGACAGCCATCGCCACGTCGTTCGTCCAGCGCGACCCGAAAACCGCCGGCGAGACCATGTTCCTGCTCCAGCTCGGCGAAACCATGGAGGCCTACACCGAAGCGCGTTCGGAAAGCGCGCTCATCGACGCGCTGCTCGACGTGGCCGAAACGGCCAACAAGGTGGAAGACGGCACGGAAGTCCAAGTCAACATCGCCGACCTGAAGCAAGGCGACCTCATCGCCGTCCGCACGGGTATGCCCATCGTGGTCGACGGCGTCATCGAATCGGGACTCGCCATGGTGAACCAGTCTTCGCTCACCGGCGAGCCGCTGGCCATCGAGCGCGCCGTTGGCGACGACGTCTTCGCCGGAACCTCGGTCGAAGACGGCGAGATCCTCGTACGCTGCAAGGCGGGGCCGGGCGAGTCGCGCCTGCGCTCCATCGTGTCGCTCGTGAAGAACGCCGACCTATACCAGTCTGAGCGCCAGAAGCGCCGCGAGCGCCTGGCCAACCGCATCGTTCCGTGGAATTTCCTGCTCGCGGGAATCGTCGCATTGGCCACGCGGTCGCTGACGCGCACGGCGGCCGCGCTCATGGTCGATTACTCGTGCGGCCTACGCCTGACCGCTTCCATAGCCGTGCTCACGGCCATGAGCCAATCGGCGCGGGCGGGCTTCACGGTGAAGGGGTCGAAGTACTTCGACGCCGTATGCGATGCCGATACCATCGTGTTCGACAAGACCGGCACGTTGACCGAAGCCACGCCCCACGTTGCCAAGGTCATCGGCTCGCGCGGATGGCCCCAGCGCGAGGTGCTGCGCGTGGCCGCCTGTTTGGAGGAGCATTTCCCCCACCCCGTCGCGCGCGCCGTCGTGAACGCGGCGTCCGCCCGCAAGCTCGAGCACCGGCATCTGCACGGCGACGTGGAGTACCTCGTCGCGCACGGCATCGCGTCGACCATCGAGGGCAAGCGCGCCGTCATCGGGTCAGAGCATTTCGTCGTCGAGGACGAGGGCATCGCCATCACCGAGCGCCAAAAAACTCGCATCGCCACTGAGCTTGACGGCCTCTCGCCGCTATACCTGGCCGTCGACGGCAAGCTCGTCGGCGCCATCGGCATCGAGGACCCGCTCAAGGCGGATGTGGCGGGAGCCGTGCATGATCTGCGCAGTTTGGGCTTCGAGCGCATCATCATGCTCACTGGCGACAACGAGCGCACCGCCGCACGCATCGCCGATGCTGCCGGCGTCACCGAATGCCGCGCAAACCAGCTGCCCGAAGACAAGCACGCGTTCGTCGAAGAGCTGAAAGCCTCGGGCCGCAACGTCATCATGGTCGGCGACGGCGTGAACGACACGCCGGCGCTTGCGCTTGCCGACGTCGGCATCGCCATGGGGCAAGGCACAGCGGTGGCCAAGGAGGTCGCCGACGTTACGCTGTCGAACGGCGACTTGGCCTCCATCGTCGAGCTCGTGAAGCTCTCGCGCGCCCTCTCGCGCCGTATGGACCGCACCTTCGCCCAGGTCATGGGCCTGAACTCAGCCTTCATGGCAGGTGGAGTGGCAGGCGTCATCACGCCCCAGACATCCAGCCTGCTGCACAACGTCACCACCGTCGCGCTCGGCCTCGACGCCGGCCGGCCCTACAAGCTCTGACACATCGCGACAGCACCCGCAGGCAGTCGATTCCTCCTTGCCACAATAGTTAGTTTAGGCTAATATTTCATAAAGTTATACGAAGCATACATTGGCAAGGTGGCGCACGATGCCTTTCAATACGAGTGACGACTACCTCGTAGTACGGGGGCTTTGCAAGAGCTATGGCGAAGATGAGGCGCGAGTCGAGGTCCTGAAACACATCGACGTGTCGCTTGCCAAAGGCGAGGTGTGCGTGCTGCTCGGACCGTCGGGCTCGGGCAAGTCGACGTTCCTCAACATCGTGGGCGGGCTGGAATCGGCAGACGCCGGCTCTATCGACGTCGGCGGGGTGACGATAACCGACCTTCCCCCAAGCGACCTCGTGGAATACCGCCGCCGAGAGCTCGGCTTCGTGTTCCAGTTCTACAACCTCGTGCCCGACCTCACCGTCACCGAGAACATCGAGGTGTGCCAGTACCTCTCGCCGCATCCCCTCCCCATGGACGACCTACTGAAATCGCTCGGCCTGTGGGAGCACCGCCGCAAGTTCCCGCACGAGATATCGGGCGGCCAGCAGCAGCGCTGCGCCATCGGCCGCGCACTCGTGAAGAACCCGGGGCTGCTGCTGTGCGACGAGCCCACGGGCGCGCTCGACTACCACACGTCGAAGGAAATCCTCGAGCTGATGGAGCAGGTCAACCGCGATTACGGCTGCACCATCGTCATCGTCACGCACAACGATGCCATCAAGCACATGGCGCACCGCATCCTGCGACTACGCGACGGCGAGCTGGTCGCCGACGCGCTGAACGAGCACATCCTCCCCGCCCGGGAGCTCACCTGGTAGCTCATGGCGTCTCCGCTGACAAAGCGTTTTCCGCGGGAGCTCAGAAACAACCTGGGCAAGTATCTGGGCATGTTCTTGCTGCTGGCGCTCGCAATCGCCTTCACGACGGGGTTCCTCGTGGCTGCGAGTTCCATCGAGGTCATCGGCAACGACATGCGCGACAAGTACAACACCGAGGACGGCCATTTCGCCACGACGTTCGAAGCCGACAAGAACGCCATCGAAGCCGTCGAGGCGCTCGGCTGCACGGTCGCCAAGCAGTTCTACTACGACGCGCCGCTTTCCTTCGATGGCGCGGCCGATGGCACGCAGGCACGCGTCTTCCCAAACCGCGGCGAGCGCAATCAGGCGATATACGCACAGGGCCGCGCCCCTGAAACCGACGACGAGATAGCGCTCGATCGCGTGTTCGCGCGCAACAACAACCTGGAGGTCGGAGACTCCGTGACGCTAGCCGGCCGCGACATGACCGTCACCGGCATCATGACGCTTTCCGATTACACATGCCTGTTCCAAAACAACTCGAGCTTCATATTCAATGCGCTCAGCTTCACGACAGCGCAGGTCACCCAAGACGCCTACGACAAGATCGACCAGGGTTCAGTCATCTACAGCTACGCGTTCTGGCTCGACGACCGCAGCATGTCGCTACCCGACCGCACCCAGCTGGAAAAGGACATGATCGAAGCGCTCGCCGACGAGGGCGAGATCGTCACCGACTTCGTCGACCGCGATTCGAACCAGGCCATGCTCTACGCGATGGACGACATCACGGGCGACCAGATGATGTGGAAGATCCTGCTGGGCATGCTCATCATCATCATGGCGTTCGTGTTCGTCGTTCTGACCGACGCCACCATCGAGGCGGAAAGCGCCGTCATCGGCACGCTGCTGGCCAGCGGATGGCGCAAGCGCGAACTTGTGGCGCACTACATGACGCTGCCCGCCGTCGTGGGCGTGGCGGGCGCCATCGTCGGCAACATCGTGGGCTACACGCTGCTCGTGCTGCCCATGCAAAACCTCTACTACAACTCGTACAGCTTCCCGCCGTACCACACGACGTTCAACCTCGGTGTGCTCGTGTTCACGACCATCGTGCCGCTCGTGCTGCTTGTCGCGATCACGTTTATCGGCTTGATTCGCAAGCTGGGCGCTACCCCGCTTCAGTTCCTGCGCCGCGAGATCACGCACCGCTCGAAGCGGAGCGGCATGGCGCTGCCCGAGCGCCTACGGTTCGCAACGCGGTTTCGCTTGCGCGTGTTCATACGCAACCTCTCGCATTTCGCGACGCTGTTCTTCGGCATCATGTTCGGCAGCCTGCTGCTGTTGTTCGGCCTGGCCATGATGCCGCTCATGGACCACTTCGCCAATGAGTCGGCCAAGGGCGTGCCGGCCGAGCACCTGTACGTGCTGAAGGCGCCAGTCGAAATCGATGTGACCGACGACGAGCGCGAGGCCATGGCCGCCGCCGAGGAACTCATGTTGACCGAGAACCCCACCGCCATCGAGCCGGCTCATCTATTGACGCTGTACCTGGAATCGTCGCGCGTCGACGAGGATGCGAACGTCGCCAACACGCTGAAGAACCCGCGCGAGGCCATCGACCAGGCCGAAAAGTTCGCCATGGCGACACTGGAAACACCGCGGCGCATGGGCGACCAGCCCGAGGAGATCACCGTGTACGGCATCCAGCCGGGCTCACGTTACTGGAGCGATGTGGACGTGGCCGACGGCAAGGCGTGCGTGGGCCTCGGTGCACAGCAGAAGTGCGCCATCGAGCTGGGCAAGCCGCGCGCGTTTTCCGACAAGTACACAGGCGACGAGTACGAGATCACGTTCGACGAGGTGGTGGGCAACACGACAACCATGAACGTGTACCTCTCTCTGGACGATTTCAACCGCTTGTTCGACAAGGAGGCCGGCAACTTCAGCGGCTACGCCTCGAACGAGCCGCTCGCGATAAACGGCCGCTACGTGGCTACCGAGATCACGCCCGATCAGATGCTCGCTGTGGCCGATCAGCTGCAGGATTCCATGGGCACGATGGCGCAGTCGCTTCTATACGCGGTTATCCCGTTGTTCCTCATCCTCATTTACCTGCTGACGAAGACGGTCATCGACCGCTCGGCGCGCTCTATTTCGTACATGAAGGTGTTCGGCTACCACGACCGGGAGATATCGAAGCTCTACATCCGCTCGATAACGACGACGGTGCTCGTGTCGCTCGTGCTATGCCTGCCCATCATCGTGTTCGTCATCGACTTGCTCGTACAGCTCATGATGACGCAGTACTCGGGAAACCTGGAAATCTGGATTGCCCCGCAGACGTACGTCATCGAGGTGCTCATCGGCGCCGCAACGTACGCCGTGGTCGCCATGCTGCACATGCGCCGCATCCGCAAAGTGCCCCTTGCCCTGGCCATGAAGGTGCAGGAATAGCTGCCTTTCCGGCGGCCTAATCGCTCAGGTCGCGGTCGAGGGCGATGGTGAATTCGTAATCGGGATAAAGCGCTTGCACTTCCCCGACGATCTGCCGGTAGAGCCCTTCGCGATCCTTTGCGGCGAAGTCGATGATGACGTCGAACGAAGCGCGCTTGTTCGCAACATCGGTGTAGAAACCATGCATTTGCAGCACCTCGTCGTGGGCCATGACCACCCGCGTGATCTCCGAGAGCATCTCGACAACCGCATTGTCGGTCGTGTTGCGCGAGTAAATGCCCACCGTGGCGAGCGCGATGCGATGCTCCTCGTACACCGCTGCCTGCACGCGACGCGTCATCGTGTCTATCTCGGCTGCGGTCATGGTGTCGGGCACCTCGACGTGCACGGCGCCGACGGTCAGGTCGGGGCCGTAGCTATCGAGCAGCAGGTCGTAAGCGCCGAGTACCTCGGGGTCTGCGCAGACGGTGCGCTTCACGCCCTTCGCCAGGTCGGGGTCGGGGCGGCTGCCCAAGATGTCGTCGAGCGTCTCGCGCAGCATGTCGATACCCGCCTTCACGATGACAATCGAGATGAGGACGCCCACGTACGCTTCCAGGCTGACGCCCGTGGCGAGGTAGATGAGGGCTGCGGCCAGAACCGACGCCGAGATGGCGGCGTCGAACAGCGCGTCCTTGCCCGATGCGACGAGCGAGCCCGAACCGACTTGCTTGCCCTTCGCGCTGACATACCGGCCAAGGACGATCTTCACCACGACGGCGGCGGCCACGACGATGAGCGTGACGGCCGAGTAGTCGGCAAGCTCGGGCTCGATGATCTTGCGCACCGATTCGATGAGCGACGTGATGCCCGCGTACAGGACGATGGCTACGATGACCAGCGCCGAAAGGTACTCATAGCGCCCGTAACCCAGCGGATGGGCGCGATTGGCCCTCTTGCCCGCGAGCTTCGCGCCGATAATCGTAATGACCGACGAGAGTGCATCGGTGAGGTTGTTCACGGCGTCAAGCACGATGGCGATCGAGTTCGACGCCAGCCCGACGACCGCCTTGAAGGCCACGAGCAGCACGTTGGCAACGATGCCGATGATGCTCGTGCGCACGATAACGCGCTCGCGCTCGTCAGGATTCATGACGACCCTCCCTATTTACCGACAAAAACCAGCTCCAATTATAGGCGAAGGAACGCGAAACCGCATGAAGAGCAAGGCCCCCCTACCAGAGCTCCCACCCAATCACCGCAGGCCAGGATTCCGCCTATCACCTACCCCAGAGGCATTCCGCCGTTTTCTTGACAGTGGCGCCGCGTCATCGTATATCCTAGTGCGCGTTGTATTGTTGGTGGATTTTATCGGAAATCAGCACGCCTGGAAGGTCG
>CACWWI010000122.1 GCA_902764575.1 uncultured Coriobacteriaceae bacterium
TTTACTTCGTCGAGCTTTGGCACTGCGACGCGTATTATATCGCAACCCGCCTGCTCAAGCGCAAGCGCCTGCTTTATATTTCCGTCAATATCGTATGACGGTACATTCAGCATTGACTGCACGCTGATCGGCGCATCACCGCCGATTTTAACATTTCCTACGCTTACCTGATTGGTTTTTCTGCGCTCAAACATAAAATATCAAATCCTATACAAACAGTTTAATTACATCGTTAATGAGTATTACAACCGCAAAAATCATAAGCAGTCCGAATCCGACGGCATGCACCCATCCCTCATATTTCGGAGGTACAGGCTTGCGGAATATCATTTCAAAGAGTATAAAAAGCAAACGTCCGCCGTCAAGCGCCGGAAGCGGCAGCAGGTTGAATATTCCGAGATTGACCGTTATCAGGCTTGCAATATAAATAAGCGATGAAAGCGACTGCTTTGCCGCCGAGCCGATTGCAGCCGTTATTCCGACAGGCCCGCTCATATCATTCAGTCCGAAGCGTCCGCCTATAAGGTCAGCAACGGACATTACTACCACTCTTGCGAGCGATATTTCCGTTTTGACAGCATTTTTCATTACAGATAAAAACGTGCGCTCTTCACCGTAAACAAAAAAATCAAGCGAAATATAGCGCTTTCCGTCCTCCAGCTCCTCCATGTTAAACCGAACGCCGTTCACATCGACCCGTTGCCCGTCGCGTTCATTGCCGAAGCCGAATTGCTACGCGCTCTCCTCGATGCTGCGCAGGAAATCGAGCATCTCGCGCTCCTGCTCTTCGTCGAGCACGCTCTCGGGGGCCTCCTCGAGCAGCTCCACCACAACGTCGTGGGCGCGATCGGCGGCGTCCCTCTTCCCCTGGGCCTCCCATTCGTCGGAGTTCGTCCAGTCCGAAATGGAAGGCTCCCAAGCCTCCAGGCAGTAGTCGAGCGTCTCCTCGCGGGCGAGGAAGTTCGCGCCGAAGTCCTCTTCGAAGATCTGGTCGAGGCCCATGTGCTCCTCGCTGAACGTCATGCCGCCCACGAGTAGGCGCACGCGCGCTATGAGCTCGTCGTCGAGCACGGTCTTCTCGAGCGACGACGTCATGAGGTTCGAAAGCGAGCCTGCCGTCTGGCTCGTGACGTCACATCCGGCAAGCGCCGTGTACAGGAAGCTCTGCATGGTCTCCATGCCTGCCTGGTAGTCGATGCACTTCGACGACGTGACGCCTGTCTGGGCGCGCGACGGCAGATGGTAGAACTCGCGCTGCATCTGGGTGGATGCGGCCAGCATGAGGATGGTGTCGGGGTGCGCGCACTCCCACGACGCCGAGCGCATGTAGCCATACGTGAGCGACGCGGACACGACCACGGGCACGCCCGGGCGGATGAGCTCGGCGAACACGAGGCCCGCGAGCTCCTCGGCAAGCGAGAGGATGACCGTCGCCAGCGGGTACACGGGCGAGGTGATGCCCGACATGGGCGCCGACACGATGACGACCGGCTGGTTGGCCTCCGCGTATACCTGGATGCCGTCGCAGGCGAACTGCGAGAAGAACAGCGGCGAGTTGGGGCACACGATATGCCAGGTCACATAGTGATCGTCGGTGTAGGTGTCACTGCCGAACCCGATGTTGTACAGGCGGATGACCTCCTCTTTCTTCTGGATGGTCTCCAAGCTCATGGGGCTGAGCAGCGGCTTGTCGCAGTGCTTGAACGATTCGAACATGCCTACGATGCCGCGCATGCGCTTGTCCACGTCGTTCAGCGACACCGGCTCGTACCCGCCGATGTCGATGTTGGGCAGCGCCTGGTAGAGCATCTGCAACTCGGCGAAGTCCTTGCGCGTTGCCTGGCGGCGGGCGCCCTGGTAGTCCTGGACGAACACTTCGCCGCCGTTGGGATGGATGAGGATGCGGTCCTCTCCCACCACCACATCGTGCTCGTGGTTGGGTGCCTCGAGCTTGAACTTTGACGGTGCGAGCTCGACGCAGCGGTCGATTTCCTTCGCATCGAAGAACACGGTGTGGTCGCTCACCTTGAAGCCGTGCGCTTTGAACACGTCGATGGCGGCGTCCGACTCGAAGATTGCGCCCTTCTTCGCCAAAAGCTCGCATGCCTTCTCATGCACGACCTGCATCTGCTCGCGCGTGAGCACGTCGAGCTGTCCTGCTACGTTCATAGTTCTTGCCTTGCCTTTCGTTTATGCTGGATTGCTGTACTTCCCGATGTAGCGGTCTATCATATCGCGACCGAACTCGTTCACGCGATAATAAATGCGCAGCTGTTCGCTCTCATCCAAGTCGCAACCGGATTCGTCGAGCAGCCCGTTTTCCTTGGCCGTGTCCAACGCTTCCTCGACATCTTTGCGCGTGAGCAGCTTGTAGTCGCCGTAATCGGGCTTCAGCGCATCGATGACATCCTGAGCTGCGTACTCTTGACCATCCATGAAGTGCTTCATGATCGCGTAATACAGAGGCATGAGTTCTTTAGCCATGTTACGCCTCCTTCTTCTTGCCGAACAAGTTCGCCGGGTCCACCGCAATGCAGAAGATGCCCACCACCATGATGAGCGCGCCAATCCATTGGATGGGCTCGAGCGGCGGGAAATCGGCGGCCATGCCGCCGATGTTGAGCGCGCCC
The DNA here is from genome assembly GCA_902764575.1 of uncultured Coriobacteriaceae bacterium. Taxonomy (GTDB): domain Bacteria; phylum Actinomycetota; class Coriobacteriia; order Coriobacteriales; family Eggerthellaceae; genus UBA9715. Next base: position 2,631 of record CACWWI010000122.1, read on the forward strand.
ATGATCAGCCAGATGAAGAACGGGCCCCAGAAGGCGTACATGCCGTTGCACGCCATGCCGAGCGCCGCGCCGCACATCGAGTTGCCCTTATACCAGAACGAGTAGGCGGGCATGGCGAAGAAGCCCGACACCACGAAGATCCACAACGCGGGGCTCGAGAACGCCGCGCCTGCCAGCTCGGGAATGCAGGTGGCCTCTCCCCCGATGACCGCCAGCAGGGGGAACATGATGAAGAGCTCGAGCACGCCGGCCGTCACCTGGCGGATCGCGATGCCGATGCGGTAGTCGATGAGAATCGTTCCGAAGCCGGCCACGCACCCCTCGAAACCCCAGCCGAACGCCGCGATGAACGCGAACAGGCAGCCGAGCATGGCCTCGGGCCCCATGGCCGCGAAGCTCGTGCCGCCGATGATGGCCGCCGCGAGCAAGCAGATGAGGATACCGACGATCTTGTGCGCGTTGAGCTCCTGCTTGAAGAAGACGCGGCCCAGAACGGCGCCGATAGCGCAGTTGAGCGCCGCGATGGGCACGATGACGCCCGGATTGCCCGCCGCCGTGGCCGAGTTCAGGGCCACGATGTAGCAGATGGTGGCGATCGGCCCGCCGATGGCGGCGCACGCGATCATGATGAGGCCCGGCTTCGTCTTCACCGTCTTCCAGAAGTCGCCCAGCTGGCGGTTCTTGGCACACACGGCCAACGACCAGATGCCGCTGAAGATGTCGTTCAGGCCTGCCGCCAGGGCCGCAAGCACGAACGTGATCACGAACGGGCTGAGCGGCGGATTGCCCGCGCCCCACTCCGTGCCCGCAAACCACTCGCCCCACACGCCTTGCGTTTCGGCGAGGGTGAGCGTTCCCGTGTACATGCCGTAGCAGATACCCGATGCTATGGCGAAGGCGATGCCGCGGACGAAATACTTCCGGCGGCGCTCTTCGCGCAGTTCGGCCACGCGCTGATCCATGCCCATTGTCAACCCTTCCCCTTTTGTTCAACAATCACGACGATGCAGCACAGTTTGAACAGTATAGCCAATTCTGACCCGCGGTCACACAATTTCGTTCAAATTATTGTATGATGTTCACCGCTTGTGAACGAGCGCAACTTGGGGGGCAAGTGCGCTATCGGCAACGCGAATGGAATGGGAATCATGATTAACAGGAACGAATTCGAGGTCCTCTGCGCCATGCGCGAGCATCCAGGCATGACGCAGCGCGAACTGGCCAACGTGCTCGGCGTCTCGCTGGGAACGGTCAACAACACCCATCGCAAACTCGTCAAAGAGAAGCTAGTGGAGGACGGCCGCGTTACCGCGCGGGGCATGCGCGAGCTGAAGCCCTACAAAGTGGACAACGCGGTCATCTTGGCGGCAGGCCTGTCGTCGCGATTCGCGCCGATTTCCTACGAGAAGCCCAAGGGGCTGCTGACCGTCCGCGGTGAGGTGCTCATCGAGCGCCAGATCGAGCAGCTGCTCGAAACCGGCATCAACGAGATCATCGTGGTGGTCGGCTACAAGAAGGAGCTCTTCTTCTACTTGGAGGAGAAATACGGCGTGCACATCGTCGTGAACCCCGATTTCGCCGCCCGCAACAACCACTCCTCCCTCATGCGCGTGCGCGAGATGCTCGGCAACACATACATCTGCGTGTCTGACAACTACCTCGCAACGAACCCCTTCAGGCAGTACGAGTGGAAAGCCAGCTACTCGGCCGAGTACGCCGATGGCCCCACGGACGAATGGTGCCTGCAGTTCAACAAGAAGAACCGCATCACCGGCGCCACCATCGGAGGCAAGGACTCTTGGTACATGGCCGACCACGCCTATTTCGACCGAACGTTCTCGGAGCGGTTCGTCGAAATTCTCGAAGCCGAGTACGACGATCCCCGCACCGTCGACAAGCTGTGGGAAACCCTGTTCATCGAGCATGTCGATGAGCTCGACATGGAGGTGCGGTTCCACGAGCCGGGCGAGATCTACGAGTTCGACTCGCTCGACGAGATGAAGGACTTCGACCCGCTATTCCTGGAGAACATCGACCTGGACATCTTCGACAACATCGTGGCCGTGCTCGGGTGCTCTAAATCCGAGATCCACGACGTGTACCCGCTCAAGCAGGGCCTCACGAACCTGTCGTGCCATTTCGCCACCGACGACGGCGAGTACGTGTACCGCCATCCCGGCGTGGGCACCGAGCAGATGATCGACAGGGCCGCCGAGATGCAGGCGCTCGACTTGGCGAAGTCCATCGGCATCGACAGCACGTTCATCTTCGAGAACGCCAAGCGCGGATGGAAGATTTCGAAGTTCATCCCCAATGCGCGCGAGCTCGACCCCCACAACGAGGCGGAGCTCGCCGAGGCCATGTCGGTGGCGCGGAAGCTGCACGCCCAGGAGATGACGCTCGACCGGCATTTCGACTACCTTGACGAAGGCCTGAAATACGAGTCCCTGCTGCTGAAGAAGGGGCCGATCGAGGTTCGCGGCTACGACGAGCTGAGGGCCCAGGCCATACGCGCCCGCGAGCTCGCTCGAGGCGACGGGGCGCCCACCTGCCTGACGCACAACGACTTCTTCAACCTCAACCTGCTCTACGACGAGGACGGCAACCTGAGTCTCATCGACTGGGAATACGCCGGCATGGCCGACTACGCGAGCGATTTCGGCACGTTCGTGGTCACCTGCATGCTCGACGACAACGAGGCGGAGAAGGCGCTCGAGCTGTACTTCGGCCGCACCCCCACCCTCCAGGAGAAACGCCACAACTTCGTTTTCGTGGGCTTGGCCGGCTGGTGCTGGTACGTGTGGTCGCTGCAGAAGGAGTCGGAAGGCGACAACGTGGGCGATTGGCTGTACACGTACTACCGCTATGCCAAGAAGTACCTGCCCTTGGCGATTTCGCTGTACGAAGAATAATTTGTTGCAAACAAGAGCTTGACAGAGTGCGAGCCGTCCTGTAATCTTCAACATGAACATATGAACAGTCGTTCATATTTGCTGATGACGAAAGGGGTTCACCATGCGTAAGGTATTCAAATTGGACGGCGAGCTGTGCGCGAACTGCGCGGGCAAGATCCAGGCGGCCGCGGAGAAGCTCGACGGCGTGAACAAGGTCTCGATCAACGCCATGACCTACAAGCTCACCCTCGACTCCACCGACGAGACGTTCGATGCCAACCTGCAGAAGATCGTCAAGCTGTTCGCCGACATCGAGCCCGACTGCGAAGTGCTCGTGTAAGCAGTGGCGACAAGCCATTTATGGGAGCGGCCCGTTCACGTTTCGGGCCGCTCTTTTTTGAACGAAACAACGTAGACGACCAGACGCACGGCCCAGTCGGCGAACATGGCGACCCATACCCAGAGGACGCCGAAACCCAATCCGTCGACGAACAAGTATGCAAGCCCGACCCGACACACGGCCATGGTGACGATTGCAACCACCATCGTGAACTTCGCGCGCCCGATGGCGCGGAAGTAATACGGGAACAGGAACGCCGGCGGCCAGAGCACCATAGCCATCGAGTGCGCGACGACGAGCTGCACGGCCAAGTCGGATGCTTCGGCCGACAATCCGTAGAAATCAACCCATATCCCTGCACCGCCGCCGAGGATGATTGCAAGAACCGCTGCCATCGCGTAGTTCACCACGAGCATCTTCTTCATATAGCCCTTGGCCTGGGCATGCTCCCCCGCCCCGTAGCATTGGCCCACGATGGTGAGCAACGCCGCGCCGAGCGCGTTGCCCGGCAGGTACAGGAACGTGACGAGGCTCGAAGCCACAGCGTAGGCG
>CACWWI010000123.1 GCA_902764575.1 uncultured Coriobacteriaceae bacterium
TGAGTTCGGGATTGTATGCCTTGTTGTAGGCGCGGGCAAGTTCTTCGCGACGTTCCGCCCTGCTCGCGCGCAGCCGCTCTGATCGCTCGGCGAACATGCGGCGCCGTGCTGCGAAAATGCCACCTGAGCGCTCATCGCGCTGCTTGCTCTCCTCGTACTCCTCGAACAGCAATTTGCGGTCGCGGCGCTGGCGGTATACTTGGTTGAGGCTCTCGACTTCGATGAAGATGCGCGTCGCTTGCGGGTATTCGTCCATGACCTCGCCCTCGATGCGGTCGATAGCCATGAGCACGCCGCCCTCGGCCAAGTCTTGCTTGAACGTTACATCGAGGTTCACGAGCAGGTCGTCCGGGCCGAGGTACAGCGAGAGCACGCGCCCGCACTTGATGACGGCCGGGTCGCTCTCCACGATGAAGATGATGTCGTTGACCTCATCGACGGTCAAACCCTCTCCGATCACCAGGCTTCGCGTCTCGTTCAGTAGGATGAGGGCGATGAAGGCCATTATGCAGCCGATGATGACGGACGCCCAGGCGTCGATGAGGTAATTGCCCGTAATGGAGGAGGCTATATTGCCGATGAGCGCGACGGCCATGCCCAGGACTGCTGCCGTGTCTTCGAGGAACACCGTTATGTTCGTGGGGCTCTTCGACTCGCGGATGTACGCCCTGATGTTCATGTCGCCGCGGGCCTTGTTCACGGTGCGTATCGCCACGGAGAGCGAGAAGCCCTCGAGCACGATGCCGATGCCCAGGACGATGTAGTTGATAAACGGGCTCTCGATGGGGTGGCCACCCGCTAGGACGTTCTGGATGCCTTCGTAAATTGCAAGGCCGCCGCCCAGCACGAAGATGACGAGCGCTACCGTGTGGCTGTAGAAGTACACTTCGGGCCCGTATCCGAAGGGGTGCTTGGTGTCGGGCGGCCGGTCCGCCATCTTATTGCCAACGAGCAGCAACGAGTCGTTGATGGCGTCGACCATGGAATGGATGCCTTCGGAGAACATTGCGGCCGATCCCGTTATCGAAGCGGCGGCGAACTTTACGAGCGATGTGATCACACCAGCGATAACCGCGACGACTACGGTGACGTTGTCCTTGAGCTTCTCGGACGCAGAGCGGTTAGCCTGGTTCTCGCGACGCCTTCTCGCGCGCGCCTCGGCGCTGTTCGTATCAGTTAGGTTGGCGTTCCTGCTGGTGACGTCCATGGAAGACCTCTCTTAGCCTTTGGGAGCTGATCGATAGCCCCCTCGTTTCGCTACTGCTCATTGTAGGCGAAGCAGTTGGCGATAGGGAGCGCGCGGCGATGAAGGCGTCGTCTTTTAACGCATCGCGGAAGCTTCGACCCTCAGCTGAAGCGGGCGAGGCCCTCGTCGGAGAGGATGTAGCGGGCAGCGCGGTTGAGCACTCGTGCTCGGAAGGGCGTCGTAATGCCGGGAAGCTCGCCGTCGTACTGAACAGGCAGGGGCGGATCGGCATAGACCTCCACCTCGTGGCAGCGATGGACCTCCATGGATTCGGTGCGGTCGGGGAACGAGCCGTCGCGGTCGCGCACGCCCGCGACGAGCGCGGGTATGAGGCCGAAGGCGTTCTTGGCCTTCAGGATGACGACGTCGAACTCGCCATCGCGCGCATCGGCGTCGTGGGTCACCGGAATCTCGAACTGGATATGGGAGAAGTTAACGAGGAGCACGCCGAGGCCCTTCGTCTCGATGACCTTGCCATCGAGCACGAGCCGTATGTTCGAGCGCTTCGGCATGACGTTGGTCACGGCTGCCTGGAAGTAGGCGATTGGTCCGAGGCGCTTCTTAGCCGGCTGCGCGTCGCGCATGATGGCTGCGTCGTAGCCAGCACCCGCCATGATGCCGAACCCGTACCGGTAGCCGCCGGCCTCGATTTCGCCGAGGTCGAAATCGAGCGACTGTCCGTAGCGCGTGACGCGCGCGAGCGTGTGGGGCTCGATGGGCAGCATGAGGTTGTTCACGAGGAGGTTCGCGGTGCCTGCGGGGAAGGGGAGAAGGGGGATTCCCGTGCCTGCGAGGGCATACGCGGCGGCGGTGACCGTGCCGTCACCGCCCGAGGCTACAACCGCATCGAAGCGGTCGACGTCGAGGAGCAGCTCCTCGACGGGCGTTGAGCCGTTGGTGCAGCGCACCGAGGCCTCGTCGCCGTCTTGGAGCAGCATGCGCAGGTAGTCGTATATGGCGCCATCGCCATAGCCAGCCGATGTGTTGTTTACGACGAGCAGCTTCAAGCGTCCACCCTCTTCCTTCGCGCGCTGTAGCCTGTTTGGTATGATGGTACCTCAACATGGGCGTAACGCAATGGAGTTTCGAGAGCATGTATATAGCAACGCAGGACGAACTCGAATCGTTCGTTGAGAGGGCAAGCACGTCAAAGATACTCGCGGTGGACACGGAGTTCCTACGCGAGAAGACGTACTATCCCAAGCTGTGCCTCATGCAGCTGGCAACCGAAGACGAGGTGGCGATCGTCGACCCGTTCGAGGTCGATGACATCAAGGTGCTCGCGCGGCTGTTCGAGGACGAGGGCATACTCAAGATTTTCCACGCAGGCCATCAGGACGTCGAGATCATCATCTACGATATCGGATGCGTTCCCAAGCCGCTGTTCGACACCCAGGTGGCAGCAGCGCTCCTAGGGCAGACGCAGCAGATCGGGTACGGGGCGCTCGTGCATTCCCTTTGCGGCACCAAGCTCAAGAAGACGGACTCGTTCACCGATTGGTCGGCGAGGCCCCTCTCGGAATCGCAGCTGAAATACGCCGCCGACGACGTGGTGTACCTTCCCGAGATGTACGAGAAGATGCGCCAGAGGCTCGAGGAGAAGGGGAGGCTCTCGTGGCTCGAGGACGAGCTGGCGCCCCTTATGGAGGAGTCGGCCTACGTCGTCGACGAGCATGAGCGGTACCGCAGGCTGAAGCACTTCACGCAGCTCACGCGCAGGCAGATGGCTGCAGCGCGCGAGATGGCCGCCTGGCGCGAGATCGAGGCGCGCAAGCGCAATGTCCCGCGCAAGTGGGTGCTCACCGACGAGCAGATCGTCGAGGCCTGCAAGCGCGAACCGCGAAAGATCGACGAGCTGTTCATGGTGCGCGGCATACGCGAGCGCTTGACGACGCGCGATGCGCGCACAGTCATCGAGCTGGTAACGGCAGCCCTCGATTCGTCGCCCGAGGCATGGCCCGAGATAACCGCATCGGCGAAGAGCGAGCAGAACGTGGACGTGCAGGTCGACCTCCTGATGGCGGTCGTGCGCCTGCGCGCGAGGGAGAACGACATCGCCGTGCCCACGCTGGCGAGCCACCAGGACCTCGTGAACATCGCACGGGGGCACTACGACGATGCGCAGGTGCTGAGGGGTTGGCGTCGCGACATGGTCGGCGCCGAGCTCGTGGACCTTATCGAGGGGCGCCTGGCCCTGGCCATCCACGACGGTCGCGTAACTGTCGAGAACATCGGGGAATAGGATGACGGGGCGGTTACGTCGCCCCTACGCGAACTGCTCCAAACGGTATAATCCAGGTAAACGAAGTTCGAGAGGAGCAATACATGAACTACTGGCTTTTCGTCATCATCATTCCGCTCGCCCTTGGCCTTTTGGCGACGGCATACGTGAACAGGCAGCTGAAGAAGTATTCGGGGGTACGCTCGGTGAGCGGCATCACCGGTCGCGAGGCGGGCGAGCGCATGCTCGCTGCGAACGGGGTGCAAGGCGTGCAGATTCACCGCGGCGCCGAAGGGCAGGACCACTTCGACCCGCGCACGAACTCCATCTCGCTCAGCCCGAGCGTCTACGACGGCTATTCGGTGACCGCCTATGCCACAGCGTGCCACGAGGTGGGGCATGCCTGCCAGTACGCGCAGGCGTACGGCCCGATGAAGGTTCGCAGCGCGTTGTGGCCGGTCGTGAACTTCGCGCAGAACACATGGTTCTACGTGTTCCTAGCAGGTGTCCTGATCGCGAGCGCATCTCCCTACATGGGGCAGACGCTCTACACGATCGCCATCGTGCTCTACGCCGCCGTGGTGCTGTTCCAACTCATCACGCTGCCGGTGGAGCTCAACGCATCGCATCGTGCCATGGACTACATGAAGGGCGTCGGCCTTCCGCAAGGCGAGACTTCCGGGGCGTTCTCGGTGCTGCGCGCCTGCGCGCTCACCTACGTCGCCGCGGCGCTCGCTTCGCTGCTGCAGCTGCTGTACCTGATCTCCGTACGCGATAACAGATAGGCGCCCCATGTACGAGAACCAGGCTCCTGGCGTACAGAACGAAGCCCCTGCCGCGTTGAGCGTTTCCGCCGCCATGCAGATGGCGAAGCAGTCGCTCGAGGCAGTAACGGTGCGCATCGTCGGCGAGGTGTCGGAGGTGTCGGTGAAGGCGGGCTACAAGGCGGCCTACTTTACCGTGAAGGATCAGAGCGCGGCCCTTCCCTGCATGATGTGGAACAACAGGTACCGCTCGGCGGGCGTGCAGCTCGCCGTTGGCCAGCTCGTGGAGATCGCGGGGCGCTTCACGCTCTACGCCGCGAAGGGCAGGATGAACTTCGACGTGTTCTCCCTGAACCTCGCCGGCGAGGGCGACCTTCGCCTGAAGGTGGCGAACATCGCCAAGAAGCTCCAGGCCGAAGGGCTTACCGATCCAGCGCGCAAGCGGCCCATTCCCGCGTTCCCGGAATGCATCGGGCTCGTCACGTCGCCGCGAAGCGCAGCCGTGCACGACGTGCTGCGCACGCTCCGCAGGCGCTTCCCCGTGGCGACCGTAAAGCTCGCGGGCGTTCCCGTGGAGGGCGCTAACGCCCCTGCGGGCATCATCGAGGGCTTGCGCTGCGTGGTTGCGGCAGGCTCGCAGGTGGTGCTCGTGGTGCGCGGAGGCGGTTCGTTCGAGGACCTCATGCCCTTCAACGACGAGCAGCTCGCACGGGCTATTGCGGCCTGTCCCGTTCCCGTTGTCACCGGCATCGGCCATGAGGTCGACACGTCCATCGCCGACATGGTGAGCGACTTGAGGGCCTCCACGCCGACCGCCGCAGCCGAGGCCGTGAGCCCCTCGACCGAATCGCTGGACTCGCTGTTTCGTTCGCGATCGGCGGCGATGCAGGCGAGCGTGCGCAGGCAGGTGGAGGGCTTGGCGACGCGCGTGGACGCCTATGCGTCGCGAACGCTGTTTAGGGATCCGCAGACGCTGTTCGCTGCGGACGCGCAGATGCTCGACCTGTCGATGGAGCGCCTCAACCGCGCGCTGCCCGCCACCATAGAGCGCAATGCCGCGCTCGTGGAATCGGCCCGAGTGCGCCTGCTCGCCGAGGGCCCCCGGCTCACGCAGCGCTCGCAGCATGTACTCGCGAACGGCGCGTCCAGGTTGAACGACCTCTCGCCCCTGGCAACGCTTGCACGCGGCTATGCCGTGGCGAGAACGCCGAAAGGCGAGGTCATCCGATCGGTCGGGCAGGCTCCTGTCGGATCGAACGTAGAGGTATCGGTGGCAGACGGCCGTCTGCTCTGCGAAGTTAAGGAAACCGACGGGAAGACGCTCGTCGGGCCATCTGAAAGGTAGCGCCATGCAACAGGAATACCGCGAAATCGACACCATGACGTTCCGCGAGGCAGCCGCAGAGCTCGACGGCATCGTGCGCATGCTCGAGAGCAACACGATGGAGCTCGAAGACACGCTCCAGGCCTACGAGCGGGGCGTGAAGCTCATCGCGGCGCTCCAGAAGCGCCTCACAGAAGCCGAGCAGAAAGTGGACGTCCTCATGGGCGAGCTTTCCGGTCAAAAAGAAGACCAGCTACGAGACACCACCCTGTCGTAAGTGCATAGAAGGGGACAGCCCTCTTCCATGCAAAGTTGCGCCAGAAGGAGCGAATTGTCGCGTTTCTATGGTACCTGTGGTCAATCTTTTCCAGCTAGGTACAATGCATTCGTGCTGTTGTTCGTCAGTTGCGATTAGGACTGAGGGGTACGCGTGAAAACGATCACGTTCGCAATACCGTGCTATAACTCGGCAGAGTATATGGACAAGTGCATAGAGTCCATCTTGGCATTCGAGGATGGCCGCGGTGACCTCGAGATCCTCATCGTCGATGACGGCTCCACGGACGCCACCCCGCAGAAGGCGGACGAGTGGCACGAACGCTATCCCGAAACCATCTACGTCATCCATCAGGAGAACGGCGGCCACGGAGCAGCGGTGAACCGCGGGCTCCAGGAGGCGCGCGGGCGCTACTTCAAGGTGGTCGATTCCGACGACTGGCTCG
>CACWWI010000124.1 GCA_902764575.1 uncultured Coriobacteriaceae bacterium
AGATGAAGATTATGAAGAATACTATGGCGACAACGACCATCTGAACAACGTTGTTCATGATCGTCGTCGCCTCGATGCGCTCGGAACGCTCGGCTGGCACATGGTGGTCATCGACAAGCAGCGCCTCTACGATCCGGAAGCTTTCGACATCGCCGCAAAACAGCTTGCAGGTTACCTAAACTACCGGATTCGAAAGGGCGAAGGTTGGCAGGAGGCCCATACGGCTCTTCGCAAGGATCTTGGCCTGCTCTAGAGGCGCATGCTTTCGGTGGCGCTGTTCCGCTTCTCCAAGTCAATCAAGTGAAAACGCGCTTCGCGGCACGTATATCCCGTAGTGGACGACACGCCTCTGGAAAACCCATCTACCACGGGAAATACGCGCCATACAAACGTGTCATCCAGTCAAAATCCATCTACTACGGTATATACATGCCACGACTCGCGTTTTCACTGGATTGAGAAGGGCAAATCCGTCTACCACGGGAAATACGCACCATAGGGTTCCCGCGGTAGATGGGGAATCATCCACCACGGTCAATACGGGCCGCACTATCGCCGTGGTAGATGGAAGCCGTTCGCAATGGAAGAAGCGGTAGATGATCCACCTCGACGACAGGTCTCGAGCGTGCGGTAAATCCGCATGAAACAACCCATAAGCGACTGTCGCCATATGACCTGAAAGGGCCAAGCGAAGATCCCCGACCATACGCTCAGCGGAAATTGTGGGGATGGCGTGCGCGTGAGCGGGGGCGCTCTGGTGTTAGGGCAGGTCGTGTGGTAAGATGCTTCCTGCTCGAGCGGGAGTTCGAGCCGACCATAACTTTCGTACGAGGAAAGTGGGCATGTCCCGCTTTCTTTTTGTATGAAGGGAAAACGGTCGCAACGACGAGGAGAAAGGCCGGGCCGGGTGCTCAGCAAAAGGGAACAATCGCTGCTCGACGTGCTCGAGGCGCGCGCGGAAGGGCGCGGCGTCGAGATCGTGTCGCTCGAGATCGTGGGCGCGAAGAAGGCGCCGACGATCCGCGTGTACATCGACACCGACCACGGCGTGAGCTTCGACGAGCTGTCGAGCGCACAGGCGTGGATCAACGACGTCATGGACGAGCTCGACCCGTTCCCGGGCGCCTACATGCTCGAAGTGTCGTCGCCGGGCATCGACCGCCCGCTGCGCACGCCGCAGCACTTCGCCCGCTTCGTGGGCGAGCGCGCCGTCATCAAGACGACGGGCCCCATCGACGGTCGCTCGACGTTCACCGGCACGCTGACCGGCGTGAACGAAGCCGCCGGTACGGTGGACATCGACTGCGACGGCCAGGCGTACAGCATTCCCCTCGACAGCATGAAGAAGGCAAACCTCAAGGGAGAAATCGACTTCGGGTCTTAGTAAGAGTTTCGGAAAGGAACGAACGTGGCTACATCACAACTGATCGAAGCGTTGCAGGAGCTCGCGCACGAGCGCAAGATCGACGAGTTCTACCTCATCGAGAGGCTTGAGGAGTCGCTGGCCAACAGCTACCAGCGCATCCTCGACCTCGAGTGGGACGCGCGCGTGACGATCGACCGCCAAACCGGCAAGATCTACGTGTACGAGCTGGTGCCCGTGGGCGAGCCGACCATCGTCGTCGACGAGGAAACCGGCCGCGAGATCGAGGAGTACAGCGAGTTCGAGGAGCGCGACGTCACGCCCAACGACGTGAGCCGCATCGCCGCCCAGAACGCCAAGAGCGTCATCGCCGCAATCGTGCGCGACGCCGGCCGCCAGTCCATCTTCGAGGAGTTCGCCGGCCGCGTGGGCGACCTCGTCACCGGCACGGTGCTGCAGGGCACGCCCGACTTCACCATCATCAAGATCCGCGACGGCGTGGAGGCCGAGCTGCCGCACTACGACCAGAAGCGCTTCCCCAACGAGCGCAACGAGCGCCCGGCGGGCGAGCACTACCGCCACAACCAGCGCCTGAAGGTGCTGATCATCGACGTCCGCGACCCCTCGAGCGACGCGCCGCGCGCCCGCGGCGAGGCCCAGCGCCCCAGCATCGTCGTGTCGCGCACGCACCCCGACCTGATTCGCCGCCTGTTCGAGATCGAGGTCCCCGAGATCTACGACGGCCTGGTGGAAGTGAAGTCCATCGCCCGCGAGCCCGGCGTGCGCAGCAAGGTCGCCGTGGCCTCGCGCGAGAGCAACCTCGACCCGGTGGGCGCCTGCGTCGGCCCCAAGGGCAGCCGCGTGCGCATGGTCGTCGAGGAGCTGCGCAACGAGCGCGTCGACGTCATCCAGTGGTCCGACAACCCGGCCGCCTACGTGGGCAACGCGCTGTCGCCGGCCAAGGTGAACTCCGTCACGATCGACGAGGAGAACCACTACGCCACCGTCGTCGTGAGCGACGACCAGCTGTCGCTCGCCATCGGCAAGGAGGGCCAGAACGCCCGCCTGGCCGCGCGCCTGACCGGCTGGCACATCGACATCAAGAGCGCGTCGTTCGTGGGCGAGGCCCTCGTCGACGACGACTCGCTGATCGACGAGGTGGAAGAAGAGGAATCCGAGTTCTGCGCGTACGTGAGCGAGGACGGCATCAAGTGCCGCAACCACGCGCGTCCGGGCAGCAGGTACTGCGGCATCCACGCCGACCAGGAATAACGGCGGCTGGAAGCAAGCTGGAGAGCAAGGAAGCAAGGAAGCAAGGTAGGGAAGAGCACATGCCCGAGGCGACTGCGACAAAGGAGAAGGGGGCCAGGACCTGCGTCGGCTGCGGCGAGCAGACCGGCAAGGCCTCGCTCATCCGCATCGTGCGCCTCGCGGACGGATCGGTCGCCTTCGACCCCACGGGCCGCAAGCCCGGCCGCGGCGCCTACGCGTGTTCCGCGGAGTGCCTGCGCAAGGCGCTGAAGACGAAGAAGCTGCAGCGCGCCCTGAGGGCGACGATCCAGCGCGAAGATGCCGAGCGCATCGTCGCCGAGGTGGAGAAGTAATGAGTCGACTTCCCCTGGGGAAATTGACTCATTCGCGGTCATCGCTCGATGATCGCTATAGCTTGTGGAGGAATGAGTCAATTTCCCCAGGGGAAGTCGACTCATCCCGCAAAGGATAGGGAAGAGGAGAGAAGAATATGCCGAGCATGCGCGTACACGAGCTCGCGAAGGAATATGGCATGTCCAGCAAGGAGATGCTGGACAAGCTGCGGGAGCTGAAGATTCCCGCGAAGAGCCACGCGAGCGTGCTGAACGAGGCCTACGTCGACAAGGCCCGCAAGGAGCTCGGCGAGGCCGTGCCCGCCGGAGCCGATGAAGACGCCGAGGTCGAGCGCCCGCTGACGAAGGACGAGCAGGAGGCCAAGGAGCGCGAGGCCGAGGAGGAGCGCGCCCGCCGCGAGGCCGTGGAGCAGGAACGCGCCCGCCGCGAGGCAGAGCGCGCCGAACGCGCCGCCGAGGCAGCCGCCGACGAGCCCGAGGACGCGCCCGCGTCCGCATCGCGCCCGCGCCGCCTGGCGCCCGAGGTCAACCCGTTCGCGGGCCTCGAGGACCAAATCGAGAACGAGCGCGAGCGCGTAGCCCGCGAGAAGGCCGAGGCCGAGGCAGCCGCCCGCCGCGCCGCCATTGCCAAGGACGTCGCGAAGAAGCAGGCCGTCGAGGCCGCGCTGCGCCAGCGCACCGGCGGCGGCAAGAAGCCCGTTGCAGCCGAGCCCACGCCCGCAGAGGCAACCGCAGCCGAGGCGCCCGCCAAGAAGAAGGCGCCGGTCGCGGCCGCGGCTGCGCGCGTCGGGTCGCTCCTCGACCAGATCGAGGCCGAGCAGAAGCGCATCGCCGAGCAGGGCAACGCGCCCGCCGCAGCCCCCGCCCGCGAGCAGCGCGGCGGCAAGGGCAAGAAGAAGGCCCGCACCGAGCAGGTGGTCCCCGAGCTCGAGAGCCAGGACGCCGGCGAGGACCGCTACGCCAAGATGGCCGTCCAGGTGGAGAAGATGCAGCGCGACAAGGTGCTGGCCGACGCCCGCGCCGCCGTGGCCGCCGCTTCCACGCACGAGGGCGAAGGCCGCCGCAAGAAGCGCAAGGAGAAGCGCGAGGCCGAAGCCCGCGAGCGCGCCGAGATGGCCGCCATCGAGAAGGGCCTCGACCCCGAGCTCGTGCTCGACGAATCCGTCGTCGAGGTGCCGCAGGGCGCCTCGGTGGCCAAGCTCGCCGAGCTGCTCACCGTTCAGCCCAACGACATCATCAAGCGCCTGTTCATGCTGGGCCAGGTGCTCACGCTCACGCAGTCGATGAGCGACGACCTCATCGAGCTCGTGGCCGACGACATGGGCCGCAAGGTGCGCGTCGTCTCGCCCGAGGAGGAGTACGCGGTGGTCTACCACGACACCGACGACGATCTGAAGCCGCGCCCGCCCGTGGTCACCGTCATGGGCCACGTCGACCACGGCAAGACGTCGCTGCTCGACGCGATCCGCCACACGGGCGTCGTGCAGAGCGAGGCCGGCGGCATCACGCAGCACATCGGCGCGTCGGTCGTCGACATCAACGGCAAGCAGATCACGTTCATCGACACCCCGGGCCACGAGGCCTTCACCGCCATGCGCGCCCGCGGCGCCCAGGTCACCGACGTCATCGTGCTCGTCGTGGCCGCCGACGACGGCGTCATGCCGCAGACCATCGAGGCCATCAACCACGCGAAGGCCGCCGAGGTGCCCATCGTCGTGGCCGTCAACAAGATCGACAAGGACGGCGCCAACCCCGACCGCGTGCGCCAGGAGCTCACCGAGTACGGCGTCATCCCCGAGGAATGGGGCGGCTCCAACATGTTCGTGGAAGTGTCCGCGAAGAAGAACCTGCACATCGACGACCTGCTGGAGACCATCATCCTGCAGGCCGACGTCCTGGAACTGAAGGCCAACCCCGACGCGCTGGCGTCCGGCTTCGTCATCGAGGCCAACCTCGACAAGGGCCGCGGACCCGTGGCAACCGTGCTCGTGCAGCGCGGCACGCTGCACCCGGGCGATGTCGTGGTGGCCGGCACGTCGTACGGCCGCGTGCGCGCCCTCATCGACCCGCACGGCAATCAGGTGAAGGAAGCCTTCCCGGCCGACCCGGCCGAGATCCTGGGCCTCTCGAGCGTGCCCGTCGCCGGCGACGAGTTCCGCGTGTTCGAGGACGAGCGCGACGCCCGCAAGCTCGCCGAGGAGCGCCAGCTGCGCGAGCGCCTGGCCGCCCAGGAGACGAAGAGCCACATGAACCTGGACGACCTGTTCAGCCGCATCGAGGAGGGCAAGCAGACCGACCTCAACCTCATCGTGAAGGCCGACGTGCAGGGCTCCATCGAGGCGCTGCGCGACGCGTTCGAGAAGATGGACCAGTCCGAGGTGCGCATCAACATCGTGCACTCCGCGGTCGGCGGCATCACCGAGACCGACGTCACGCTGGCGAGCGCT
This sequence comes from uncultured Coriobacteriaceae bacterium, assembly GCA_902764575.1. Classification (GTDB taxonomy): domain Bacteria; phylum Actinomycetota; class Coriobacteriia; order Coriobacteriales; family Eggerthellaceae; genus UBA9715. The sequence continues at coordinate 5,415 of CACWWI010000124.1, forward strand.
TCCGACGCCATCATCATCGGCTTCAACGTGCGCCCGACCGGCAAGTCCAAGCAGCAGGCCGAGAAGGAGAAAGTCGACATCCGCCTGTACCGCGTCATCTACCAGGCCATCGAGGAGATCAACGCCGCGCGCGTGGGCCTGCTCTCCCCGGACATCGTGGAAGAGGACACGGGCATCGCCGAGGTGCGCGAGCTGTTCAAGGTGCCGAAGGTCGGCACGATCGCGGGCTCGTACATGATCGAGGGCGAGATGCACCGCGACGACAAGGTGCGCATCGTCCGCGACGGCACCGTCATCTACGAGGGCTCGCTGGCCAGCATGCGCCGCTTCAAGGACGACGTGAAGTCCGTGAAGGCGGGCTACGAATGCGGCCTCGGCGTCGACGGTTTCCAAGACCTGAAGGTCGGCGACACCATCGAAGGCTACGTAATCAAGGAAGTCGAACGCACCGAGTAAACGGTACCGGCGGCCAAGCGGCCGCCGGCCCTTTCTATAGGAGTTAGCTTTGAAGCAAAACGCATCCAACAGGCGCGTGAACGAGCAGGCGCGGCAGGTCATCGCCGAGACGCTCATGTTCGAGATCTCGGACCCGCGCCTTCGCATGGTCACCATCACGGGCTGCGAGGTCAGCTTCGACCGCAGCGTCTGCAACGTGTACTTCACGTCTTCGCCCGACACCTACGAGGACGCGCAGGAGGCCTTCAAAAAGGCCGGCGGCCGCATCCGTTCGATCCTCGCGAAAAAGCTCAGCTGGCGCACGTCACCTGAGCTGCGGTTCTGCGTCGACCCGAGCGTCGACGAGGCCGAGCGCATCGCCCGAGCCCTCGAGGCCGAGCGCCAGCGCATGCCCGAGGA